>JBFFFS010000301.1:0-2008 GCA_041557855.1 Roseobacter sp. | reverse complement strand
TTGGCCTTCTTCATTCTCGCGCGGCCCCTTTTCTTCGGGCTGTCCTCGGCAGCCAATTCGATCATCGTGCAACCCAATGTGAATCCGCTGGTGCTGTCGCGTCTGCACCGCTGGACGCTGGGCCAGACGGTCAGCTTTTTCGATGACGATTTCGCCGGGCGCATTGCCCAGAAGCAGATGCAGGCGGCACGGGCGGTCACCGATGTGGTGTCCGAGATCATCAATGTGGTCGCTTTTGCCTTGGCGTCTCTTGTCGGCTCCGTTCTTCTCTTGCTGGCGATCGACTGGCGCGTGGCGCTGGGATTCGGCGTCTGGCTCTTTTGCTATATCTGGCTCATACGCTGGTTTCTTCCGCGAATCCGCAAGCGCTCTGCCGGGCGGGCGGCGGCGCGGGCGATGGTGTCGGGGCAGGTGGTCGACACCATCACCAACATCAAGACGGTCAAGCTCTTCGCCCATGCGGCGCATGAAGACCGCGCGGCGCTGGGTGCGATGCAAACCTTCCGCAGCCGCGCCTTGCAGTTCGGTTATCTTTCTGCAGGCTTCCGTTTTGCGCTGATGTCACTTGCGGGGATTTTGCCGGTGCTGCTGCTGGGCGGGACGTTGCTCCTATGGCAGTCCGGGCAGGCGACGCAGGGCGATATCGTAGCCGCGGGTGCCATCGCAATCCGTATCGCGCAGATGACGGGTTGGGTCAGTTTCACGCTGATGACAATTTATTCGAACATCGGCGAAGTCGAAGACGGGATGCGCACTCTGACTCCACGCAACCGGGTCGAGGATGCTCCGGACGCTAAAGAGCTCGTGGTGAGGGAGGGACGTGTCACTCTCACTGATGTGAGCTTTGCCTACGGGCGGGACGCGGGCGGTGTCGAGGGGATCAACCTGACCATTGCACCGGGTGAAAAGCTGGGGCTTGTGGGTGCTTCGGGTGTTGGGAAATCGACGCTTGTTGCCTTGTTATTGCGTCTCTACACAGCGGAAAAAGGCAAAATTGAGATCGATGGGGTGGATATTACCGAAGTGACGCAGGAGAGCCTGCGGCGCAATATCGGCATGGTCACGCAGGAGACCGCAATGTTCAACCGCTCGGCGCGGGACAATATCCTTTACGGGCGGCCCGATGCCACCCAGGAAGAGGTGATCGCGGCAGCGCGCAAGGCCGAAGCGCATGATTTTATCATGGCCCTTGAAGATCACATGGGCCGCCGCGGCTATGATGCGCATTTGGGCGAGCGGGGCGTAAAGTTGTCGGGTGGCCAGCGGCAGAGGATCGCTCTGGCGCGCGCCATTCTCAAGGATGCGCCGATCCTGATCCTCGACGAGGCGACAAGTGCGCTGGATAGCGAGGTAGAAGCAGCGATCCAGGGGGCGCTGGACCGGGTGATGGACGGCAAGACCGTGCTTGCCATCGCGCATCGGCTTTCGACGTTGACCGAAATGGACAGGATCGTGGTCATGGATGACGGGCATATTGTCGAAGACGGCCCTCATGAGGAGCTGCGGGCGCGCGGTGGTCTCTATGCGCAGTACTGGGAACGCCAGTCCGGTGGGTTTATTCAGACGCAGGCGGCGGAATAGGGGTGTTGCCGGATCACGTTCGGGCTTAAGGCAGAGGCATGGGGCAATACAGAATAACGCGACTTGGTATTCACGGCGACGGGATCGCCGAAGGCCCGATATTTGTGCCCCGCAGCCTGCTCGGCGAAGTGGTCGAAGGGCGGCTGCAGGGCGACCGGCTCGAAGATGTGAAGATCGTCACCCCGTCGGATCACCGGGTAGCTCCGCCCTGCCGCCATTTCAAATCCTGCGGCGGCTGCCAGTTGCAACATGCCGATGATGAACTTGTGGCCGAATGGAAGGTGGGCGTGGTGCGCACGGCACTCGCAGCCCACGGGTTAGAGACTGTTTTCAGGCCCATTCTGACTTCGCCCCCGCAGAGCCGCCGCCGGGCCGGATTTGCCGCGAGGCGCACGAAGAAGGGGGCGATGGTCGGGTTTCACGGACG
>JBFFFS010000300.1:0-2184 GCA_041557855.1 Roseobacter sp. | reverse complement strand
GGCGCATTCAAACTGTGGGAAACCGCACAGGCGCTGGCCCCGCTGAACCCGCGCTTCTTTTCCGTGACCTACGGGGCGGGCGGCAGCACCCGCGACCTGACGCATGACGCCGCCTACACATTGCGCAAAAACTCCGGCCTGCCGGTCACCGCGCACCTGACCTGCGTGGGTGCCTCGCGCGCCGAGACGATGGCGATCGCGCAGCGCTTTGCCAAGGCAGGAATCACCGATCTGGTGGCCCTGCGTGGCGACCCGCCCGAGGGCAGCAACGGCTTCGTTCCGCACCCTGACGGCTTCGCCAATTCCGTCGATCTGATCGAGGCGCTTGCAAAGACCGGACAGTTCACGCTGCGTGTCGGCGCCTACCCCGACACCCATCCCGAAGCCGCAAGCCCGCAAGCCAACATAGACTGGCTCAAGGCCAAGCTCGATGCGGGCGCCTCCGAGGCCATCACCCAGTTCTTCTTTGAAGCCGAGACGTTCCTGCGCTTCCGCGACGCCTGCGCCAAGGCCGGGATCACCGCGCCGATCACGCCGGGTATTCTGCCGATCACCAATTGGAAAAGCGCACGCGCCTTCGCCGAGAAATGCGGCACGAAAATTCCGCTCTGGCTCGATCAGGCCTTCGACGCGGCGATCCGCGACAACCGCCACGACCTGCTGGCACAGGCGCTCTGCACCGAGTTGTGCTCCGATCTGGTGGAAGAAGGCGTGGATGCGCTGCATTTCTACACGCTCAACCGTCCCGATCTTACGCGCAGCATCTGCCATGCGCTGGGAGTCAAACAGGCAATCACCGGAATCCGGGACGTGGCGTAACCCGCAAAGATCGGCTCTTGAGAGCGGGCACCGCCCGCTCTAGCCTGCGCTTCGGACCCTGACCGGAGAGCGCCGATGCAATATGCCGCAAAAAGCCCAGAGGAGCTGACACCCCGCGCCAAGATCCTCAGCATGTCCGGGCTCGATTTCATGCTAGGCGTGCTCGAGGGCCGCCTGGCCGGTGCGCCTATTGCCAACACGCTGAACTTTCGCGTGACCGAGGTCGAGGAAGGGCGTGTCGTCTTTAGCGGCAGCCCAGGTTTCGAGGTGCTCAACCCCAGCGGCGCGGTACATGGCGGCTGGTACGGCGCCCTGCTCGACTCTGCGCTCGGCTGCGCGGTCATGACGAAAGTGCCCCAAGGCTCTGTCTACACGACACTGGAGTACAAGGTGAACATCACCCGCGCGATCCCGCCAGGCACGCAGGTGGTCTGCGAAGCGCTGATCGACCATGTCGGACGCTCGACCGGCGTGGCCCATGCGGATATCCGCGGCGCGGAGGACGGCAAGCTTTATGCCACCGGATCTACGACCTGCATCATCATGAAAATCAGCTGACTTGCGCCGGGTGCAAACCGCTTGACCGTCAGGTCGTATGGCCGAACACACCAAACAGGCTATGCGGACGAGCGGCATTGCGGCGCAGCGCCACGCTGTCGTGCAAACGCTCTGACGGGTCCTGCAACGTGACCCGCGCGCGCCGGGTAATGAACCATTTGCCATAGCCGCGAAACGTCCCGATCGATGGCGCGTGAATGTCGCGCGGGAACCGCTCCACCCAGCCGTCGGGCAAGGGCAACCCACGCGCCGCTGCGCGCTCCAGCACCCATACCAGAGGCACGTTTGCCAGCGGTCGTGCCGCCTCGAACCCGCCAAGCTGCCCGCCGATGTCGCCATGAGTGCCCGGGAACCAGACCTGCTCCACCCGCCCGCTGAACCCCGCTGGCGAGGTCCACAGGACCGGCTTGTAGGCCATCCGCGTCTCATCCAGCGCCAGCGCGTGATAGCCGGCCCGCACGTTGTGGCTGAGGTCATGGTTGTGGAACGCGTGTTGCTGCTCGCTCAGCCGCCAGATGATCGGGGCGTTCAGCCCCAGCGACTTGACCGTATCCCAGACCCCGATCATCTCAATCTCGACGTCCTGCAGACACTGCGCCCGCGAAAAGGCGACGGAACCGGGCCTTGTCGGATCGTTTTCGTAAAAGCGATAGACGTCTCGGATGTTACGCTCGGTCGCTTCGTCGGCGCGCAAAAGGCCCATCTGGTCGATTACCCCCGCCAGACTACGAACCGCATAGGCGCCCCGCGAGTAGCCGAACAGGAAAATTCGGTCACCGGGACGGTAGCGCGAGGCGAGATAGCCAT
>JBFFFS010000299.1:0-2217 GCA_041557855.1 Roseobacter sp. | reverse complement strand
GCGCAGTTGATCGGCACCGTGCTGGGCGTTGGGTATATCCGCCCGGCACCGGGCACCTGGGGGTCTCTCGTGGCGCTGCCCTGGGGGTGGCTGGTGCATGTGATCGGCGGTTTTCCCCTGTTGGTGCTGGGTATCCTAGCCGCCTTTTCCATGGGTTGGTGGGCCACTGCCGCTATGACCAAAGGACAGGAAGACCAAGACCCGTCCGAGATCGTCGTAGATGAATTGGCGGGCCAGTGGATCGCGCTTCTGCCCTTGTCATACGCGGCATGGTCGATGGGTCTGAATATACTGGTTATGTGGCCGGGCTGGATTGCGGCCTTCGCACTCTTTCGTCTTTTCGACATCTGGAAACCCGGCCCTGTCGGCTGGGCAGACCGCCGGGGCGATGCTCTGGGCGTGATGCTCGACGACATCATTGCCGGAGTGTTTGCGGCGCTCGGTGTGCTGGCACTCGCTGGTCTTTACCACGGAGTGTTTTAGCATGTTGCTGGCCGAGCAGGTGCTGGATGCCGCCAAGGCAGCCGATCTCATGATTGCTACGGCCGAAAGTTGCACGGGCGGGATGATCGCCGCTGCCCTGACTGACATCGCTGGTTCTTCCGCCGTGGTGGAACGAGGTTTCGTCACCTATTCCAACGCAGCGAAGATAGAGATGCTTGGCGTGCGTGCCGCGACACTTGAGGCCCATGGCGCAGTTTCCGAGGAGGTCGCCGCAGAAATGGCAGCAGGCGCCCTGGCCCATGCGCAAGCTCAAGTGGCAGTAGCGGTGACCGGCATCGCGGGTCCCGGAGGATCGGATCACAAACCCGAAGGGCGCGTCTGCTTCGGGGTAGCGTCATCCGCCGGCACGACGACACAAACCGTCGAATTCGGCGCGCTCGGTCGGGCACAGGTCCGCGCCGCCGCGCGGGATCATGCCTTGAGCCTTCTGCTGAAGGTCGTGTCTCAGGCAGACGGCACGACAGGATCGTAAAGATCGGCCGCGCGCTGTTCGAAGGCACGCACGATCCGCTGCATCGCCTCGTTGAAGACGATCCCGATCATGCGCTGCAGGATCATGTTGCGAAATGCAAAATCCACGAAGAAAGAAACTTCGCAGCCACCGTCAACGTCTTTGAAGGCCCAGTTCGATTTCATGTAGCGAAAGGGTCCGTCCAGATACTCCGTATCGATTGTCTTGGCTTTGGGCGCGAGGACCACCTGGCTGGTAAAACGCTCGCGAAAGACCTTGAAGCTGATCACCAGATCGGCCTTCATCAGCGCGGTATCGCCCTGTTCCGTCACCGAGCGCACGCGCGCTGCCGAACACCACGGCAGGAACTCGGGGTATCGCGCCACATCAGCCACGAGGTCATACATTTGTTGCGCGGTATAGGGCAGCTGGCGTGTTTCGGAATGGGTCGGCATTGATTTGTCGCGTTGGTCCGTTTAGCCATCATGTCCTATGTCCGCCTCCGAAATTCAAGGTACAACACATGACAACGCGTCCTTATGTCATAGACGAAATGATCTCCGCCAAAGCCATCGCGGCCAGAATCGAGAGCCTGTGCCGCGATATCCATGAGGAGTTTTCCGATACGGACAAGCTGGTTGTGGTAGGGCTCTTGCGCGGTAGTTTCGTCTTCATCGCCGATCTTGTGCGGGAGCTGGATTTACCCATCGAGGTCGATTTTTTGGAAGCCTCCAGCTATGGAGACGGGATGGAAAGCAGCCGCGAGGTTCGTATTCTGAAAGACCTGCGCGGCGCGATCGAGGGGCGCGATGTACTCGTTGTCGAGGATATCGTCGATACAGGCCATACGCTCAAGCACGTGACGTCCCTGCTGAAAAGCCGCCTGCCCGCCCGCTTGAAGTCGATCGCTCTGCTTGACAAGCCGAGCCGACGCGAGGTCGATTTCCGCGCGGACTGGACCGGGTTCGAAATTCCGGATGAATTCGTCGTGGGCTATGGGATCGATTACGCGCAACGAAACCGGAATCTGCCTTATATCGGCAAGGTTCGTTTTCCGGACGAAGACTGAGCTATGGAGCCCCGTTATTTTCTGCGCCTTGTGCGATGGGCGCGTAATCCGCCGTCCTCACGCAGGGTCAAACTGATCTTCGCGATCGCTGCGATTGTTTTGATCGTTGCCGGACTGGAACGTATGGGCCTGTGGTCAGATGCATTAACGGCCGCGCGCATGCGCCCTTGAATCACTCTGCCTTAGCCTGCGT
>JBFFFS010000298.1:0-2235 GCA_041557855.1 Roseobacter sp. | reverse complement strand
CTGAGCGTGGCGGCACTGAACGGGACGCTCGCCGGAGGCGCCTTCGGCATGGCGCTGGCCTGCGATATCCGGATCGCGCCGCCGCATGCCAGGTTTTTCTACCCGGTCATGAAACATGGATTTCTGCCGCAGCCCAGCGATCCGGGCCGCCTCGCGGCGCTGATCGGACCCGCAAGGGCCAAGTTGATCCTGATGGGTGGGCAGAAAATCGATGCGCAGGAAGCGCTGGCCTTCGGTCTGATCGACCGTATCGTCGATGCGGATGAAGTGGTGTCGCCTGCGCAAATGGTGGTGGCCGATACGGTAGCGGCTGATCCGGAAATCGCACTTCAAATCAAGGAGATGTGCAGCTGATCCTCAAGATTTTCGGCGGCGGCCCCCTGGTACTTTCGACAGGAATCCGGGTGGGCGTTTTTGCACCCATCGGATAAATTTTTCGAGCCTGGGATGCGCGCGCAGGGCGTCTATGGTGTTGTAGGCTCTGGCAAGTTCCGCTTCCGTCAGGGTGGCGTGGATTTCACGGTGGCAGATATGGTGCAAAAGTACTGTAGCTCCGCCTTTTCCGCCCTTGAGTTTCGGGATCAGGTGGTGCTGGCTTTGCTTGACGTCAGGTGGGATCGGGCGGCAGCACAAGGGACAGATAGGATGTGACATTCGGCTTGCTCCGGACCGTCGGGACAGGCATGAACCTAGCTGGAAAGGCGTCGGGGGAAAGGGATGCGATCTTTGAAATCTGATCTCTTGCAGCGCGTTGATGCGGTCATTTGGGCGGTTCGGTGAAGCGCGCGCTGATCATCGGCGGCGGGCCGGCGGGGCTGATGGCGGCAGAGACGCTTGCCGGCGAGGGTGTTGCTGTCTCTCTTTGCGAGGCGAAACCGTCGGTCGGGCGAAAATTCCTGATGGCGGGAAAATCGGGTCTGAACCTGACGAAAGACGAAAACTTTGAGCCTTTCCTGAGCCAATTTGCGGAGTCTGCTTCGAAACTGCGACCCATTCTGACGGATTTTGACGGTGCAGCCGTGCAGGAGTGGGCGCGGGGACTGGGACAGGAGGTCTTTACCGGCTCGTCAGGGCGGGTCTTTCCGACGGCAATGAAGGCGTCCCCGCTTCTGAGAGCATGGCTGGCGCGGTTGGACGACCTTGGGGTAAGGCGGAATACGCGTTGGAAGTGGACGGGATGGGATGGACCAAAGGCCACGTTCGATACACCGGATGGCTCTCAGGGGGTTTGCTGTGACGTGACCATTCTTGCCTTGGGTGGGGCAAGCTGGGCGAGGTTGGGGTCCGATGGTGCATGGGCCCCGCTCCTACGCGAGGCGGAGGTTGGTGTTGCGCCTTTCGCCGCTTCCAATGCGGGCCTGGTGATGAACTGGTCATCTCATATGACGGCGCATATGGGCGCATCTCTCAAGGCGGTAAGCTGGCGGGCAGGGGATCTCGTGTCGCGCGGTGAGGCGGTGATTTCACAGTCCGGCCTTGAGGGGGGCGGTATTTATTCGTTGACCCCGGCAGTGCGTATGGGTGCGCCGCTCTTTGTCGATCTGGCCCCGGATATCCCTGCCGAAAAACTGCGCGCGGAACTGGCGAGCAAACCTGCGAAGCTGCGGCTTGCGCATTGGCTGAAAAACACGAGGCGTTTGTCGCCCGCTAAGGTCGCGCTGTTTTTCGAAATGACGGCTGGTGACGTGCTCGATCGTGAGGATTGGGGCGACCGCCTCAAGAATCTGCCGGTGCGCCACAGCGGCTTGCGGCCCATGGATGAGGCGATTTCGACGGCCGGGGGCGTACAGTGGCGCGCGCTGACCCCGGACCTGATGCTCAAGAACCGGCCGGGTGTGTTCTGCGCTGGCGAAATGCTCGACTGGGAGGCGCCGACGGGCGGTTATCTCATCACGGCGTCGCTGGCGACCGGACGATGGGCCGCGAAGGGTGCGCTGTCCTACCTTGCCGCCGCCTGAAACGCGGGACGCGCGCGCAAAGATTTCCCATAGGCAAAAAGTCTTTCGTCGGTGCGGGGAAATCCCAACCCAATGGCCCAGTTGAGACAGTGGCACGCGAGGATGTCGGGAATGGTAATGGCATCGCCCATCAGGAATTCGCTCTGCAAGCCATCGGACAATCGCGCGGCCGAGCGGCTAAATTCGAATTGCAGGCTGTCCATGACTGCCGGGACCCTGTGTTCTTTTGGCAGCGCGAACTTGTGTTTGGTTGCAGCCCAGAGGATCGCATCGAACT
>JBFFFS010000297.1:0-2323 GCA_041557855.1 Roseobacter sp. | reverse complement strand
CTGCGCCATGAACAGCGGCGACCTTCTCGGCTCAGGTACCATCTCGGGGCCGGAGCAAGGTGCGCGAGGCTCGCTGCTGGAACTGACATGGGGCGGTCAGACACCGCTGACGCTGGCAGACGGGCAGACCCGCAGCTTTCTTCAGGATGGTGATCGCATCACCCTCGCGGGTCACGCGCAGGCCAGAGATCACCGCATCGGCTTTGGCAACTGCTCCGGCAGCATCCTGCCCGCCGTCTCCTTTCCGTGATGATTTCTTTGGACGAAAATCTCCCCGCCGGAGGCACGAAACCCCGCTTCCCCACGCAATCAAGGACACGCAATGAGCAAAGCATTCGCCTCGCAGGCAGACCTCACGGAAAAGACCATAACCTTCAGCGAAGTCGGACGCGATCTGTGGGCCTTCACCGCCGAGGGCGATCCCAACTCCGGCGTCATCATCGGCGACGACAGCGTGATGATCGTGGAAGCGCAGGCTACGCCGCGCCTTGCACGGCAGGTGATCGACAAGGTCCGCAGCGTCACCGACAAACCGATCAGCCACCTGGTGCTCACCCATTACCACGCGGTGCGGGTACTGGGCGCCTCGGCCTATCAGGCGCCGACCATCATCATGTCGGACATGGCGCGCGGCATGGTGGCCGAGCGCGGACAAGAGGATTGGGACAGCGAGTTTCAGCGTTTCCCACGGCTCTTCGAAGGGCATGAAAGCATTCCCGGGCTGACCTGGCCGACCACGACGTTTACCAAGCGCATAAGCGTGTTCCTCGGCCAGCGCCGCGTCGATCTGATGCACCTGGGGCGCGCGCATACGGCAGGGGATATCGTCGTACACGTGCCGGATGAAAACGTGATGTTCACCGGGGACATCGTGGAGTACCGCTCGGCCTGCTATTGCGGTGACGGATATTTCGCCGACTGGCCCGGAACGCTCGATGCAATTGCGGCTTTTGACGTCGATGCCATTGCCCCGGGGCGCGGCGACGCGCTTGTAGGCGCCGAAATGGTCGGGGCGGCCATCGCCAATACCCGCGATTTCATCGCCTCCACCTATGCGCCGGCCGCGCGGGTCGCCGCACGCGGCGGTTCCCTGAAAGAAGCGTGGGATGCCGTTCGTACCGCCTGTGATCCGAAATTCTCTGATTATGCCATTTACGAGCATTGCCTGCCGTTCAACGTCGCCCGCGCCTACGACGAGGCCCGCGGCATCGCTCATCCGCGCATCTGGACCGCTGAGCGCGACCGTGAAATGTGGGAGGCGCTGCAGGGATGAGCCGCATGATGGGCATTTGGCAACCATTTAGGGGCTCTGTGCAGCGGCGGCATGTCGCAGCCTGCGTGCAAATATTCGCAGCGCCCGAAACCGGGGAGGAAGCGGCGCTATGACCAACAAGTTCGGCCCCTCGCGCAAGGAGTTGAGGTTTCGCCTCTATGCCTCGCTGGCCGGGCTTGTGATGCTGGTCACGGCCATTGGCCTGCGCGGCCTGCCGAAAGGGCCTGCCATGTTCGAGGTCATCGGCATCGCCGGCGCCTTTTTCGGCGGCACCTTCATCTGGGCACTGGTGAAACTGCGCAAAGGGAACGATGACGATGGCGCATGAATATGCCGCGTTCGACTACATCTCGCCGCCCGGACTGACGGGACAGGAGCCGCGCCACCCGGTGGCCATCATCGGGGCCGGCCCGGTCGGCCTGGCCCTGGCCATCGATTTGGCGCAGCGGGGTATCGGCAGCGTCGTTCTTGATGACAACAACGTCGTCTCCACCGGGTCGCGGGCGATCTGCTGGGCCAAGCGCACACTGGAAATCTTTGACCGGTTGGGAGTGGGCGCGAGGATGCTCGACAAGGGCGTGACGTGGCAGGTCGGCCGCCAGTTCCACGGCGGGGAACCAGTCTATTCCTTCGATCTGCTGCCGGAACCGGGGCACAGATACCCTGCCTTCGTCAATCTTCAGCAGTATTATGTGGAGCACTACCTAGTGGAACGTGCCCGCGACTTTCCAGAGCTCATCGATCTGCGGTTTCTCAACCAGGTCGTCGGACACACGCAGCACGACGAGCATGTCACTCTAACCGTAAGCACGCCCGACGGGCGATACGATCTGGAGGCCGGTTGGCTGATCGCATGTGACGGTGCAAAATCCCCCACGCGCACCCGGATGGGGCTTTCCTTTGAAGGCGAAACCTTTGACGAGCATTTCCTGATCGTCGATGTGGAGATGACCGAAAGCCCGTTTGGGAAAGAGGACACGCCCGAGCGCTGGTTCTGGTTCGATCCTCCCTTCCATCAGGGGCAGTCCACGCTGTTGCACAAGCAGCCCG
>JBFFFS010000296.1:0-2432 GCA_041557855.1 Roseobacter sp. | reverse complement strand
CGGTCGAGCCGGGGCACCAGCCAGCGCGCGGCGAAACCCGGCGTGCAGAGCACCCGGAATGGTCTGCTGCCAGCCTCGCGCACTGCTCGGGTGCTTTCGTCGAACGTGTTAAGAAGGCTTGTCATCTTGCCGGCATAGCCGCGTCCGGTCAGGGTCAGGGTCAGCTGGTTGCCCCGGCGCTCGAACAAAGCCGTATCCAGATAGTCCTCCAGAGCGCGGATCTGATGGCTTATCGCCGACGGCGACAGGCAAAGCTCCTCAGCGGCCGCCTTGAAGCTCAGATTCCGGGCGGCGGCCTCGAAGGCCCGCACCGCTGAGAAGGATGGAAGTTTGCGCCCCATCGGCATGAATTCCTTTCATCCGGGCATGAAAATTGGCCTTTTGCCCGATCTTACTGCTCCAGCCTACACTCTCACTGCAAATCCAATCAATCCCAAGGGAGAAAACAAAATGACCGGAACAAACCATATGAAACGCCCAATCGCTTACAGTGCCCTGCTCTGCGCAGGCAGCGTGACGCTCGCCCTTGCCGGCATCCCGGCGATGGCAGACGGCGATCCTCCGACCGAGCACGCCGGACTGACGGTCGAACAACTCGGTGCGGTTCCAGCCGACTCGATGGCGGCGCAGGTCGGGCTGGGCGACCATATCCTGTTGCTGCGGCGGATCACCATCGACCCTGGCGGCCAGATCGCCCGCCACAGCGCCGCCACGACACCGGGCGTGGTTTATATGGAAAGCGGTATCTGGACCGAGGGCCGCGACAGCGGCGAAACCGCTCATTCGGCCGGAGGCACCTTTATCGAGGATTCCGATACGGTGCACTGGTTCTACAATCGCGGCGTCGAACCGGCCAGCGCGCTTGTTTGCGACATCAAGCCAGCGTCCTAGAACGCCTCAACAGGTGCTGTCATTTGTGGACGGCTCCTGTTTTGCAAGGTTTAATTTGAGTTTCTGACGATCTTTTCGGAAAGCGGTCATTTGTCCGGCCTGTTTGCGCGGCGCATGTGACCGCTGGCCTTGATGAAGTCCGCTTGCCGGGTCCCAAATCAGACCATCGGGCTTTGACGCCCTGACAGCACCTCGGGGTGTCCCTGCAGCGGTCCCGTTCGATCATCATCACTCACTTCTGCCCTTGCATTCGATCACGGCGATGTCAGGCGCCGCATGTTCCTCCTTCGTTCAGATGGCCGGTACGGCCTTGTAAGTCTCCTCTCTGGCCAGCAGGGCCCAAGCGGTTCGCGCAGTTTTGTTAGCGATGGCGACTGTCACCAGGCGCGCAGGCTTGCGCTCCAACAGCGACCTGACCCAGGCGCCCGTTCCGCTGTCGATGGTCCCGGCTCGCCTGGTCACCGAGGTCGCACCGACAACCAGCAACCGCCGCAGGTAGCCATTGCCCATCTTCGAGATATGCCCGAGCCGATCCTTGCCACCGGACGAGTTCTGTCGGGGCACGAGCCCCAGCCAGGCCGCGAATTGCCGGCCGGATTTGAAGACGGTTGGGTCCGGCACACTGGCTGCAAGCGCCGTAGCGGTGAGCAGGCCCACACCCGGGATCGTTTCCAGGCGTTGGCTCGCTGCGTTCTGCCGGTGCCAAGCCATCAACTGTCGCTCGATAGTGCGGATTTCGGTGGCCAGGTTTTCAAGTTGGGCCCCCAGTGCCAAGAGCGCCGATCGGGCAAGCTCTGGCAGTCCGGGATCCCGATCCTCCTGCAGACGGCGAACAAGCTCTGTCACCTTGCGGGGGCCCTGCGCGGCGATGACACCGAACTCGGCCATGTGAGCCCGGATCGCATTCAGGATCATCGTGCGTTGCCGCATCAGCAGGTCACGGGACCGGTGAAGCACCAGCACGCTTTGCTGGTCCTCGGTCTTCACCGGAACAAAGCGCATGTTCGGCCGGGTGACAGCCTCGCAAATTGCTTCCGCGTCAGCCGCGTCGTTCTTCTGTCGCTTCACATAAGGCTTCACGTAGGCCGGCGGGATCAGCCGCACGTCATGGCCAAGCGCCGCGATCTCGCGGGCCCAGTAATGCGACGTGGCGCAAGCTTCCATCCCGATCAGGCAAGGCTCCAGCTTCCCGAAAAAATCAAGAACGGCACCCCGTCGCAGTTTCTTTTGCAAAACGACCACGCCATCGGCGCCAACGCCGTGCAGTTGAAAAACAGACTTTGCGATATCGATCCCGAGTGTTGTAATATTCATGGTGGGCGGCTCCTTCCTTCTGTTGGTTGAAAACAGCTCCAATATGGCACATTGCGATGCCGTTCGGGTGGAGCCGTCCACACCATCAGACGAATGCGAACCAGTCTCTGTTTGCCAATCCTATCGACCTCCTATGCCGTTCCAAGTTGACGCCACTCAGCCAGAGCGGCGGTGCGGTTCATCTTGAAATTGCTTCGTGAATAGAGGTGTCGTTCCTGATTGAAATG
>JBFFFS010000295.1:0-2466 GCA_041557855.1 Roseobacter sp. | reverse complement strand
GGGCAGCCCGCAACGCGTGCGCAGGGTTCTGCGGCCGCCGCCGCGGGCCAGGGAACATCGGCAAGGGTGGGATGATCCAGACCCCGGCCACGATATGAATTGTGCAAAAGTTTCATGCAGGCCATTGCACTGCCAATCGCGGCGCGGGTCAATGGCGCAGATTATGGCGCGCCGGAAACACGCGCGCTTGAGGTCTGGCAAAGTCGTGGTAACGTCGCCGCAAATACATCCGGAGCGCCTATGTCAAACCTGCCTTTTACCGCCGAAGAATACGCCGCGCGCTTAGCAAAAACCCGCAAGGAAATGACCGCGCGCGGACTGGACGCGCTCTTTGTCACGGATCCGTCGAACATGGCATGGCTGACCGGTTACGACGGCTGGTCATTCTACGTGCATCAGGGGGTACTGGTGAGCATGGATGGCGCACCTGTCTGGTGGGGCCGCGCCATGGATGCCGTCGGCGCGGGCCTGACCACCTACCTGCCCGACGACAATATCATCGGCTACGATGACACCTACGTGCAGAATCCCGAAAAGCATCCGATGACCGAACTCTCCGGTCATCTCGCCGCGCGCGGTCTGGAAAAGGCGCGCATCGGGCTGGAAATGGACAACTACTATTTTACCGCCTCCGCCTATATGGCGCTGACCAAGGCGATGCCGGGCGCGCAGTTCAGCGATGCCACCGGGCTGGTCAACTGGCAGCGCGCCGCCAAATCCGAAACCGAGATCACCTACATGCGCCGGGCAGCGCGCATCGTCGAGCGGATGCATCACGTCATCCGCGAGACCGCCGAGCCGGGAATGCGCAAGAACGAATTGATCGCCGACATCTATCATGCCTCGGTCAGCGGGGCCGAAGGGCACTGGGGCGACTATCCGGCGATCGTGCCGATGGCGCCGTCGGGCATGGATGCCACCGCGCCGCACCTGACATGGGACGACAGCCCGCTGCGCCCCGGCGAAAGCACCTTTTTCGAGATCGCAGGCGCACATCGGCGCTACCAGTGTCCGCAATCGCGTACCCTGTTCCTCGGCAAACCGCCGCAAAAGTACCTCGACGCCGAGAAAGCGGTGCTCGAAGCCATCGAGGCCGGGCTGGAACAGGCGCGCCCCGGCAATCACTGCGAAGACATCGCCAATGCTTTCAACAGCACACTAGGCAAGTTCGGCTTCACAAAGGACAGCCGCTGCGGATATGCGATCGGCCTGTCATACCCTCCCGACTGGGGCGAGCGCACCATGTCCTTCCGCAAGGGTGACATGAGCGTGCTGGAGCCGGGGATGAGCTTTCACTTCATGCCCGCGCTCTGGCTCGACGATGGCGGGTTGGAGATCACCGAGCCAATCGTCATCACCGAAACGGGGGTCGAGTGCCTGTGCACGACGCCACGTGCGCTGGTTATCAAGGACTGACCCATGCGCGACACTCCCATTACCGCCACCGTGGATTTTGCCCGCGACGGCGTACAGCACGGGCATTTGCGCCTGCCCCACAGCCATAATGAAAGCGCCTGGGGCGCGATCATGATCCCGATCACGGTTGTGCGCCGGGGCGATGGCCCCTGCGCTCTATTGACGGGCGGCAACCATGGCGACGAATACGAAGGACCCATCGCCCTGCACGGTCTGGCGCACGAACTGGACCCCGAGACCGTCACCGGTTCGGTACTGATCGTGCCCAGCATGAACCACCCGGCGTTTCAGGCGGGCACCCGCGTGTCGCCGATCGATCAGGTCAACATGAACCGTGCTTTCCCCGGCGCACCCGACGGCACCCCCACGCAGAAGATTGCCGACTATTTCCAGCGCGTCCTGCTGCCGATGGCCGATGTGGTACTGGATTTCCATTCCGGCGGAAAGACGTTGGACTTCCTGCCCTTCGCGGCCTCGCATGTTCTCGATGACAAGGAGCAGGAAGCGCGCTGCCGGGCCGCACGTGACGCCTTCAATGCGCCCTACAGCGTGGAAATGCGCGAGATCGACGCGCTTGGCATGTATGACGATGCCGCCGAAAGCCAGGGCAAGACCTTCGTCACAACCGAGTTGAAAGGTGGCGGTACGGCAACGCCCCAGACGGTGGCCATCGCCCGGCGCGGCATCCGCAACCTTCTGATCCACGCGGGTATCATCGAAGGGGAGCCGGAAATATCGCCAACGGTCCACCTGACCCAGCCCGACGACGCCTGCTTTCACTTCTCGCCGGTCGGCGGCCTGATCGACTTCAAGGTGGCGCTGGGACAAACCGTTGACAAAGGCGATACGCTGGCAGAGGTGTGGGACATCGGCACGACAGGCCGCCCACCGCTCTGCGTCACCGCACAGCGCCCCGGCCTTCTCACCGCCCGCCACCATCCCGGGCTGATCCGGCAAGGGGATTGCCTCGCGGTGCTAGCCGTGGAAACGACACTCTGACGCGAAGGACGCACATCATGCTCAGAAACGACAAACTCGACGCATGGGATC
>JBFFFS010000294.1:0-2575 GCA_041557855.1 Roseobacter sp. | reverse complement strand
TCGGGGTGCGGGCTGATCTCTCAGGAGAAGCGGGGCCGTGTAAAATGGTGCAAGCTGGAACCGGACGCGCTGCGCGCGGCCTCGGTATGGATGCAGGGCTTCGGCCAACTCGAACCGGTGAACCTCGACGCCTTCGAGAGGTTTCTCGCCGCTGAACTGCCGGATCGGCCTGACAGCGCCGAGGGCTGAGGCGTCAGGCCAGCCCGACGAAGTTCAGCACCCCAAGGACCAGGACGACAGGACAGACGAGATAAACGATGCAACGCGCCTGATTGCTCCCGGCGCGCCTGCGGAAAGTTAACGGAGCGTGGCTCTGACTGGTTCCAGCGACTGTCTCTCCTCGTCGCGCAGCAAAAGCGCCAGCGCGATGACGGTCAGGACGACCCCGCCAAGGATCAGCGTCCGCGGCACACCGTTGCCCAACATGATCTCCCATCCGATGACCCAGGACGGAACGAGATAGGTGTAGGCCATCACCTTGGCAGAGGGCAGCCGCAGTGTCGCGACCTGCAAAAGCAGGAAACTGGCGGCAGAAGCGAATAAGGCCAGGTAGGCCAAGGTGATCCAGACCATCGGCGAGAGGCTGTGCCAGTCGGTCGCCTGCAGGTCCGACCATCCGAAGACCGTCAGCAGCAGCGCCCCGGAGATCAGCGTACCGAAGGTGAAGACCACCGCCGGCTCACCCCGGTTAAGCTTGCGCACCATGGGCGTGTAGATCGCATGCGCGACGCAGCCGATGAAAAAGATCGCCTCCCCGCGTCCGATCTCGAAGGCGCGCAAAGCCGACAGGTCGGCGCGGAAGATCACCCAAAGGGCCCCCGCCGCCCCGATGCACAGCGCCAGCGCCATGCGCGGTGTCGTGACCTGGCGCAGCAGTACCCAGCCGGCAAGGGCCGCCAAAGCCGGTGTCAGGGTAAAAACCGCCGCCGCACTTACCGGCGCCGCCGTCTTCAGCCCCTCGAACATCAGCACGAAGTAGATGCAAAAAAGCCCGCCCAGCACCAGATATCGCCAAGGCGCGTGGAAGGCCGCGCGCGGCAGTCCGGTCGTGCAAAGCGCCGCGGCACCGATAATGCCGGCGGCAATCCAGAAACGCACCGCGTTGATTGCGGAGGGCGCGATGTCGTTGGCCACCTGACCGCCAAGCGCAAAGGAGCCCGCCACCAGTGCCGAAAAGACCAGCATCGCCAGATGTCCCTGCAGGCTGCGTGTCACTCGCTCCAGCCTTTTGCCGTTTCCTTGAGGAACTTCAGGAACGTCTGCACCTTGGTCGTGCGATGCAGATCGACATGGGTGACCAGCCATAGCGGCCCACTCCAGCTTTCCTGACGGGGATAGACCTCTTTCAGGTTCGCATGGGCTTCGCCTTCATAGACCGGCAGAAAACCGATCCCCGCTCCCTCGAGGATCGCCGCACGCAGCACCCGCGTGTCGTTGGACCGGAACGTCAGACAGGACGCCGGTACCGACTGCCGCAACCATATTTCGAACGGCGCGCGCGTATCATCGGAATCAAAGGCCACGAAGCGGTGCTTCGCAAGGCTTTCCAGGTCTTCGGGATGACCGTACTCGGCCAGGTAGGCATCGCTGGCATAAAGCCCTATGCGATGCTCGTGAAATTGCTGCACCACGTTGTCCGGCTGATCGGGGACGGTTCCGGCACGGATCGCGACATGCGCTTCGCCGTACTCGAGGCGGAACAGCCTTTCGCCCGTCAGGTAACGCACCACCAGATCGGGATAGGCCTGCTGGAAAGCAACCAGCACCGGGGCCATCCGGGGCGCGATGTCGATCAGCGAGGTGACAACAAGATCGCCCGACACGTCATTTCCCCGCCCCTTGATGCGTCCGGCAAGCTGGTTGAACTGATCGTCGGTGGCCTGCGCAACGCGCAACAGATCCTGCCCCGCCTCCGTGGCCGTGTAGCCCCTGGCATGGCGCTGGAAGAGCTTCACGCCAAGCCGGCCTTCGAGCGCGTCAATGTGCCGGATCACTGTTGCATGGTGCACCCCCAGCACCTCCGCTGCACCGCTGACGGTGCCCATTCGCGCCACCTGAAACGCGGTTTTTATCTCGTCCCAATTGTTCATGCCCGGCTCAAATCCAAGTTTCCCAACACCCACCCGCCCGGGAGTCCGGATCGGCTTTCGCGCGTAGTGGTTTCATCGCACTGGCGCTCGTTTCGAACGGCCATCCTGCGTGGCGCCAACGGAATCAGGTTATCTATCATTTTTGCACATTGCACGTTCAAAATACGACATTGTGTTTGTTTATGCATTTTCTAGGTCATGGAGCACAGAGAAGTATTCAATCCCTTTCCAAAGGACAAAACAATGCCCCAGACGCTCCTGCACATCGACAGCTCCGCCCGCCTCAGCGGTTCAACCAGCTGCGAGCTGACTGCCCGCATCGTCGAGAAACTCGGCGGCGAGGTGATCCGCCGAGACCTGAGCACACCCCTGCCGCTGATCGACGAGACATGGGTGAACGCCAACTTCACTCCTGCCGAAAAGCGCACGGAGGCTCAAAGCGCTGCGCTCTCGCTGTCCGACACGCTGAAAGAGGAAATCCGCGC
>JBFFFS010000293.1:0-2663 GCA_041557855.1 Roseobacter sp. | reverse complement strand
GTGCCGGGGACAGCCGCGTAGCCGGTGTGCCCGTCCAGGGCTGCCTCATGCATCCGCTGCAGGATCGGCGCGGCCGTGGTGATGTCATGCTCGCCGATCGTCAGCTCCGTGACCGCGATTCCCTCGGTGATCATCCGGCGCGCCTTGAAAAACACGTCCCAGCCATCGCTGCCGCCTCCTGTCAGACTGGTGATGCGTCGGGAAAGCTGCATGGATCCCTTCTTTCGCTGCCCGCCGCAGGGGCACAGAGCAGGGATGATTCGTCAATCGGCCTTGACCGCCGTGCCCGCTTGCGCGTAAGCATGCCGCATGACCCGCCACACGCCCATTTGCTGTATTATTTGCTGATCCCCATCCGCGGGCGGTTTTAGGTCGTTTTTATCCAGACACGAGATTGCTATGCCCGCGCCTGAGCCCGCGCAAGGATGTCTGTCATGACGACGATTAAACTTCACAACTCCCGGACCCGCCGCAAGGCTGAGTTCACGCCCATCGATCCTGAGAATGTGCGCATGTATGTCTGCGGCCCGACGGTCTATGACCGCGCGCATCTGGGCAACGCGCGGCCGGTGATCGTGTTCGACGTGCTCTACCGCCTGCTGCGCCATGTCTATGGGCCGGATCACGTGACCTATGTGCGCAATTTCACCGACGTCGATGACAAGATCAACGCCGAGGCGCAGCGCCGCAAGGACGCAGGGGCCGAAGGGTCGCTCGAGGAACTGATCCGCGAACGCTCCGACGAAACCATTGCATGGTATCTGGAGGACACCCGCGCACTCGGCACGCTCTCGCCCGATCACATGCCGCGCGCCACCGAATACATCGGCCAGATGATCGCCATGATCGAAACCCTGATCGCGCAGGGTCATGCCTACGCGGCCGAGGGCCACGTACTCTTCGCGGTCGACAGCTGGAAGGACAGCTACGGGCGTCTGTCCGGCCGATCCGTCGAGGACATGATCGCCGGCGCGCGAGTCGAGGTCGCGCCCTACAAGAAAGACCCGGCCGACTTCGTGCTGTGGAAGCCGAGCACGGCGGAGCAGCCGGGCTGGGACAGCCCCTGGGGCCGCGGCCGCCCGGGCTGGCATATCGAATGTTCGGCGATGTCGAAGGAACTGCTGGGTAAGACATTCGATATCCACGGCGGCGGCAACGACCTGATGTTCCCTCACCACGAAAACGAGATCGCCCAGAGTTGCTGCGCGAATGAGACGGACCGCATGGCCAATGTCTGGATGCATAACGAGATGCTGCAGGTCGAAGGCAAGAAGATGTCCAAATCCCTGGGCAACTTCTTCACCGTGCGCGACCTGCTCGATCAGGGTGTGCCGGGAGAGGTGATCCGTTTCGTGATGCTCAGCACTCACTACCGCAAACCGATGGACTGGACCGAGAAGAAGCGGCAGGAGGCGGAAAAGACATTGCGGAAATGGTATGCTCAAGCCGAAGAAGCCTCTGGAACAGGCGATCCCTGCGCGTCGGTCGTCGCCGCGCTCGCAGACGATCTCAACACGGCCGGCGCTATTTCCGAATTGCACCAGCTGTCATTGGCGGGAGACGCGGACACGCTCCGGCACACGCTTCAGTTTGTTGGATTGATGGGGAAGGAAGCCCCGGCATGGAGTACATCCCCGCACGTCGATCTGAGTGGCTTTGAAAAGAAGCTTGCGGAAGCCCGCACCGAGGCAATGGCAAGCAAGGATTTTTCGGCAGTCGATGCCCTGAAGAAGGCCCTTGTCGAGGCGGGTGTGGAAGTTCGCATGTCAAAGGATGGTGTCGAACTGGTGCCGCAACCGGATTTCGACCCCGCCAGTCTGGAGGCTTTGAAATGACCGCATCCAGATCTGGGAGCAGCCGCTGCCTCCCTTCATCTTGCAAAAAAAACTCCCGCCGGAGGCATGAAAACTTCATCGCCACACCGCGGGCCTTGCACCGACGCAATGCCGACGCGATACCGACGTTGCACCGACGTCCGAAACGGGAGGGTTTTGCCGGATGACCCGTGAGTGCCTCTATCTCTACGACACCACCCTGCGCGACGGCCAGCAGACCCAGGGCGTGCAGTTCTCTACCGAGGAAAAACGCGCCATCGCCGAGGCGCTCGACAACCTCGGCGTGGACTACATCGAGGGCGGCTGGCCCGGCGCGAACCCCACCGACAGCGCCTTTTTCGAGTCCGCCCCCAGAACCCGCGCCATCATGACCGCCTTCGGTATGACCAAGCGCGCCGGTCTCTCGGCAGAGAACGACGACGTGCTCGCCGGGGTGATGAATGCAGGCACCGCCGCCGTCTGTCTCGTGGGCAAGACGCATGATTTCCATGTCAAGGCAGCCCTTGGCATAACCCTCGAGGAAAACATTGAAAACATTGGTAAATCCGTGGCGCATCTCAAGGCGCAGGGGCGCGAGGCGCTGTTTGACGCAGAGCATTTCTTCGACGGCTACCGCGCCAACCCGGAATATGCGCTGACGGCGCTGCGTGCGGCTTTCGACGCGGGCGCCCGCTGGATTGTGCTCTGCGACACCAATGGCGGTACCTTGCCGGAGGAGGTGGGTCGGATTACCGCCGAGGTGATCGCTGCGGGCATACCCGGCACGCATCTGGGCATCCATACTCACAACGACACGGAGAACGCCGTTGCCTGCACGCTTGCCGCCGT
>JBFFFS010000292.1:0-2705 GCA_041557855.1 Roseobacter sp. | reverse complement strand
TGGACCCGCCTTACGGTCAGAATCTGGGCGAGAAGGCACTGAAGACAGCAGAGGCGGGCGGCTGGCTTGCGGATGACGCCCTGATCATCTGGGAGGAATCCCAGCCGTTGGAGGCGCCTGAAGGCTTCGAAGTGATCGACAACCGGAAGTATGGCACGACCCACATTACCCTGATGTCGAAAAACGAAGGCTGATGTGATAGCTTAAAATCCATGTTGACCGCCAGGCTTTCCGCGCTCCCTTGGCTTGGGAATGCCCCGAGCAGATCAGATAACGCCCCTGCGCCCCCTAAACGGTTCAGGAGCCCTGTTTTCATTGGAGATGCCGTGCAGCCATTCGGTGCAGAGACACTTCTGCTGGCTCTGATGCGGGATGCCGCGCTGGAAGAGCAGGATCAGTCGTTGGAATAGGTTGGGTGAAAGAGCTCGGCCGGTGACAAGGTGAAAATGTCCGCGCCGTCCTTCGTCACGCCAATAGAGTGTTCGAATTGCGCGGACAGCGACTTGTCGCGGGTCACCGCTGTCCAGTCGTCCGATAGGGTTTTTGTCTCGGGTCGGCCCAGGTTAACCATTGGTTCGATCGTGAAAAACATGCCTTCTTCGAGCACGGGGCCGGTACCGCGCCGTCCATGGTGCAGTACGTTGGGCGGGGCGTGGAACACCCGGCCCAGGCCATGACCGCAGAAATCCCGCACCACGGACATCCGGTGGCTTTCCACATAAGCCTGTATCGCGTGACCAATGTCGCCAAAGGTATTTCCCGGTTTGACAGCTTCGATGCCCAGCATCAGCGCGTCATGGGTCACTTGGATCAGCCGTTCCGCCTTGCGCGGTAGTTTGCCAGCCACATACATCCGGCTTGTGTCGCCGAACCAGCCATCAACGATAACCGTTACGTCGATATTCAGAATATCGCCATCCTTGAGCATCTTGTCCCCGGGGATGCCGTGACAAACCACGTGATTGACCGAGATACAGCTGGCATGCTTGTAGCCTTTGTATCCGATCGTCGCCGATGTGGCCCCGGCCTCTTCGACCATCTCGGTGATGCGCTTGTCGATTTCGCCGGTGGTCTGACCGACAAAGACATGCTCTGCCATGGCATCCAGAATACGCGCCGCAAGCTCACCGGCTGCGTGCATCCCGGCAAAATCGCCGGGTTCGTAGATTCGGATGCCGTCTTTGGTCTGACGGCCTTTGAGGTCTTCGATCACGTGGGTCTCCATCGTGCTTGATCTGTCGCCTTCTAACGCGGGTGGCGGACAAGGGCCAGTGCCGGTCACATTCGAATTTCCAAAGGTTCTGACACCGTGACCTTTTCGGGCGAGATATTGGTACTCAGACACAAAGTTTCAACGCCTCGCTCCGTAGCCTCGGCGTAAGCGGCCGCGTAGGTCGGATCTATATCCCCGGCAAGGGCGAAGCCGGTGCAGTCCGTACGCTGTATGAGATAGAGCATCATCGCCCGGTGTCCTTGCCCGACCATGGAGGCGAGTTCAGCAAGGTGCTTCGCGCCGCGCGCCGTCACGCTGTCGGGGAATTCCGCCAGACCGGCGCGGCGGCTCAGGGTGACGCTTTTAACCTCGACGTACAGATCGGTCAGCCCGGGTGCGCTGAGCAGAAAGTCGATGCGGCTGTTCTGGCCGTATTTCACTTCTGCGCGCACCTCGCGGTAAGCAGAAAGCTGCGGGATTTCCCCCGCCATCAGGGCGGCTTTCAGCGCGCGGTTCGGCAGGGAGGTATCGACACCGGTGAAATGTCCGTTCTCGTGATCGACAAGACGCCAGCCGTATTTGAGCTTCTTTTTCGGATCGTCGTTCGGCTCCAGCCAGATGCGCGTGCCGGGCTCCGCAAGCCCCAACATCGAGCCCGGATTGGCGCAATGCGCGGTGACTTCGGTACCACTGTCTTCGAGAACGCAATCGGCGAGAAAGCGTTTGTAGCGGCGGATCAGGCGGGCCGGGACAAGTTCGGTTTGAAAGCGCATGACCGCAGGTCTATACCTCGCCTCAGGACGGACGCAAGGAGCAGCGTGAGATGCCAAACCCCACTGCCGCGATGTTGGTGATCGGCGACGAGATTCTATCTGGCCGGACACGCGACGCCAATATGTACCATCTTGCCGGGCGGCTGACCGAGGCCGGGGTTGACCTGCGCGAGGTGCGGGTGGTGTCCGATGCGCCGGACGCTATCGAGGAGGCGGTGCGGGCGTTGTCGCGCAGTTACGACCACGTCTTCACCAGCGGCGGGATCGGGCCCACCCATGACGATATCACCGCCGATTGCGTGGCGGCCGCCTTCGACCGCCATATCGATGTTCGCGAAGATGCTAGGTCCCTGCTGGAGGCGCATTACGCCAAAAGCGGCACTGAACTGAACGCTGCGCGCCTGCGCATGGCACACATTCCCGACGGTGCTGCATTGATTGAAAACCCGGTGTCAGTGGCCCCCGGTTTTATCATAGAAAATGTCTTCGTGATGGCCGGAGTTCCTTCCGTGTTTCAGGCCATGGTTGCCTCGATATTGCCCATGCTCACAGGCGGTCAGCCGCTGATTTCCGAGACGCTGCGGATCGAGAAGGCAGAGGGTGATATTGCGGGTCCGCTGAGCGCGCTGGCGCAGAGTTACCCGGATCTCAGCATGGGATCATACCCCTATCACAACCCCAACGGCACCCACGGCGCCAATGTCGTAATTCGTGGCACC
>JBFFFS010000291.1:0-2760 GCA_041557855.1 Roseobacter sp. | reverse complement strand
TTGCTCGCCAGGGAGCTGGCGAAGCGGGGCTGGCGGCAGCGCCTGGTCGTGCGGCGGGGCCACGGAATGATCGATAGTTGCGCCGATATTCCCGACCTCGAAGTCCGCGAAGTCGCCGGAAATCCCGCTGCCGCGGCTTGTCCGGGCGGCGAAAAGCGGCACCGCCGGTTGAGGTTAACAGACGACTGTTCGCGGTCTTAGCACGTAGCGCAAGGGTGCAGGAAATCTGCACCCTACACGCGTCAGGCTGCGGGCATGCCCTGCTCGATGATGCCGGCCCACCAACTGCAACCGGCTGGGATCGCCTCGTCATCGAAATTGTAGCGCGGATGATGCAGGGCCGCGGACGGCCCGTTACCCATCAGGATGTAAGCGCCCGGTCGCTCTTCAAGCATGTAGGAAAAATCCTCGCCCCCCATGACCAGATCCGCCTGTCCACAGCCGCCTGCAACCTCCGTCGCGACCCGCGCGGCGAATTCTGTCTGCGCCTCGTGATTGACGGTAACCGGATAGTTGCGATCGTAGTTCAATACTGCCGTTGCACCGAAGCTTTCTGCCACCCCGGTCACCAGACGCGTCATCCGTTCCTCCGCCAGATCGCGCATTTCCGCGCTCATGGTGCGCACCGTGCCTTTCATTTTTACCCGTTGAGGGATCACGTTATAGGCATTCGAAGAGGTCTCGAAGGACGTAATCGACACCACCAACTGGTCCACCGGGTCGGCATTGCGGCTGGCGATGCTCTGCACGGCCAGAACGATGTGGCTGGCGACGACGGTGGGGTCGATGGTCTCATGCGGCTTGGCCGCATGACCGCCCCGCCCTTCCACGTCGATCTCGAAGAGATCCGTGGCCGCAAAGAACGGACCTGAGCGGATGGCGAAAGTGCCGCGCTCCAACCCCGGCCAGTTATGCATGCCATAGACTTCCTGAATACCGAACCGCTCCATCAAACCCTCGCGGCACATTTCGCGGCCGCCGCCACCGCCTTCTTCAGCTGGCTGAAATATCACCACCGCAGTGCCGTCGAAATTACGCGTCTCCGCGAGGTACTGCGCCGCACCGAGCAACATCGCCGTATGCCCATCATGTCCGCAGGCATGCATCTTGCCCGGCGTCTTCGACGCATAATCCACGCCCGTCTGTTCCGGGATCGGCAGCGCATCCATATCCGCGCGCAACCCGATGACCTTGCCGGAGGTGGTTGATCGTCCCTTGATGACCCCGACGACGCCCGTACGGCCAATACCCGTCACCACCTCGTCACAGCCGAAGGCTCTGAGTTTATCTGCGACGATCCCTGCAGTGCGATGAACGTCGAACAGCAGCTCGGGATGTTCGTGAAAATCCCTTCGCCAGGCGGCGATATCTGTCTGCAACTCGGCAAAACGGTTCTTTACGGGCATGGCGCTGAAATCTCCTGATGGGGCAAATGACGGGCCTGTGCAGGCGTTGCACGCCTTCCACACGGCATGCAGACAATAGACGCTCTGGCGCGGGCTTCAAGGCGTCATCAAAGCGCAGGGCCCAGCCGCAACCGGCTGCCGTCGCTGAAACGGGAAAAGGCGAAACGCGACAGATCATGGCCTGCCGGTTTGCCGATCGCCAGCGCGGCAAGAACACGGCCCATGGCCGGACCAATACCGAAGCCATGCCCGCTCATCCCCGTTCCCAGCGTCAGCCCGGGAAGCTGCGCGATCCGGTCCACCACCGGCACGACATCGGGCATCGTGTCGATCATGCCAGCCCAGCTTCGGGTCAGATCAAACCCCGGCAGATCGGGAAAAAGGGCCGCGAAATCCCGCCTGAGCGCCGCAAGTTTTTCCCGGTTGGGCGTGGGATCGAGCACCCGCATCCGCTCGAATGGGGTCTGCATGTCGCCGTCCCACCGGCGTGCTGTGCCCCATGCGTCGGGATAGCCCTTTGGAGAGAATGGCAGCAACCGGGTGCCCAGTGGATCGGCACGCAATTGCGTCAGAAACTTTGGCAGAACACGAAAGGCCGTGGGGCCGACGAACAGCTCGTGAAACCCGCCCGCCGCCAGCGAATAGCCGCCATCCACGCGCGGCCGGAAAGCAATCCGGTTGTCGGAAACGCCGCCGCTGCACACCTTGGGCAACGGCGTTGTCGCCGCGACCGTGGCCCGGACCGAAAGCTGCGGCAACGCGATACCGTGATTGGCCAGAAACAGCGCGCTCCAGGCCCCGCCGGCCAGCACCACTTCGGGAGCTGCGATTCGGCCTCTCTCTGTGACCACACCGGCAATCCGCCCCCCGGCAATATCGAGACAGCGCACTGCGCAATCCTCCACGATCAGAGCGCCCGCACGCGAAGCAATGTCCGCCAGCGCCGGCACGGCGACCCATGGCTCGGCCCGCATGTCCGACGCCGTGTGCAGCGCACCCTTGTACCGGCGCGACATTCCCGGGATCAGTGTCGCGGTCTCATCCGGCGACAACAGCCGGGTGGCGACCCCATGGGCTTCGGCATGGGGCAGCCAGGCGGCGTAGCGTTCGAGTGCGGCGTCGTCGGCGGCAAGATAGGTGACGCCCCCTTCCGTCAAACCAATATCGACATTGGTGTCTCGCGCCAGTTCGCGCCAGAGCCGGTTGGCCTCGACCATCAGTGGCAACTCCTCCGGGTCCCGCCCCTGCTGGCGTATCCATCCCCAGTTG
Source organism: Roseobacter sp. (assembly GCA_041557855.1). GTDB lineage: Bacteria > Pseudomonadota > Alphaproteobacteria > Rhodobacterales > Rhodobacteraceae > Roseobacter. The sequence continues at coordinate 85 of JBFFFS010000291.1, read as the reverse complement.
CGGCTCGATTGCTCGGCGGCAATCCGGCCCTTTTCCAAAAGAGCGACCTTGTTGCCCTCGCGGGCCAGAAACAGCGCGGTGCAGA
>JBFFFS010000290.1:0-2801 GCA_041557855.1 Roseobacter sp. | reverse complement strand
TGAGGCCGCAAGAGCACTGCCGCCTTCGCAGAATACACGTGTCATCCCGTGCCCGGCCAGTTGCCGCAAAACATCCGACGGATCGAGTTGGCTGCCCAAAGGCTGACAGGTCAGCAAGGTGGCTCCGAGATCCTGCCATGTGCGCACAAGCGTCGTATCCGCGTCAGGACCATGGCACAGAATGACCGGAAATTGTCCTGCCGTGCGCGCCAGTTTCCCCATCAGCGGCAGATCGATTCTCCGACTGATAACGATCCGTGCCGGCTGCCAGTCGGTTCCAAGATCGCGCACGGTCAGAGAGGGGTCATCCTTGCGCGCAGTGCCGCCACCGACCATCACCCCGTCATGGCGTGCCCGCAAAGCGTGGACCCATCGGCGGGCGACAGGTGCCGTAATCCATTTGCTTTCTCCAGTGGCGGTCGCAATGCGCCCGTCGAAACTGCTTGCAAGCTTCAGTGTCACAAAAGGGCGGTCCAGTTCGATCCGCGCAAAAAAGCCGGCGTTGTCCGCGCGGGCCTGCGTCTCCAGAACACCGGTTTCAACGGTGATCCCTGCCTCCCTGAGCATCGCGATCCCCTGCCCGTTCACGCGCGCATCAGGATCGTCCGTGGCGATCACCACACGTGCGACGCGCGCGTCGATCAGTGCTTTCGCGCAAGGGGGCGTATGTCCGTCATGTGAGCATGGTTCCAGCGTGACGTAGGCATCCGCGCCGGCTGCCGCAGACCCCGCCTGCGCCAGCGCCTGTGTTTCAGCATGGGGTCGCCCGCCTGGCTGGGTCCACCCACGGCCGACAATGCGCCCGTCCTTGACGATGACACATCCCACGGCCGGATTGGGCCATGTGCGCCCCTGCCCGCGCCGCCCCAGTGACAGCGCCAGCGCCATGAAGCGGCGGTCGGCGCTCACCCTTCCGGCGGCACGTCAGGCCGCAACTCGCTGACAAATTTGTCAAAGTCGTCGGCTGCCTGAAAATTCTTGTACACGCTGGCAAAGCGCACGTAAGCCACGGTATCGATCCGGGCCAGCGCCTCCATGACGATTTCGCCAATCTGCTTGGAGCCGATGTCAGTCTCGCCCATGCTCTCCAGCCTGCGCACGATGCCTGAGATCATCTGATCGATCCGCTCGGGGTCGATGGGCCTCTTCTGCATCGAGATGCGGATCGAGCGTTCGAGCTTGTCGCGGTCGAAATCCTCGCGTTTTCCGTTGGATTTTATGACAACGAGATCGCGCAGCTGCACCCGTTCATAGGTTGTGAAACGACCGCCACAAGCAGGGCAGAAACGCCGCCGTCTGATAGAGACATGGTCCTCCGCGGGACGGCTGTCTTTCACCTGAGTATCGATATTTCCGCAAAACGGGCAGCGCATGGGCCGTCTCCCTCTTCTCAGTCTCTGCCTCTTGTTGTGGGGTCCATGCCCAACTTGTGCATACTTATAGGCGAGCGCCTAAGTTTTGGGTAGAGGAGAAATGCGTCCCCACATCTTGTGGGCAGACCGTGACTTATTGGTCAGACAGGAACTGAGCGGCAATACGCCTGCGGTGCGGCCTGTCACGGTGTTCAACAAGATAAATACCCTGCCACGTGCCCAGACGCGGGGTGCCGCCGGAGACCGGAATGGTAAGGCTGACGGGCATGATGGCCGCCTTGATATGCGCTGGCATATCATCGGGCCCTTCCAGTGTATGTCTCAGATATCTCATTGCCGGATCGTCCGCGCGCGGCACGAGCCGTTCGAAAAATGCGTGAAGATCGACCTGAACGTCGGGATCCGCGTTCTCCTGAATGAGCAGCGACGCGGAAGTATGCCGCACCATCAGGACCAGCACACCATCTCCGCCGCCCCGAAGGCACGCGCGCACATCATTGGTGAACTCGTACAATCCCGGCCCTCTCGTAGCTATTTCAAATTCCGTTTGCATGAGAGGCGCCTCCTGTGGCGGCTAGAAACGGTCGAAAAACTCTTCGATCAGGGACTGGCAGAAATTGTAGGCGTGGCCAACGGCGAGGTTTTCCCCTTTGCGGTTCACCGTTACGCTGTAGGAAGAAGGCGTGTCGCGGATACTCTCGTCCGGCTTGAGCGTGAACAGCACGCCAATGCGATTGGGAACGGTGCGGGACGGGCCACGCGGTTCGAGCACGAACATGCGTTTGCGCGTGCTGTCGCGGCCGATCGCGCGCACGTAATCGGCAGCAGCACACCATATGCCCCGCGCCCCGGCACCGCGGTCTTCGATCACTTCGAAAGTATCCGGCGTGACAGGCACGACGTAGAGCCTGTTGACTGCGCGAAAGGTCTCGGCCAACCCGGCCGTCGCTGTTACTGCCGTCACAACGATCACGAAAAGAAAAAACCGCATTACCAACCCCACGTGGCCCAAACCCGGCAAATCTACGCATTGCAGAGGCTGTTTCGTCAAGCCACCGCGTGTTTTTCATTGATCGATGGCGGTGGTCGAACTGCGAACCCTGAATCTGTTCGACCAACAATTCACCGGGGCGCCGCTTGAAAGGCGCATCCGGAAAGAAAGCCAAAGGTTAGCCGAATATTCTGTCGCCCTGCTCGTCTATTACCTGCTTGGCCTTGCGAAAGCAGGCCGACTGCGCCGCCTCCAGCCCTAGCACGGTATCGGCCCGGATCAGTTTGTGGGTCTTTGTCTTGCCGTTCACATCCTTTTCGATGGTAGCAGACACGCGAAAGGTGTTGCCTTCCGCGATCGGCGTCGGCGTGATGCGGTAGCCTTCGTAGCCTTCGCTCTTAACCTCCTTCGCGGATTTACCGCCGCCGAAAAGTGAT
>JBFFFS010000289.1:0-2814 GCA_041557855.1 Roseobacter sp. | reverse complement strand
ATCGTCGCGGAGAATGGCGCATGTCTGGTGGAGTGTCCCCATCTCGACTGGCCGGAGCATGCGCGCCAGACCGTGCACATGGGCAAGACGCTAACGGCGGCGGACTTTGCCATCGACGCGCCGCGTGGGGCCAACGCGGTCACCGCCAATGTCATCGGCGTGGTGGAAAACCAGGCACCCACGAAGGCGCTGCAGTTCGAACTGCCGGTCACCGAAGGCCGCGTTCAGGCCACCGGCGACGTCTGCCAGATTGCGCTTGTCGAAAGGCACCGCGCCACCGGCGGCGTCACGAATGCTTTCGTCTCCGGCTTCGGTTACGAGGGCGAAATGGCCATGGCCTCCACCGTGGCACACGACAGCCACCACATGATCGTCGTCGGCACGGATGCGGAAAACATGGCGCTCGCCGCCAATCGGCTTGGTGAGGTTGGCGGGGGGATCGTCATTTACAACGACGGCAAGGAACTCGCCCTTGTTGACCTGCCGATCGCCGGGCTTATGTCTGACCAGCCCGTGCAACAGGTCGCGGCCAAGGCGGATGCCATGATGGCCGCCATGCGTGCCTGTGGCTGCACCCTCAACAACGCCTACATGCAGCACTCTCTGCTTGCCCTCGTGGTCATTCCCGAACTGCGCATCTCCGATCTCGGGCTGGTCGATGTGCGGCGTTTCGAATTCATTCCAGTGGTGGAGCCGCTTTCATGACCGACTTGCTGACACCGGACAGCCGCGCGCCGGAGTTTTTCGACGACGCCTGCAAGGCCTTGGCACGGCTTGAGGAACTCTACGAGGAATCGACGCGGTTTCTTTGCACGCATTTCGCCCGCGCGCTCAACGACGGCGCGCCCTCCGCCCGGGTGCGGGCCTTCTATCCTCAGGTACTGTTTGAAACCTCCAGCTACTCGCAGGTGGATACCCGTCTGAGCTTTGGCCACGTCTCAGCGCCGGGATGCTACCGCGCGACGATCACCCGACCCGATCTCTTTCGGAACTACCTCACCCAGCAGATCGGCCTGCTGATCGAGAACCACCGCCAGCCGGTGCAGATCGGCCTCTCCGACACCCCGATCCCCGTTCATTTCGCCGTGGCAAATGACGCGGGCATCAGCGTGCCTCAGGAAGGAGCCGCCGATTTCACCCTGCGCGATGTCTTCGATGTGCCCGATCTGTCGACCACCAACGATGACATCGTCAACGGCACCTTTGCCCCGGCTGACGGGGTGCTGCCGCTCGCCCCATTCACCGCGCAAAGGATCGACTATTCGCTGGCGCGGCTGGCGCATTACACCGCCACCGACCCAACGCACTTCCAGAACCACGTGCTCTTCACCAACTACCAGTTCTACGTCTCTGAGTTCGAAGCCTACGCCCGCGCGCAGCTAAAGGATCCGGACTCCGGCTACACCTCCTTTGTTGCCACCGACAATATCGAGATCACGGACAGCGAGACGCCGCTGCCGCCCAGCTTCAAGACCCCGCAGATGCCCACCTACCACCTCAAACGCGAGGATGGCTCCGGCATCACGCTGGTCAATATCGGCGTCGGCCCTTCGAACGCGAAAACCGCCACCGACCATATCGCGGTGCTGCGCCCGCACGCATGGCTGATGGTCGGGCACTGCGCGGGTCTGCGCAATTCGCAGCTGCTGGGCGACTTCGTGCTGGCCCATGCCTACCTGCGCGAGGACAAGGTGCTCGATGACGATCTGCCGCTCTGGGTGCCAATCCCGGCGCTGGCGGAAATTCAGATCGCGCTGGAACAGGCGGTCGCGAAAGTCACCGAGCTGGAGGGCTACGAGCTCAAGCGCCTGATGCGCACCGGCACGGTCGCCAGCCTCGACAACCGCAACTGGGAACTGCGCGACCAGCGCGGCCCGGTGCAGCGGCTGAGCCAGTCGCGCGCGGTCGCCCTCGACATGGAAAGCGCCACGATCGCCGCCAACGGCTTTCGCTTCCGCGTTCCTTACGGCACGCTTCTGTGCGTCTCCGATAAGCCCCTGCACGGTGAACTGAAGCTGCCTGGCATGGCCTCGGACTTCTATAAAACGCAGGTTTCGCGGCATTTGATGATCGGAATTCATGCCATGGAGCGCCTCAGATCGATGCCGCTGGAGCGCCTTCACAGCCGGAAATTGCGCTCTTTCGAGGAAACGGCCTTCCTCTGAGGGCCGGAATCCTTAAAAAACAGGAAAAATCGGCATGTTTTTCGTTAATATCGGCACCTAATCGTTGTGTTCCACCACAACATACGGATAGATTCGCACCATGAGGCCCTATTCATCGGGCAGCGAAGGAGAATACAATGGCGAAACCAATGACAAAGACCCAACTCGTTGCCGCGCTGGCCGAGGAAATGGACACCGACAAGAAATCGGCAAGCACCGCGCTGGATGCAGTCTGCGCTCTGATTACCCGCGAAGTCTCCGGCGGTGGCGCCGTCACCCTGCCCGGCGTCGGCAAGATCTACTGCCGCGAGCGCCCCGAGCGCATGGTGCGCAACCCCGCCACAGGCGAGCAATTCAAGAAAGACGCCGACAAGGTGGTCAAGATGACGATCGCAAAGGCGCTGAAGGACAGCGTGAACGGCTAAAGGCCAAACCATGCGAACCTGCGAAGGGTCACCTTGCGGTGGCCCTTTTTTGTGGCCACAGCAATGCGGGTGCCGAATGGCACCAGCGCGCCCTTCTGTCGCTTGTATCTGGCTGCCAATTCATCGACAGTCTGCGGAGCAGGCGGAACCGGAATAGACAGACTTCATGGACATACGCGCAATACTGATGGGGCTGGCCTTCGCGCTGATGTGGTCATCGGCCT
>JBFFFS010000288.1:0-2877 GCA_041557855.1 Roseobacter sp. | reverse complement strand
GGGTGGTTTGAGCTTTGGGCCAAGACTGTGCCGTTCGTTTTGAACGCGCAGGCCAGCCTGCAGTCAATTGTCAGTCGAGGCCACGACGGTCGCGATCCGGGCTGGTCACTCTCAGAAAAGAGCGCTGGTTGCCGCATATGCCGGATTTACGTTCGTTTGGAAAATTGCCTTATCGGCCAAGCCCTGGCGAGACAGGTCACCAAGACGCCGAGAAGTGCTGCGGCGTGGAATGACATTCCATCCAGCCTTCCCGAGGATTGCAGAACACCATTAGTAAGAAAAAGGCCCTGCTCATAGCAGGGCCCGTTTTCATTTTACATCTTCGCCGTAACGGCAATCAGGTGGAGGGTTCCGGCTCCATCCCGCCGTCGGAAGGTGGTTTCTTCTTGGCCTTGGCCTTCGGAATTCCCGTAAGGCTTTGGGCCGAGCCGCTATCCGGCTTGTCATCTTCACCAGAGGGCGGCACCGGCGGTTCGCCGTTCATCACGCGCTTGATCTCGTCGCCGGTCAGAGTTTCGTATTCCAGAAGTCCCTGGGCGAGACGCTCGAATTCCTTTTCATTCTCTTCGATGATCTTGCGGGCCCATTCATATCCGTCCTGGATGAAGCGTTGCACTTCTTCCTCGATCAGCTCCTTGGTGTGCGCGGAAACCGAAAAACCGGCGGTATTGCCCTGATACCCTTCGGCGGCCTCGGAATAGTCAATGTTGCCGACCTTTTCCGACATCCCCCAACGCAGTACCATGGCGCGCGCCAACCCGGAGGCCTGCATGATATCGCCGGCAGGACCGTTCGATACGGATTCGGGCCCGTATTTGAAGATTTCCGCAGCCTTGCCCGCCATTGTCATGGCGAGACGCTGGTGGCATTCGTCCTTGAACATGTTCAGCCGGTCCATCTCGGGCAGGCTCATCACCATGCCGAGCGCGCCGCCGCGCGGAATGATCGTTGCCTTGTAGACAGGATCGCACTTGGGCAGCTTCATCCCGACAAGCGCGTGACCGGCTTCGTGATAAGCGGTCATCTCCTTCTGTGCAGGCGTCATCACCATGGAGCGGCGCTCCGCGCCCATCATGATCTTGTCTTTGGCGTTTTCAAAATCGATCATCGTCACGAACCGGCGACCCACCCGCGCGGCACCAAGTGCCGCCTCGTTAACGAGGTTCGCAAGATCCGCTCCCGAGAAACCGGGTGTACCACGTGCGATGATGCGCAAATCCACGTCGGGACCAAGCGGGGTTTTCCTGGCATGCACGCCGAGGATTTTTTCGCGTCCCTTTATATCCGGGTTGCCCACGGTCACCTGACGATCGAACCGCCCCGGGCGCAGCAGCGCGGGGTCGAGCACGTCTTTTCGGTTGGTCGCGGCGATGATGATTACGCCTTCGTTGGCCTCGAAACCGTCCATCTCGACCAGCAGTTGGTTGAGGGTCTGTTCGCGCTCGTCGTTGCCGCCCCCGTAGCCCGCGCCACGGTGCCTGCCTACGGCGTCAATTTCGTCGATGAAAACGATGCAGGGCGCATTCTTCTTGGCCTGTTCGAACATGTCACGCACGCGGGAGGCGCCGACACCCACGAACATTTCCACGAAATCAGAACCGGAAATGGTAAAGAAAGGCACGCCCGCCTCGCCCGCAATCGCGCGCGCGAGCAGCGTCTTACCAGTGCCCGGAGGTCCTTCGAGCAGCGCCCCTTTTGGAATTTTTCCGCCCAGACGCGAGAACTTCTGAGGGTTGCGCAGAAATTCGACGATCTCTTCCAATTCTTCCTTGGCTTCGTCGATACCCGCGACATCGTCAAAAGTCACACGTCCGTGCTTTTCGGTCAGCATCTTGGCCTTGGACTTGCCGAAGCCCATCGCACCGCCTTTGCCGCCCCCTTGCATCCGGTTCATGAAATAGACCCACACACCGATCAGCAACAGGAAGGGCAGAAGCGACATCAGGAAGGTCTGAAAGCCGGACTGCTGCTGCTGTTCGGCCCGCACAGCGACGTCATTATCGATCAGCAACTGCGTAATCTCAGCGTCGGAGGGTTTGATAGTGACGTAATCCGTTCCATCGGCCTGACGGAACCGAACCTGCTCGCCATCCAGCGTCACATTGCTGACCTCTCCGGACTTGACCGCGTGGACGAATTCGGAATAGCTGATTTCGCGGCTCTGCATCGTGCTGCCGGGACCGCTGAACAGGTTGAAAAGCGCCAGGATCAGCAGGAAAAGTACGACCCAGAAGGCGATGTTGCGTGCGTTACCCAAGGAAAATCTCCTACTTCTGCGCATCTTGCGCATCGGGACCATATCATGTTGGCTTTAAGATAGACACTCAAACAGCATGTTCAATGCGATAAAGGTGCGTCAAAAAAGGCCATTTCGTCGCGTTCCAGCACTGCTTGCCATGTGTCATCCGATTTTACCAGAGGTGCGGAGATCAGATTGTCGTGGACCCAGAGCGCCGGGGTCACCATCAGGATCTCGCGCGGCAGACCAAGATCACGCCACTGGGGGCACGCCGCCAATCCATCTTCTCCCACGGCACCGATGTGTGCGTCATCAGGCGGTACCCCGCCCGTCAAACGCCAGCGCCCGTCCCAGAGCCCCCCTAACGGCACGCGCAGATCCTGCACAGTGCGCGGCTCGCGCCCGATCCAGAGGTCTGCGCTTTTGCGCCGCATGAGGCAGCCGTCGAGGGTTGCCGACCGGGTTTGGCGCAGAGCATCCACCGCCGCGTCAAGCGATTGCCGACGAGGTGGATAATCTGAGCCGCTGAGCCACGCCAATCCACGCAACAGAATGCGACGGCGGATTTCCCCGGGCAGCATCTCCAGTCGGTCCCAGTCAAAGCGAAGGCTCCCGGCATGCACACGCACGATGTCCCG
>JBFFFS010000287.1:0-2903 GCA_041557855.1 Roseobacter sp. | reverse complement strand
TTTCATCGGCGCGTGGGCAGAGACGCGGCGTTTGTCCTCGCCCCGGGCCAGGTGCCACAGCCGGTCGCCCATCGAGCCGAAGCGGGCACTGAGATCGGTCCTGTCCCAGCGCAGCAGGTCCGAGAAGGTGCGAATCCCGGCCTTGTCGAGGGAAGCCTGTGCGGCGGCCCCGACACCCCAGATCATGCGCACCGGCTTGTCGCGCAGGAAAGCGTCTGTTTCCGCCTTCCCGATCACCGAAAACCCGTGGGGCTTGTCCAGGTCGGAGGCGACCTTGGCCAGGAATTTGTTGTGCGACAGGCCGATCGATCCGGTCAGTCCCAATTCTTTGCGCATGCGTTTTATGAGCCTTGCCAGCATCACCGCCGGCGGTGCGCCATGCAGTCTTGCAGTCCCGGACAGGTCCATGAAGGCTTCGTCGAGCGACAATGGTTCGATGTCGGGGGTTAGCTCTTCCATCATGGTGCGGATGGCGCGGGAGGCTTCGACATAGGCTTCCATCCGGGGTTTGATGATGACCGCGTCGGGACAGAGTTTGAGGGCCTGAAACATGGGCATCGCGGAGCGTACTCCCCGGATGCGCGCTACGTAGCAAGCCGTCGATACGACGCCGCGGCGGCCACCGCCGATGATGACCGGCTTGCTGGCAAGGCTGGGATCGTCACGCTTTTCCACGGAAGCGTAGAAGGCGTCGCAGTCCATATGTGCGATCGACAGGCTGAACAGCTCGTCGTGTGCGACCACGCGCGGGCTGCCGCAGGCCGGACAACGCCGCGCATCGGAGAAATTTGTCAGGCAGTCGCGGCAAAGGGCAGGCATGAACAGCGCATTGATGTAGGATGTCCGGATGACGCAACATTACGCCCATTTGCCCCAGATGAACATGCCCTTTGCGGGGGCCAAGCTCGCCATTCTGCTGACCGGGCGGGTGTTGGTGATCCAGCGCGATGCGCGAGACGATATCCCGTACCCGGGGTTTTGGGATTTGCCCGGCGGTGGCCGTGAAGGCGACGAGACTCCGCTGGCCTGCGCGCTGCGCGAGACCCGCGAAGAGCTTGGCTTGCAGATCGCGCCGGAGCGCCTTGCGTGGGGGCGGTGCTATTGCGAGGGCGGTGCGCGCACGTGGTTCTTTGTGACGCGGACGGCCGACAGCGTGGTCCGGCATCTGCAGTTTGGAGACGAGGGGCAGCGCTGGTCGGCGATGCCCGTTTCGGCCTTCCTGAAACACCCCAAAGCAGTGCCCCATTTCAGATCCCGGCTGGCAGAATATCTGGCGCGTGCTTCGGACAAAGAAAAACCCCCCGCCTCGTCTAGCGGGGGGAGGTAACGAACCTCAGGAAGACGTGGTCCGTTGGGGAGTATCACCTAGCGTCAACTTACCACCCCAGCGTGAAAGCACCTAAGCTTCTTGATCGAAAATAACCACATCCTGTGATCTGTTGTTGATGAGCCACAGTTTATAGCGTCCAATTGCGGAGTGCGCTGCGCGGGCTGCCGCTGTGGAAAAATCGGTTTTTTGCACCTTTTTCAGCGATTTGGCTTGTGGGCTTGCGGGCTGTTCAACTCGTTCTGAATGGCCAGTGCAGCATTGCGCGGATTTTCAGCACGCCATACCGGACGGCCCACCACGATGTGGTCAGCGCCGTCGGCGATGGCCATCGCGGGGGTTGCGACTCGCTTTTGATCTCCGAGGTCGGCGCCGGCTGGACGTACGCCGGGGGTCACGATCAACCGCCCGTCCGATTCGGGCAGGGCGCGGATCAGCGCGGCTTCCTGAGGTGAGGCGATGACCCCATCCGCTCCGGCATCGAAAGCGCGCGCGGCGCGGGTCTGCACCAGATCGGGAATATCACCCTGCTCGATCATGCAGGCATCCAGATCGGCGCGATCCAGCGAGGTGAGGATCGTCACCGCGAGAATTTTCATGTCCGAGCCAGCCGCGCCTTCCTTTGCGGCGCGGACGACATGGGGATCGCCATGTACGGTCAGGAAATCGAGATCGTACTGGGCAAGACCGCGGACCGCCGCTTCGATCGTGGCGCCGATGTCGAAAAGCTTCATGTCCAGAAAGATGCGCTTGCCGTGTTCCTGTTTGAGTTCGTTGGCCAGCGCAAGCCCGCCGCCGGTCAGCATGCCGAGGCCGATCTTGTAAAAGCTCACCGCATCGCCGATTTCCGCCGCCAATTGGTGCCCCGCCAGCGCGTTGGGCACATCCAACGCAACAATCAGCCGATCATCCGCCATAGTTTTCCGCTCCGCCTGTTTCGGTTTCTGACTAAGCCGTCGGGACACTTCTGTCCATGCGCGGAACTGGTTCACGTGGAAACAAAATGCCCGGCAGCCGGGGAACTGCGGCTGCCGGGCTAGGCTGGAGCACAGAAAGTGCGCCGAACCGGAGCGAAGGTGCGTCTCTGGGGAAGGGACACCCCCGCCGGTGCGAAACAAACGGTCCGCGCACTTTGTCCAATTCCGTGCACGCTTGCCTGCCCGTTAGCACTACGGCGAGCAAGTCTCGTTTGTTGCGGCGAAACAGGCCAGACTATTACAGGAGGAGAACCATCTACAGGCAAATACTCTTCCAACGTCCCCCCGATGACTTTGATACGCATCAAAGACGGTAGCGATCACGGGGAATTTTCCGCGGCTTTTCCCATCCAAGGTTTGATCTGTATCAGGGTCGCCCACGCGGGCTCGCGTTAGAAGAGCGCGAGTTGGGTGCGGCTCGCCTCTTGACGCTGCGGTCTGCACCTCCCACCTAGACGATGAGGCCCAAGCCGTTGCCGTGCCGCCAAGCCGGGCGCAACGCGAAGGGGCGCTTTATAAAAGGAGAAAACCATGGACTTATCGAAGTTCACGGAGCGGTCGCGCGGATTTATTCAGGCCGCGCAGACAATCGCGACACG
>JBFFFS010000286.1:0-2910 GCA_041557855.1 Roseobacter sp. | reverse complement strand
CGGGGAAATGCCCGGCTGGGTCGAAGAGGCGGTTTCGCCGATCCCGGGCGTTCAGGCGGTCAACGTCAAACTGGTCTGGGAACCGCAGTGGGGCATGGACATGATGTCCGACGAAGCGCGGCTTGAACTGGGGTTCATGTAAGGCCCTCTCATGCGCAGCGAAAAGGAAAAGATGATCGCCGGTGAACTGTACCGCCCGGGCGATCCCGAACTGGTGTCCAACCGCGCGCGCAGCCAGGATTGGCAACGGCAGTACAACGCCACGATCGTGTCGGATCAACTGACGCGGCGCACGATCCTGGACAACTGGATCGACAAACGTGGCGAGGGGTGCGCGCTGCGCGCCCCCTTCTACACCGACTACGGATACAATATCAGCCTCGGGGACAATGTCTTTTTCAACTATGGCTGCGTGTTGCTGGATGTCTGCGCCATTGACGTGGGCGACATGACCCAGGTGGGCCCCTATGTGCAGATCCTGACTGCCGATCATCCCCGCGACGGCGCCACCCGCGATGCCGGGCTGGAGTTCGGTCGCCCCATACGCATCGGCCGCAACGTCTGGATCGGCGGTGGTGCGATCATTCTGCCGGGGGTGACAGTGGGGGACGACGCGGTTATCGGCGCAGGCGCCGTGGTGACCCGCGATGTGGCTCCCGGCGCAACAATTGCCGGAAATCCGGCCCGCCCGCTTGTTCGGCAGCAGAAGACCTCTTAGATTAGGGTCAAAGGAGATTTTCGATGTTTGGCATCCCCGGCAAACAGGCCGTGACACTGACCCCCAAGGCCGCCGCACAGGTGGCCAAGCTGATGCAGTCGGCAGGTCATGCCGGCCTGCGCATCGGCGTCAAGAAGGGCGGCTGCGCGGGCATGGAATACACCATGGAATACGTCACTGAGACAGACCCGAACGACGAGATCGTCGAACAGGACGGCGCCCGCGTGATGATCGCGCCGATGGCGCAGATGTTCCTCTTTGGCACCGAGATCGACTACGAGACCAGCCTTCTGGAATCGGGCTTCAAATTTCACAATCCCAATGTGACCGAAGCCTGCGGCTGCGGCGAATCGATCAAGTTCGGTTGAGAGGCGCGCGTCTTCACGCCTGAAGGTGCACGTAGGTTTCCTTGAAACGCCGCGACAGGTATTCGCCGGCGAGGATGACCTTGCCTGACCCCATCGGAGCAATGTTGGTATCCACCGACGGATTGAAAAACAGCGGGATCGACAGCCTCTCCTCGCTGCCGCCGATGACCCGGTGCGGGGTCGCACGGACCACGCCCTCGCTCCAGATTTCCATCATCTCGCCGAAGTTGATGACGAATTCGCCAGGTGGTGCCTGAACCGGTATCCAGCCGCCGCCGCGCTTGCGCACTTCAAGACCTGGCGCGCCATCAGTGGCCAGAAGCGTCAGGCAACCGTAGTCGGTATGCGTGGCGATGCCGAAATCCTGCGCGGTCGCCCAGGCCGGACGCGCGGGGTAGTAATTGCCGCGCAACAGCGCCATCGGTGCGTCGAAGGCGTCGTCGAAATAGGAGGCCGGAGCGTGAATGGCTTTCGCCACACCACGCAACACGCCCATCGCCACATCGCAGGCCTGCGTGTAGTAGCTTTCGATTTCGGGTCGGAAAGCCGCAGGTTTTTCAGGCCATTGATTGGGCGCATAGACATCAAGCTTGCTGCGCGGATCGCTGGCCGGCAGGGTGAAGCCGCTGTCGAAATACTGCTTGTAGTCGGGGTTGGCATCGGGATCGACCTGCTCGGACCCGGAGGCGCCCCAGCCCCGGTTGGCCCCTGTGCGCGCCATGTCCACCTTTGCCTTTTCGGCCTCCGGTAGCAGAAAGAAGCTGCGGTAGAGCGAGAGGATTTCGCGCACCCGCTCCCCTGAGATGCCGGTTCCGTAGATTGTCGCAAAGCCGATTTCCGTCGCTGCCTCGCGCATGCCGGCGATGGCGTCCGGGTCATTTGTCGCGATCTTGCGCGCATCCAGTCTCGGGATCATGTCTTGCCCTACTCCTCAAATGACCCGCGGCTTGCCATAGTGCCGCGGCAGGTGCAACCATCGCACCGGTTTGAAGCCCCGCGCCCGGGCTGTTACGAAGGGGCCAAGCAACAGATAGGAGAGCGTAATGCGCCGCAAACTTGCCGCTGGAAACTGGAAAATGAATGGAAGCATCGCCGGTCTGGACATGATCGAAAAGCTGAAGAAAGCGCATCACGAATGCGCCTGCGACGTGGTGGTCTGCCCGCCCGCCGCCCTGATCGTACCGGCTCTCGACAACACGGTAGGCGCCCCCGTCATGATCGGTGCGCAGGATTGCCATGCCGAGGAAAAGGGCGCGCATACCGGCGACATAAGCGCAGGCATCCTGGCTAATGTCGGAGCAAAATACGTGATCGTCGGCCATTCCGAGCGCCGCGCCGCCTATCACGAAACAGACGCGCAGGTGGCCGCCAAGGCAAAAGCCGCGCAGGAAGCGGGACTGGTCGCGATCGTCTGCATCGGCGAAAGCCTCGAGGAACGCGAAGCCGGAGACGCGCTCAAGGTGATCGATGCGCAGCTCAAGGGCTCCGTGCCCGAGGGGAGTACCGCCGCCTCGCTGGTCGTCGCCTACGAGCCGATCTGGGCCATCGGAACCGGCAAGATCCCCAGCATGGAGCAGATCGCCGAGGTTCACGCCCTGATGCGCAAGGAGCTGCGCGCACGATTCGGCGAGGAGGCCGAGGGCATTCGCCTGCTCTACGGCGGTTCGGTAAAACCCGACAATGCCGCGGATATCTTCGCACTCGATGACGTGGACGGCGCGCTCGTGGGCGGCGCCAGCCTCAAGGCGGAAGATTTCTCGCCGATCATCACCGCGCTTGAAACCTGCGACTGACCGCTTCTTTGGACAAGAAATATCCCGGGGG
>JBFFFS010000285.1:0-2915 GCA_041557855.1 Roseobacter sp. | reverse complement strand
TTGCTCGTGGTCCCATAAGGACCGTGCCCGGATGATCTGAAAGCCGGTTATGGCGTCACCGTCCCTGATGACATCGGCGCTGACGAGAACGCCGCGATCGCTGATCACATGGGCCTGACGTCCATCGGTTGACATTTCCAGACCGGAAAGCCCTCCAAACCAATCGTTTTGCGTCTCGAACTCATGGACCGACACCAGGCGCGCAGGCAGGTCCGCCGCCGGTGGCGGAGGTTTGAACCAGAACCATGGTATCGCGGCCAGCGCGACGATCAGGGGGATTGCAAGACGGCGGCGCATTGCGCGGGCAGGTCGGCCAGCCGGATGTCCGGCTTAGGTTTGGGGGGCTTCGCATTGGGATCGGGGGGCGGCGGGTTGAGAATGTTATCGACCCAGGCCTGCGCGTCCGCGCATCCGTCTCCCGGAGGCGGCGGTGCCTGATCGACACAGCCGCGCGCGCCCTTCGGGCAGGAAAGGCGGACATGGAAGTGATAATGGTGTCCGTACCATGGCCTGACCTTGCGCAGCCAGGCACGGTCGCTGCCGGCGTTCTTGCACATCTCGACCTTTGCGCCGGGGAAGATGAATATCCGCGCGACCCTCGGGTCTGATGCGGCGGCTTTGACCACCGCTTCATGCGCCGGGGTCCAGTTGTCGTTGACGAATGCGCCCTTGTTGCGCCGCTGAGAGATTGACGAGATGCTTTCGCGCTCGGCCACCGAGAGGGAGAGGGTATCGGCAGGCCGCAGCCAGATGTCCGCATCGAGCCCGATCTGGTGGCTGGCATGACCGGAGAGCATCGGCCCGCCGCGCGGCTGGCTCAAGTCACCGACATAGATGCCGTTCCACCCCGGCTGGCGGGCCGCTACGCGGCTGAGATCCTGAACGAAATCCACTGTTTCGGGATGAGCCCAGTTGCGGTTGCGAGACAGCCTCGTGGCCTGCCACGTCGGGCCGGTTTCGGGCAGTTCCACAGCGCCCGCGACGCAGCCCTTGGCATAGCTTCCGAAAGGATCGGCAGCGGAGCGGGAGCCGGCGGACTGTGCGCCGAAAAGGTGCTTTGCGGGTTTGAGGCTGTCCTTATGGCCAGATGTGCCCAGCGTCGGCAGCGGTGTCGCTTGCCGGTGCGGCATGGGATCGGGCGCTTGCGCGCAACTCATCAGCACGATGCCGAGAGCGAGGGCGGTCAGGATCAGCGAAGGTCTCATTCGAAGTCCCCATTTGGCTTGACCCACAGTAGCAAAACCAGCCCAAGGATGAACAGCCCCGCGATCGGAAGAATGCCCAGACGCTGGCTGCCTGTGACATCGGAGACAACAGCAATCAGCGCGGGTGCGATGAAGGAGGTAGCCTTGCCTGACAGGGCGTAGAGCCCGAAGGCCTCTGTCATGCGGGCGGGGTTGGCCTGGTGGGTCATCATGTTGCGCGAGGAGGATTGCAGCGCGCCCCCGGCGGCCCCGATTAGCGCTCCGGCGATGTAGAAGGCGATGTCGGGCAAGGCGGAGCCTTCGGGCAGGCTGATACCGAGAATGGACGTGGGCGTCAGCGACATGATGAGCCCGGCGGTGAGGATCAGGATCACGCAGCAGGAGACGATGACCGGCATGGGCCCGATGCGACGGTCCACGCGCCCGCCAACCCAGCAGAACACCGCGCCGCTGATTGCGGCAAGGATTCCGAAAATGCCGATATCGATGATCGACCAGTTCAGCACGCCCAGCGCGTAAATGCCGCCAAAGGTGTACATGCCGTTCAGCGCGTCGCGGTAGAACATCGAAGAGCCGAGATAAGCCAGCAGCGAGGGCGTTCGCGGCAGGTTGCGCAGCGTATTCATAAGATCGGTCAGCGCGGTCGAGACGCGGAAACGTGCGGCTTTCCGGTTTGGAATATCCCTTGTGTAGAGAAAGAAAGGCACCATGAAGACCGCAAACCACAGCGCGGTGAAGGGACCGACGATGCGGGTATCCGCGCCGGTATCGGGATCAAGCCCGAAAAGAGGTGCAAAGCCTGCCATGGTGCGGCCGTTCTCGCCGGCCTGAAAGAGGGCCAGCATCGCGATCAAGGCGACGACACCGCCCACATAGCCAAAGGCCCAGCCCGACCCCGAGATGCGTCCGCGTTCGGCCTTGTCGGGATGCAGGTCCGGCAGGTAAGAGTTGGTGAAGATCGCGGCGAATTCCGCGCCGATCAGCCCGAGGCCGAAAAACGCCAGTGCCCAGAGCATCGAAAAATCCTGTGGTGCCGTCCACCACAAAGCGCCTGATCCGATGACGTAGAGTGCCGAGAAAAGCCAGACCCACGGCAGCCTGCGCCCTGTGCTGTCGGCCACGGCGCCTAGGATCGGGGCAAGTATCGCGATGCAAAGTCCCGCCGCTGTGAGCCCGTAGCCCCACCAGGCCTGCGCCTGCGCGCGCGCGGCACCTTCCGCCATACCGTCGGCCATCAGTGAAGCGGCGGCGGTCTGGGCAAAATAGGGGCCGAAGATGAAGGTCAGCAGCAACGTGTTGTATGGCTGGCTGGCCCAGTCGAAAAAGTACCAGCCCCAAATACGTTTCTGCCGTTTCTGCGTCGATATCATCGCTCTGCCGGCCCTTTGTTGTTGAAAGCCAGCTAAACCGCTTTGACTACCATGTGGCAAGCGATGGTTTGGTCGTATCAACCATGGGGAGCCAAGAGGTCTTGCCCTTGCGGGCCTGCTTGCTTACTTGCTGGGCAGCACTAGGAGAGGTCTGCCCATGCAATCGCTGTTCGAAATTCTGATGCTGCTGCTCAACGTCGTATGGTTCGTCATCATCGCTCATGTGATCATGAGCTGGCTCATCAACTTCCAGGTGCTCAACACGCGCCAGCAGCTCGTGGCGCAGATATGGTACGGGCTGAACCGCCTTTTGGAACCCATTTACGGCCCGGTGCGTCGT
>JBFFFS010000284.1:0-2972 GCA_041557855.1 Roseobacter sp. | reverse complement strand
TCATGCGCTGTGTTTACCGATGAAAGTTCGATTGCCTATCTCGCCGGTTTTTGGGGCTACCTCGGCATCGAATTTGGCCGCCCAACAATGCTGGTTGTGCCAGCAGATGATGCCCCTGTTGTCATCACGCCCTTGATGGAAAGCGAAATGGTACGCGCCATGACCTGGGTCGAGGCCGTGCGCACGTGGGAGGATATGGGCCAGCGCACTTGGGGGCGGGCTATCGCCGGCGCCCTCGAGGCAGAAAACCCCAAAGCGATTTGGGTGGAGCGTGCCAGCATTCCCGCCATCGTCCGCAATCATTTGGACGAAACCTATCCCGGGGTGCCTATCAGGGACATTTCCCCCGTTCTGGGAGCCATGCGGATGATTAAGTCGGCTTTTGAAATTCAGGTCATGAAGGAGGCGGGCGAGATTGCCGCGGCGATGATGGCTGCAGCCCACGCAAGTCTGCGCGAGGGGGCAAGAGAGTATGAAAGCGCTCTGGCCGTGATTGACGCCGGGACCCGACGTGCAGCCACGTTCCTGACGGATAAGGGCTGGGACCGGTTCGTGTCGCCGATGATCCACAACTTGCAGATCCTGCAAAGTGGCAAAGACACTTCGATGGTGCATCGACGCGCCTCAGTTAAGGCCTATCAGCGTTTCGACCCGGTCTATTTCTGCTTTTGCAACATGGCACAATTCAAACAATACAAACTCGGCTTTGACCGCATGTTCCACATTGGCGATGTCACGGAGGAAGCCGCCAAAGTGCAGCAAGCCGCAATCGATGCCCAACAGGCAGCTATTGCCGTCATACGCCCCGGCATCCAAGCACAGGAGGTCGCGGCGGCCGCCAACGCAGTCTATGCGGAGCGCGGCTTCGAGACCGGCTATCGCACCGGGCGTTCCATCGGCGTGGCTTATCTGGAAGCCCCCGAGCTCAAGGCAGGTGACACCACCGTTCTGGAACCCGGAATGACATTTGCCGTTGATGGTGGCATCTCGGTCGATGGGGTCACGGCGGGGCGGATCGGAGACTCGATCGTGGTGACGGAAAACGGGTGCGAATACATCACGCATTATCCTCGTGAACTTCTGGTAACGGACTGCTGAGCATGGATCGCATCTTTCACTTGGCTGTCGGGCAGTCCCCCGCGGAACTGGGCTCGACCCAAGACCGGCTGAACTGGCTGAGCGCTACCTTGCCAAAAGTCGCGGCAACAGGCGCTGACCTTCTGCTGCTGCCCGAATTGTTCGCCACCGGCTACAACATCGGCGATCAGGTTCTCAGATGCGCCGAGTATGCGGATGGACCAGTCGCGAAAGCGATCCGGTCAATGGCTCAGGCCCACGATGTTGCAATACACTATGGATTTCCCGAAACCGATGGAGAGGCGCTCTTCAATGCAGCTCAGTGTTTTGGCCCCGATGGATCACGTCTGGGCCACCACCGCAAACTTGTCATTCCGCCGGGCTTCGAACGCGATCATTTCACGCCCGGTCGGGAATGCGCACCGTTCACCTATCGTGGCGTGAAGATTGCGACATTGATCTGTTATGATGCGGAGTTCCCCGAAACGGCGCGGCATGTCGCCTCCCTGGGGACCGAGCTGCTTCTCGTGCCCACGGCGCTTGGCGTGCAATGGGAGTGGGTCGCGCGACAGATGATCCCGACGCGCGCATATGAAAACGGAATTTACCTCGCCTACGCCAATAGTGCCGGCACGGAGCACGGATTGGAATATCTGGGACAAAGCGTCATTGCTGCACCGGACGGACGTGAACTGGCGCGCGCGGGAAAAGAGCCGGAAATCATCCATGGCACCTTGCATCTGGAAAAAGTCGCTGCCGCCCAAGCCCGGCTACCCTACCTCAAGGACGTCACCCTTCTCGGCCCGCACATCCGAAGGAGTTGACGCCATGCGCGGCCCGGCAGCCAAAGTATGGGCAACACACGTCCATCTGATCGTCTCAACGCGCCCTGCCCGAGTGATCTATCTGAGAACCTTGCGGAAACTCGAAACACCAATCAACCGTCTTGCGTTTCCCTCCGGTCCATCGACTACATTCATTCCTTTTCGAAACCCGCTTATCGGTGCGCTTGCGCCGACTTGGCGGCACGCTCAGCCAGTGCGCGCGACTGTTGGGCACGTGCAATGGAGATCGCGCTTTCGAAGGCTGATTGAGCGCCATCGACGTCCCCCCGCGCTGCCAGGATTTCACCTTCGATCCGACGAAGCTCAGCTTCCGCCCACCGTTCTCCAGTCCTTTCCTGCTCGCGCAGGGCGCGCTCCACGGATATTTGCGCGGCCTCGAGTTTCCCCGCCCTCAGTAGCGCCTTGGCCTGCTCGCTCAGGTACAGTGTAACCCACAGCCAGCACCCGGAGGCACGGTACGCTTCAAGAACAAGGTCGAGACGTTCGGCTGCATCTGGCTCGTCGGTCATGCACGCAAGAACAGCATCATGAATTGCGACGAAATTCTTCCACAATGCCATGTCGTGCTTTTCAGCCAGGCGCCGCATCTCATCGTTTACCCGACCCGCGCGTGCCACCTTACCGGTCCAGATGGATAACGACACATCATGCAATCCGGCATAACAGATCGTGTTGGCATGCTCCAATTTGCGCGCCCGGTCCAGCGCACGGTCGGCCCTCTCCCAGGCTCCGGTCTCGTCGCCACACATCCATTGCGCGAGATGCATATAGCACCAGATCTGTACACCCGGATCCTGCGCGAACTTCGTAGAGAAATCGGAAATTTCAGCCGATTGATACAGCGTGTAGGCGATATGCAGGTCTTCCAGCGCCTCCTTTGACCGCCCCATGGCGATCAGGGTCGCGGCCCGCATTCGGCGAGAAATGAGGCGCGGTATGGGTTCGGGTTCATCCGCCATATCTGCAACCAGCCGCGACACGAGATCAAAGGCCAGATGCAGATTGTTACGGATATAGGGCGCGATCCATGTGCCGTAATAGATCGCTACC
>JBFFFS010000283.1:0-2999 GCA_041557855.1 Roseobacter sp. | reverse complement strand
TGCTCATGCCCACATCCCGTGCCAGCGTCGAGGGGCTGATCGGTTCCTCGATGTTGTTTTCCATCATCTGGATCACCGCCGACAGCTTCGGATGTCGTACGCCGATCCGCGTCGGGACCGATAGCCGTTGCGTATCCTGATCGGTGCGAATGGACGAATAGATCAACTGGTCAGCCACCATATTGGCCAGGTCCTCGCCCTCATCGTCGGCGATCAGTTTCAGCATCAGGTCGATCGACGACGTGCCGCCGGCTGTTGTCAGCCGGTTCCCGTCAATCACGAAGACCGATTTGGTCAGGATCACGTCGGGAAAATCCTCACCGAAACTGTCCTGGTTTTCCCAGTGGATGGTGGCCTTCTTGCCATCGAGAAGTCCGGCCTTGGCCAGCGTATGCGCGGCCGTGCAAAGGCCACCCATCTGCACGCCCTTGCGCGCTTCGCGGCGCAGCCATCCAAGCACCCGTTTGGTGGTGGCAGTCTGTACGTCGATGCCGCCGCAAACCAGAACGGTGTCGTCGCGCTGCAATTCGTCCAGATCGCCGTCCAGTTTGAAGCCGCTTCCGGCGGAACAATAGACCATATCTCCGCCTTCGCCGATGATCTTCCACTCATAGACCTTGCGACCGGCCATGCGGTTGGCAATCCTAAGGCTTTCGACTGCTGCGGCGAAACATAAAAGGGTGAAATTATCCAGCAGGACAAAGACGAAGCGCCGGGGTTTCTCGGCAGGCGGAGCAGAGCGGGTTGCGGGGTTGTTGCTGGACATTGCTGCCTCTTAATCTTGGTCTTTGGGCGCTTGGGACAAGCGGCACGAATGGCGAGTTTCACTTGGTCATGCTGGGAAAGCGACGTCAAGTGGTCGAAATTGTGATATGGTCACTCCGGGTTGTCTTTTGTATAGAGGCCTGCGAGATGTGAGCGCTCGCATTGCGCGAGTCAGAGACCGGAGACCGACGACATGACCGAATGGACGAAATCTAGCTGGAGAAGCAAGCCCAGAATCCAGATGCCGGAGTATCAGGATCAGGCGGCCCTCGAAGAGGTAGAGGCGCAACTCGCCCGTTATCCGCTGTTGGTTTTCGCTGGCGAGGCACGTCGGCTCAAAAAGCATTTGGCGGCAGCCGGCCGCGGTGAGGCATTCCTGCTTCAGGGGGGCGATTGCGCGGAAAGCTTTGACCAGTTCAGTTCGGATGCGATCCGGGACACCTTCAAGGTGATGCTGCAAATGGCCATCGTGCTTACCTACGGCGCCAAGGTGCCGGTCATCAAGGTGGGCCGCATGGCCGGGCAATTTGCAAAACCGCGTTCGGCGCCGACGGAAATCGTGAACGGCGTGGAACTGCCCAGCTATCGCGGTGACATCATCAACAAGCTTGATTTCACGCCCGAGGCCCGTATCCCCGATCCGCAGAACATGCTGCGTGCCTACACGCAGGCTGCGGCAACGCTGAACCTGCTGCGTGCCTTCTCCACCGGCGGATATGCCGATGTACATCAGGTGCACGGGTGGACGCTTGGCTTCACGGAAGGCGAAAAGGCGGAAAAATACCGCGAAATCGCAAATCGCATCTCCGACACGCTCGACTTCATGTCAGCGGCGGGTGTGACCTCCGAGACAGCACACACGCTGCAGACGGTGGAATTCTACACAAGCCATGAATCGCTGTTGCTGGAGTACGAAGAGGCGCTGACCCGCGTGGACAGCACCACCGGCAAATGGCTGGCAGGTTCCGGACACATGATCTGGATCGGCGACCGTACGCGGCAGCCGGATGGAGCGCATGTGGAATTCGCAAGCGGCGTGCAGAACCCGATCGGGCTCAAGGCGGGTCCGACGATGACGTCCGACGATCTCAAGAAGCTGATGGCCAAGCTGAATCCCAACAACGAGGAAGGCCGCCTGACGCTGATCGCACGTTTCGGTGCCGGATCGGTGGGCGAGCATCTGCCGCGCCTCATCAAGACCGTGCGCGAAGAGGGCGCCAAGGTGACTTGGGTCTGCGACGCGATGCACGGCAACACGATCAAGTCCTCCACGGGTTACAAGACACGTCCCTTTGATGCGGTTCTGCGCGAGGTGCGCGAGTTCTTCGCGGTACATGGCGCCGAAGGTACGGTGCCCGGCGGCGTGCATTTCGAGATGACGGGGCAGGACGTGACCGAATGCACCGGTGGCGTGCGGGCCGTCAGCGACGAAGACCTCTCGGACCGTTACCACACGGCCTGTGATCCGCGCCTGAACGCCAGCCAGTCGCTTGAACTGGCTTTCCTCGTGGCAGAAGAGCTTTCATCGCGGCGCGCCGCGCATCAGGATCAGGCCGCCAGCTAGGTCACATTGAAATCACGGACCTAAAAACCCCGTGCGGCATGTAGCCCGCGCGGGGTTTTTCATGGCTCCTCCGGTTCGCCGCCAAGGGCCTCCCAGAAATCGCCGCGCTTATTTTCATGGGGGAAGGGTTGCTTCGGGACAGGCACGTCTAGAAAGCGGCACAGCGGCTCCCATCCTTCGGCGACGTCGAAAATGAGCAGTCGGTTCGACGGTATCGCTGCCGTCACCTCTTCGGTACGCTGGCGGTAGGCGGCGATCGCGGTGTCCTTGTCGCTCGAGTTGCCAGAGAAAGTGGTATTCTCGACCATGATCTTCATCGTGTCGGCCATGTCCCTGATATGGGGGGGCAGGTCCAACGTCTTGTAAAGACGCATGAATTTACCGATGGTGCGGGAGTAGCTGCGATACCAGGACTCTTCGGGCCGCCGGGTCAGCAAAACCTTCGCGTCGGGGAAAGCTTCAGCCAATTCGCGCCAGACATGGGCACCGGGCCAGTCGATCTGAGACCTATAGCCTTTGAAAACCTCTGTAAAATCAACAGGCTTTCCGGCGGCGAAGTCCTGCCAATGTGCAACCTGCGGAGGGTTGTCGAAAACTTCGTACATGTGATGACAGGGGCCAAACCCAAGATGCTCCAGCGCCAGCTTCACCGTTTTTGTGCCCGTTCGTC
>JBFFFS010000282.1:0-3056 GCA_041557855.1 Roseobacter sp. | reverse complement strand
TGACGCGGTTTTTCTCATTCGGGTCCATTTCCGCAAAAGTCACGTCGTAGCCATCTGGTTGGAACATCGGGTCATAGCCGTGCCCCATACGCCCTCGTATGGGCCAGACGAGGGTTCCATTGACACGGCCCTCAAAGACCTCTTCGTGTCTGTCGGGCCAGGCCAGGACAAGCGTCGCACGGAAACGCGCGCGGCGCGGGTGCGGCGCATCCACCGCCTCAAGCTTTTCATGTGTCTTGGTCATGGCCATCAGGAAATCCCGACCCAGCGGAGTTTCCGCCCAATCGGCTGTATAGACACCGGGTGCATTGCCCAGTGCTTGGACCTCGATACCGCTGTCATCGGCAAGCGCGGGCAATCCCGTCGCGGCTACAGCGGCGCGGGCCTTGATCCGCGCATTACCAACGAAGGTCGTTTCGGTTTCTTCCGGCTCAGACAGGTTAAGTTCAGCAGCGCCTACAACCTTTACGCCATAAGGTGCAAAGAGTTGTCGCATCTCATCCAACTTGCCCGCGTTGTGCGTTGCAATCAGCATGCGGTCGCCGTCGAACTTCCTCGTCATGCGGTGGCTTCTTTCTGTGCGGCGACCAGTTCGGACACGCCTTTTTCCGCAAGATCAAGAAGTGCATTCATCTGGTCGCGGGAATAGGTCGATCCTTCCGCGCTCATTTGCACTTCGATCAGTTGCTTCGATCCGGTCATGATGAAATTACCATCCACACCGGCCTCTGAATCTTCCGGATAATCCAGATCCAGAACCGGTTGGCCGGCATAGATGCCGCAGCTCACAGCGGCTACAGGATCAAGCAGGGGATCGCTGATCACATCGCCCGCCTTCATCAGTTTCTGCACAGCGAGCTTCAAAGCAACCCAGCCGCCGGTGATGGAAGCGCAGCGCGTACCGCCATCGGCCTGAAGCACATCACAGTCCACCGTTATCTGCCGTTCCCCCAGTGCCACGCGATCGACGCCCGCGCGCAACGAGCGGCCAATGAGACGCTGAATTTCCACGGTGCGGCCACCTTGTTTGCCTGAGGCCGCCTCGCGGCGCATCCGCGTGTTGGTCGCGCGGGGAAGCATGCCATATTCCGCGGTCACCCACCCAAGACCGGACCCCTGGATGAAAGGCGGAACACGGTCCTCGATTGTGGCCGTGCACAAGACATGGGTATCGCCCATCTTGATCAAAGCCGATCCTTCGGCATGTTTGGTGAAGCCTGTTTCGATGGAAACAGAGCGCATTTGGTTCAGTTCTCGACCGGAGGGGCGCATGGGCTATCCTTTTCTGGGTGCGCTCCGTCGATACGAGGGCCGGGGTCATGATGCAACCCCGATTGAAATCCGCCGTGCTTATGCTTTTATGCGTGGGGTATGAAGGTGATGAGATGAACGACAGGCCGAACATACTGGGTGAAATGAACGAACGGTCGCGCGAAGTCTTTCGCCGCGTAGTCGAAGGCTACCTTGAAGATGGCGTTCCCGTGGGTTCGCGGACGCTGACTCGTGATTTCAGCGAGAAGGTCAGCGCCGCTACCATCCGCAATGTCATGCAGGACCTTGAATATCTTGGCCTGCTGGACAGCCCGCATGTCAGCGCCGGGCGTGTGCCAACGCAACTGGGGCTGCGGATGTTCGTTGACGGGCTTCTGGAAATAGGAAATCCCGATGAAACCGACCGTGAAAAGATTGACGCAACGCTGGGCAGTAACGCGCAGGACGTAAGCGGTCTGCTGGATCGGGTTGGTTCCGCGCTGTCTGGTGTGACGCACGGTGCATCACTGGTACTGACGCCGAAACGCGAAGCGCCGATAAAACATATCGAATTCGTCTCTCTGTCACCGGACCGGGCACTGGTGGTGCTGGTCTATGCGGATGGGCATGTGGAGAATCGGCTTTTTACTCCGCCGCCCGGGCAGACTCCCAGTTCAATGCGTGAAGCGGCAAACTTCCTCAATAGTCTGATCGAAGGCAAAACACTGGGCGATCTGCGCAGTACCATTCAGGCAGAGATCGGCCGCCGCAAGCAGGAGATCGATTCGCTTGCCCGGGACATGGTGGACAGTGGGCTCGCGGTTTGGGAAGGCGAAGGCGACCAGTTGGAGCGGTTGATTGTGCGCGGTCGCGCCAACTTGTTGTCCGAGGACGGTGAAACCGAGGATCTGGAGCGGATCAGGCGGCTCTTTGACGATCTGGAGCGCAAGCGGGATATCGCGGAATTTCTTGAACTAGCAGAGGACGGCGAAGGAGTGCGCATTTTTATCGGCTCCGAAAACAAACTTTTTTCACTTTCGGGTTCCTCTCTGGTGGTTTCCCCATATATGAACGCTGATCGAAAGATCATTGGCGCCGTGGGCGTCATTGGTCCGACCCGACTGAACTATGGACGTATCGTGCCGATTGTGAATTACACGGCGCAGCTGGTGGGAAAGCTGATTTCCGACCGCAGCTAGAGGTGAATTATGGCTGAGCCAAAAAACGAAGAATTTCTGGATGATATAGACGACGCCGAGGCCGAGGCCTACGCGGAAGAGATGGAAGAGATCGATGATGAGGCGCTGGAGATAGAGCAGCTTCGTGCAGAGCGCGACCAGTTGAAGGACCGCTTCATGCGCGCGCTTGCGGATGCCGAAAACGCCCGCAAGCGGTCCGACCGGGATCGCCGCGAAGCGGAAAACTATGGCGGATCAAAACTGTCGCGGGATATGTTACCGGTCTATGACAACATGAAACGTGCGCTCGAAACGGTGTCCGAAGAGCAAAGAGAGGCGAATACCGCGCTGATCGAAGGCATCGAACTGACGATGCGCGAGTTGCTCAGCGTGTTCAAAAAGCACGGAATCGATATCATCGCGCCGGAGGTTGGCGACAAATTCGACCCGAAAATGCATCAGGCGATGTTCGAAGCGCCAGTGCCTGGGACCAAGTCGGGCGACATCATTCAGGTGGCTGCCGAAGGGTTAATGCTGCATGACCGGCTGTTGCGGCCTGCGCAGGTTGGCGTGTCGTCCACACCGGCAAGCTGATCCCGGATTGTTTTCGTCAGCACATCGTGGCAG
>JBFFFS010000281.1:0-3059 GCA_041557855.1 Roseobacter sp. | reverse complement strand
GGCGCGCAGGTAAAGCCCGTCGATCAGGGCCGCAATTATTTCGGCATGAGGCAGCGGGTCGGAGGAAAGCGGGCGCAGCGCATGGAGAAAATTTGATTTCAGACGCGCCTGATAGATGCGCAACAGGCGTAGCGTTTCTGGGTTTGTCTGGGCCGAGGCATAGAGCGTCATCCACGCGCTGATGGTCGCAGGCGCAAAGCAGGATGGAGCAAAACTGGCCTCGATCAGTGCGACAGCACGATCACGAGGCGTCTGTGCCGCGCTTAGGGCGCGGCGAACTTCGGCACCGAAATCGCGCAGGATTTGCCGCATCGCCGCCTGAAAAATCTGATCCTTACCGCCGAAGTAATGTTGCGCCAAAGCTGTTGACATGCCAGCCCTACGCGCAATCTGACCAACCGTGACGTCAAGCGATCCCTTGGCACCGAGCTCTGCAATCGTCGCCTCGACGAGCGCGCTGCGGCGCAGTGGCTCCATTCCGATCTTGGGCATCTCTCACTCGCATGTTTAAGCAAGAAACGCATAAGTTGATTTTGATTGATCCGTCAATCAATAAAAAATAGTAACCTAAACCTTGGTCTGGTTGACCAACGGAGTGGTGGGCGCACGCTTCAGCATCGCTTCTCGCCAGGTTATGAAGGTCACGGAGGCAAGAATAATGACACCGCCGAGGATTACCCAGATGTCCACCGCCTCGTCGAAGGCGAAATATCCCAGCAGGACGGCCCAGACGAGCTGCGTGAACGTCACGGGTTGTGTCACGGTGACTGGCGCCGCAGCAAAAGCAAGCGTCATCGTGTAATGTCCCGCAACGGCAAAGCTCGCCACCAGGAACAGCAGGCCCAAATCACCGAGCGTCGGCGTCACCCAGTCTGCAACCGCGAAAGGGAAAAGCACGATGGTCACGAAAATCGACAGCATGCCCACGACGACCGAAGGCCTGACCTCATCCGCCATGATCTTGGCCAGAAGATAGGATCCGCCAAAGACAATTGCGGTGAACACCATGGCGATATGGCCGCTGCTGACCTCCCGAAAGCCCGGCCGCAGGATGATGACCGCGCCCATGAGAGCGATGAAGACCGCGGCGATCCTGCGGAATGCCAGCTTCTCGCCCAGAAACAGCGCCGCGCCGATGGTCACGTAAACCGGCGCCAGGTAGTTCATCGCCGTGACATCCGCCAGCGGGATGCGCACCATCGCGTAGAACCAAAGGATCACACCGAGCGCATGAAAAAATCCCCTGCAGGCGAAAAGGCCCCACTGGCGGCGGGTCAACCGCGCGGCGCGCAGCGCCCCAAGAGCAGGCAGAAGGAAAACGAGCCCGAGCAAATACCGCAAAAATGCCATCTCGGCCGGGGGAACCCGCGGACCGATATATTTGACCAGAGCCGTTACCGTGATGAAGCAAAATCCGGTGACGAGCATCCAGAAGATGGCTGTTACGGGCCGGGCTGATTTTTCACTGTCCATGCCGCGTAAAGACCTGTTTCCGCGTCGGGCCGCAAGGGGGATTGGTGTTGTCGCAGATTTCAAAACTTGTTCAGCAGATCACGCAGACGTGACCCTGTAAAATATATGACAAAAATCTGAACGGTCATGATTGGCGTATCCCCAATTGTTCCCCATATGGTGGGCAGCGTAACAAGGATGTTTGAAGATATGTTGGATACATTGAAGCGTTTGGACCTGACGGCCAAGGATATCGAGATGATCGAGGCCGCGCTGCAGACACAGAAGAAAATTCTGGCCGTGCAAAGCGAGGCGGGCGGTGCAGGCGCGCGTCAAAAGCTCTCCGACCTCAAACACCTTCTTCAGCGCATCGGACGGGCGCGTCCAGGAGGCGGCATGAGGACATCACCGGGGTTTTTCGGCTTGTTGCGTTGCATGTTCACCTTTCAGGGAAAGTGCAGCCATTCCGGTTAACCCCAAAGGTGAAGAATTTTAATGCGTTTTGCGTTTAATCTGAGGCATATCCGGCGGCTTTGAGGAAGTTCCGGCATTCGTTCGGGTCGAATAGATCGCATATGTCGCCGAGCGCTTCAAACAGGGCGTCAAAGGTTCTGGCTCCGATGCGCCTCAGGTGAGCTTTGAGTTTAGAGAAGGCCATTTCGATCGGATTGAGGTCGGGGCTGTAGGCAGGCAAAAACAGGAACCAGCAGCCTCTCTTGCGAAGTGCTTCGGCGGCGCGTTGGCTCTTGTGTGTGGACAGGTTGTCGAGGATGACGACGGTTCCGGGATCAAGCGCCGGGGCCAGTTGCGTCTCGATGTATGTGTCGAAGGCTGCCCCGTTCATCGCGCCGTTGATCACCCAGGGTGCGATCAAGGCGTCCTGCGTCAGCCCGGCGATGAAGGTCTGTGTGCCCCATTTGCCGAAGGGTGCGGTGCCATTGAGCCGCTCTCCGACAGGGGCCCGCCCTCGAAGCCTCGTGAGGTTCGTCTTGACCGCCGTCTCGTCGATGAAGACCAGCCTGTGCGGTTCCTGACGCATGCGAGGCTGACGGCGCCTCATCCAGTCCCGACGGGCCTGGCGGAGCGCGGGCCGATCACGCTCGGCTGCGATCAGTCCTTTTTTATATGACAGCCCGGCGCGTTCGAGGGCGCGGTGTAGCGACGAGAGTTGCACCTCCACGCCATGTGTCTCAGCGAGTGCGGCGGCCAGTTCCTTGAGCGTGATGTCCGGTTCAGCCTGCACGATCTCCAGCAGAAACTCCCGATGCGGTGCGAGTTTGCCAAACTGACCAGCGGGACGGCCCTGAGGCTTGGGAAGCGCAGTGCCATGGTCTCGATGCTCCGCTGCCAACCGAACAGCCGTTGCGGCGCTCACCCCGAAGAGCCGCCCTGCAGACCGGGCCGAGTTTCCCTTGGCAACGTATGCGCAAATCCGTTCCCGAAGATCCAAAGAGTAGGGCTTGCCCATGATCCACCTCCCGAAAGAAGTGAATCAAACAAATGGCCTCATGTGAATCCCTTATCGATTCAGATCAAACGCAAACCGCTTTAGGCATTCGTCCACGGATGGTTCGGTTTGATCAGCCGATGGCCAATACCGTTTTGGG
>JBFFFS010000280.1:0-3108 GCA_041557855.1 Roseobacter sp. | reverse complement strand
GCGCACTGCGCAATCCTCCACGATCAGAGCGCCCGCACGCGAAGCAATGTCCGCCAGCGCCGGCACGGCGACCCATGGCTCGGCCCGCATGTCCGACGCCGTGTGCAGCGCACCCTTGTACTGGCGCGACATACCCGGGATCAGTGTCGCGGTCTCATCCGGCGACAACAGCCGGGTGGCGACCCCATTGGCTTCGGCATGGGGCAGCCAGGCGGCGTAGCGTTCGAGTGCGGCGTCATCGGCGGCAAGATAGGTGACACCCCCTTCAGTCAAACCGATATCGACATTGGTGTCTCGCGCCAGTTCGCGCCAGAGCCGGTTGGCCTCGACCATCAGTGGCAACTCATCCGGGTCCCGCCCCTGCTGGCGTATCCATCCCCAGTTGCGGCTCGATTGCTCGGCGGCAATCCGGCCCTTTTCCAAAAGAGCGACCTTGTTGCCCTCGCGGGCAAGAAACAGCGCGGTGCAGACACCGATCACGCCACCGCCGATCACCACGACATCGGCCGAAGCCGGCGGCGGACCCGGATAAGGGGCAGGCCCCACCGCCTGAAACGGAAAGTCAGTCACAAAGGCTACCGCGAAGCTGCCGGTTTTCGGCACATACTGAAGGGCGCGGACGGGGCATCAAGCGCGCAACCGCTCTATCAGGCGCTGCATGAAGGCATGCCCCGCCTCGAACTGCTCCCGGGTGATGTATTCATTGGGCTGATGAGCCTGCGCGATGTCGCCCGGCCCGCAGACAACGGCGGAATACCCCGCCTGCTGAAACTGCCCCGCTTCGGTGCCATAGCTGACCACATGACTTGCATTGTCTCCAGTCAGACTGCGCACCAAGGTTTCGGCCTCGCCCTGTTCTTCTGGTGCGAGCGGCGGGACGTCGAAGCGCGTGGTCAGCGTGATCGATGTGTCCGGCACCACGGCCTGCATCTGCGCCTCAACCGATGCGGCCTGCGCGCGGCAGCGCGCCATCCAGGCGTCCTTGTCCTCCCCGGGCACGACCCGAAAGTCGAAGTCGAAATGACAGTCCTTGGCAGTGATGTTATGGGCCGTGCCGCCCTGGATCATGCCTACATGCACGGTCGTGTAGGGCGGATCGAAGGCCTGCGCCAGTGCGCCCGGAGGCGCGGCGCAGTTGGCCACGTTCATCTCGTTTGCCCAGTCGATAAGCTTGGCAGCGTACATGATCGCGTTCACGCCACGGTCCAGCAGCGAACTATGCACCTCGAAGCCGCGCACATGCACATCGAACCCGGTGCTACCCTTGTGCCCGGTGACCGCCTGCATCATCGACGGCTCGCCAACGATCACGGCCGACCCCTTGGGCAGCACCGGCTGGATCGCCTCGATCATCGCGGGCGCCCCGGTGCATCCGACCTCCTCGTCAAAGCTCAGGGCGATCTGCAGCGGTCGTTTCACACCGGCATGATGCGCCTCGACCAGCGCCCAGAGCGCCAGCGCATCAAAACCTTTCATGTCACAGGTGCCACGCCCGTAATACTTGCCGTCTTTCTCCACGACTTCGAAGGGGTCCGTGTCCCAGGGCTGGCCGTCCACGGGCACCACATCCGTGTGACCCGACAGCACGATGGCGCCCTCTTCCCACGGCCCCACATGCGCAAAGAGCGCATGCTTGGGCTGGTCGGGATCGATGTAGCGGTGACTCTCGATCCCCTGCGATTGCAAATACTCCGCAACCCAGTCGATCAGTGGAATATTGGTGTCGCGGCTGACCGTCGGGAAAGCCACCAACTGCCGCATAAGCTCAAGCGGAGACAGTCGCGCCGCCATGGTTCAATACCCGCTGTCGGTCTCTAGGATCAGGTGCCCCGGCTCGACTTCGCGGTAGACCGACGGCTCCGGCTCGTAGCCCGCCGGATGAATGGGCGACGGGATCGGCTTGAAATTGAGGTCTTTCTCATCCTTGCGCTGGCGCGGATCGGCGATCGGCACCGCTTTCATCAGGGCCTGCGTGTAAGGATGCTGAGGGTTCTCAAAGACACGGGTGCGCGGCCCCAGCTCGACGATCCGGCCAAGGTACATTACGCCCACGTGGTGACTGACGCGCTCGACCACCGCCATATCGTGGCTGATGAACAGATAGGACAGCCCCAGTTCGGCCTGAAGCTCCATCATCAGGTTGAGCACCTGCGCCTGCACCGAGACATCCAGCGCCGACACCGCCTCGTCGGCGATGATGAGCTTGGGATTGAGCGCCAGTGCGCGTGCGATCGCCACGCGCTGGCGTTGCCCGCCCGACAGCTCATGCGGAAAACGGCGCATGAAACTGCGCGGCAGTTCCACCCGGTCAAAAAGCATTGCCACGCGTTCGTACACGTCTTTGCCTTTGAGGGTGCCAAAATTGTGGATGGGCTCCGCCACCTGGTCGGCCAGTTGCATCTGCGGATTGAGCGAGGCGAAAGGATCCTGGAAGATCATCTGCATGTCCAGGCGGGCATCGCGCAGCTGCTTCTGATCCAACGCCATGATGTCCTTTCCATCGAGGACAATGTGACCCGACAGAGGATCGACAAGGCGCAGGATAGACCGGCCCGCCGTGGACTTGCCGCACCCGCTTTCACCGACGAGGCTGAGCGTCTGCCCCTTGTTGATCGTGAAGGAGACGTCCTCCACGGCGTGCACATTTGCGACGGTACGCCGGAAAAATCCGCCCTTCACCGGAAAACGCGTGGTCAGATGCTTTACGCTCAGCAGCACCTCCTGCTTGCCGGGGATGGGTTTGATTTCCTTGTTTTCCCGCCCCAGAAGTTTCATCGGTTCGGGATATTGCTTGCCGGTCATTTCCCCCAGTTTCGGCACGGCGGCCAGCAGCGCCTTGGTGTAGGGGTGCTTCGGGTTCTCGAAGATTTCCTCTACCGTGCCTTCCTCGACCTTGTTGCCCCGGAACATGACCACCACGCGGTCCGCCATCTGCGCCACCACGGCCATATCGTGGGTGATGAACATCACCGCCGTGCCGGTCTCGCGCTTGAGCCTGTCCATCAGGGCCAGGATTTCCGCCTGGATGGTCACGTCGAGCGCCGTGGTCGGCTCGTCCGCGATCAGCAGGCGCGGCTTGCACGCCAGCGCCATTGCGATCACCACGCG
>JBFFFS010000279.1:0-3125 GCA_041557855.1 Roseobacter sp. | reverse complement strand
GTCCGAAGCTATGCGGAGGCGCAAGTTCGCGCCTCCGCCTGTTTTTCAAGCGTGTTCGTGTAATTTCACGCCACGTCGAACATCAGCGGTTTGACTTGCCGGAAAAGTCCGGTGTCGTGCAGTTTTTTGATAACCGGTGCCGGTACTTCGTCATCGACGTAGAGCAGGGCGATGGCTTCGCCCTTGGCCTCGGCGCGCCCCAGCGTGAAGTTCGCGATGTTGACGCCGTTCTCGCCAAGGGTCTGACCCAGTGCACCGATGATGCCGGGCACGTCCTCGTTGGTTGTGTAGAGCATGTGCTCGCCCACTTCGGCATCGATCTGGATGCCCTTGATTTGGATGAAACGCGGCTTGCCGTCCGAGAAGACGGTTCCGGCGATGGACCGCTCGCGCTTGTCGGTAACCACGGTCACCTTGATGTATCCATCGAAAACGCCGGATTTGTTCTGGTTGGTCGTGGCAATGTTGATACCGCGTTCCTGCGCGATGATCGGGGCCGAGACCATGTTCACGTCCGGATTGGCTTTCTTCATGATCCCTGCAATCACGCTGCAATTGAGCGCTGAAAGGTTCATCTTGGCGACGGACCCGTCATAGAGAATGTTGATCGCCTTGATCGGTTCATCGGTCATCTGGCCGATGAACGCGCCCAGGTGGCTTGCCAGCTTGACCCATGGCCCCATAACCTTGGCCTCTTCGGCCGTGACGGAGGGCATATTCAACGCGTTGCTTACAGCGCCGGTCAGCAGGTAGTCGGACATCTGCTCGGCCACCTGCAGCGCCACGTTTTCCTGTGCTTCTGTCGTGGCTGCGCCCAGATGCGGCGTGCAGACGACGTTGGGCAGGTTGAACAGCGGGTTCTCCGTCGCCGGCTCCTTGGCGAACACGTCGAAGGCCGCCCCGGCCACATGGCCGGATTTCAGCGCTTCGGCCAGAGCTTCCTCGTCAACGAGGCCACCGCGGGCGCAGTTGATGATCCGAACACCTTTCTTGGTCTTGGCGATGGCCTCTGCGCTGAGAATATTGGCCGTCTGATCCGTGTACGGAACGTGCAAGGTGATGAAATCCGACCGTTTGAGAAGCGTGTCCAGATCGACTTTCTCAACGCCCATCTTCTGCGCTTTCTCCTCCCCGAGGAACGGATCGTAGGCGATCACCTTCATCTTCAGCCCCAGCGCGCGGTCGCAGACAATCCCGCCGATGTTGCCGGCCCCGATAACGCCAAGGGTCTTGCCGGTAAGCTCGACGCCCATGAACTTGGATTTTTCCCATTTGCCAGCATGCGTCGATGCGGAAGCTTCGGGGATCTGCCGGGCCACTGCGAACATCATGGCGATAGCATGCTCGGCGGTCGTGATCATGTTGCCGTAGGGCGTGTTCATCACGATGATGCCCTTCTTGGAAGCGGCTTCCTTGTCGATGTTGTCGGTGCCGATTCCGGCGCGGCCGATCACCTTGAGATTGGTTGCTGCCGCGATGATCTTTTCGGTCACCTTCGTGGCCGACCGGATCGCCAGCCCGTCGTAGTCGCCGATGATCTGGGCAAGTTTTTCTTTGTCCTTGCCGAGATCCGGCTGGAAATCCACGTCGATGCCGCGATCTTTGAAAATCTGCACCGCTGCAGGGGAGAGTTTGTCTGAGATGAGTACTTTAGGTGCCATCTTCTTGGTCCTTTGAATAAACGGGGTGGGTGCGGGCAGGCCGCGCCTCATGTCGTGAGGGGAAAGGTGCGGTTTGCCCGCACCCTCGGCTTTACGAAGAGATTGTGATCTCGAAGGCCCATTTCAGCCAGGGCAGCATCGCCTCGATGTCCGAGGTTTCGACCGTTGCTCCGCACCAGATCCGCAGGCCCGCCGGTGCATCCCGGTAGGCACCGATATCCAGCGCGACACCTTCCTCGGCCAGCCGTCCGGCGACGGCCTTGGCAAAGGCAGCGCCATCGGTGATCCGGGGATCCGAGAATTTCAGACAGACGGAAGTGTTCGAGCGAGTCGCCGGATCGGTCGCGAGGAATTCGATCCAGTCATGTGTCTCTACGAAGGCGGATATTGCGGCTGTGTTGGCGTCGGCGCGGGCGATCAGGCCCGGCAGGCCTCCGACCGATTTCGCCCAGTCCAAAGCATAAAGGTAATCTTCAACGCAAAGCATCGACGGTGTGTTGATCGTCGCGCCCGTGAAGATGCCTTCGATCAGTTTACCACCCTTGGTCAGGCGGAAGATTTTCGGCACGGGCCAGGGTGGCGTGTAGCTTTCCAGCCGATCCACTGCGCGCGGACTCAGGATCAGCATGCCATGCGCGGCTTCACCGCCCAGCACTTTCTGCCAGGAAAACGTTGTCACATCCAGTTTGTCCCATGGCAGATCGACGGCGAAGGCCGCCGACGTCGCATCACAAAGCGTGAGACCCTTGCGGTTTGCCGGGATCACGTCCCCCGATGGAAGGCGCACACCCGAGGTGGTCCCATTCCACGTGAAGCAGACGTCACGGTCATAGTCGAGCGCTGACATGTCGACGATCTCGCCATAGTCGGCAGTATGGACACGGTGCTCGATCTTGAGTTGCTTGGCCACATCGGTAACCCATCCGGCACCGAAACTTTCCCAGGCCACCATCTCTGCGGGTTGTTCACCCAGCAGGGACCACATCGCCATTTCAAAGGCACCTGTGTCGGAGGCGGGCACGATGCCGATCCGATAATTGGCAGGCACGCCCAGAACTTCGCGGGTTGTTTCGATCGCTTGTTGCAGCTTGGCCTTGCCGGGTGCGGCACGATGCGAGCGCCCCAGCGGTGCGTCGGCTAGCTTGCTCAGGTCGAATGTGGGGGGTTTGGCACAGGGGCCGGAGGAGAAACGCGGGTTCAAGGGTCGCGTTTGGGGTTTGCGCACACCTGTGGCGGGCGCCGTGTCTTGAGTAGCCATTTCGCTATCCTTCCAGATAATCGCCCTTCGTTGGGGAAGGGTGTCCCGCCTGCGGGAATACGCGCACCCAGAAAAAACAGCAATACCTAATGATGCCGTCCGCACGGCTAATTGACGCACGATGAAGTGCATTGCGGAAACTGGTGTTTCTGATCGGAACCAAATCGATGAAACGAAGGCGCGTTTTGATCTTGGAGGCGAACTTT
>JBFFFS010000278.1:0-3160 GCA_041557855.1 Roseobacter sp. | reverse complement strand
GATCAGCCCCGGCGGCAGTGTGTCACGTCCACCGCCAAGCGCGTGGATCACCAGCGGAAGTGCGATCTGGTCAAGCCAGGGGTAGAAGCTCTGCGCGCACAGGGCCTCGGGTGGGTCGTCGCGGATGGCCAGAGCATACTTCTCGAAGAGCGCGCCGAAGGTGACCGGGCACTTGTAGAAAAAGAAGCCCGCGTTGAAGTAGAGGTAACGCTGCCAGTATTCGTCGGGCTGGCTGAGGTCGAGCGAACTCTCAAAGTCCAGCCCGAATTTGTCGTAGAGCGATTTCCACAAGCCGCTGTAGTCGGGGCCGTAGAGTTCCGGTTTGGGCCATGTGCCGCTGCGTCTGAGCGATGCCGTGGGGCGGTCGAAATCGAAGGGCACTTCGGTGAGATCACCGGTGATCAGCGTGTCCGTGTCGAAGAACACGAAGGGTTCACCCTTGGGCAGGGCGCGCAGCATTTCGATCTTGTTGCCCATCGGATAGCTGGAACCGAAATGTCGGCTCTTGAAAGGCACGAATTCGGCGCCAAGTGACGTGAGCAATTCACGGACGCCCTGATGGGTCACGCGCGGATCCTCGGGCCAAAGCGGGCCGGGTTGCGGCTCGGCCACCAGCAGGCGCCCCTTGAATTCGGGGCTGCTATGGCGGAGCGAGGCGGCGAAGAGCACGGCTTCGAACGCAAGACGTTCGTGCTGCGCCACGATAACCACATTGAAGGCTGGTGGAGGGCTGTCCGATTGGCGCGCCATGGTGGGGCTGCTCTGCTTTTGATCCACGGTTGCGTCAAACCATAGGACGCGGGGCTGTCCAGTAAAAGCGAATTGCGTGACCGGGTGTTCGGTGTAGAGTGGTGCAGCGCAGACCGCACCGATTAAAAAAGAAAATATTAATGTCCGTATTGCCCGACTTCCGACTGGAAACGCATTTCGCGAAATGGGAATTCCGGGCGCGACACCATCTGACGGCATCGGACGCGCAAAGCATGTCGCTTCCGGCGTTGCTGGACATGGCCGACGCGGCGGATCGGGCAGCCTTTGAGAACATGTGGCTCGGCTATACCGAGACCTATGGCGCGCCTGATCTGCGCGCTCGGATCGCGGCAACCTATTCAAACCGCAGTGCCGAGGACATCCTCAGCTTTGCCGGGGCGAGCGAGGGCATATTCGCCGCCAATGCCGCCCTGCTGGACAGCGACAGTCACGCCATCGTCGTGACGCCGAACTACCAGTCCCACGAGACCTTGCCGCTGTCGATCTGTTCAGCGACGGGTGTGCCGCTCGACCCCGAGGACGGGTGGTCGCTCGACATCGACCGGGTGGCCGCCGCGATCCGCCCCAATACACGGCTCGTGACAATTAATTTCCCGCATAATCCGACGGGCGCCATCCTGCCGCCGGAGCGCTACCACGCCCTGATCGAGCTGTGCCGAACCCACGGCATCTACATCCTGCATGACGAGATTTTCCACGGGCTCGGGCCCAGTGGAGCCGCGCATCTGCCCTTTATCGCGGACCTTTACGAACGCGGGCTGTCGTTGGGCGTGATGTCGAAATCCTACGGTCTGCCCGGGCAGCGCATCGGTTGGATCGCTTGCCGCGATCATGCGCTGCTGTCGCGGATGGAGCGAATGAAGCACTACCTGTCGATCTGCAATTCCGGGCCCGGCGAGCGCCTCGCCATGATCGCGCTGGCGGCGCGCGACCGGATTCTGGCGCGCAACTGCGCCATCGTCGATGAGAACTTGCCTAAATGGGAGGCGTTTTTCGCGCGCCACCCCGACCTTTTCGAATGGGCGCACCCGGATGGGTCCTGCATGGCCTATCCCCGGTATCTTGGAGCGGAGGGTGTGGACGCCTTGGCCCGCGCGCTTGTCGAGCAGAGCGGCGTGCTTGTCTTGCCCGGATCGATATACGCCTCCGATCTGGGGCCGGTGCCGCGAGACCGTTTCCGTATCGGACTGGGCCGCTTGGGTCTGGACGAGGGACTCGCGGCCTTCGAGGCTCACCTGAGCAGGCGACGATCATGAGGCGGCGCTGTCAAAGTCATATGGTGAACAGGGGGCACGTCTGATGTCGCAGGCATGGAAAATATTGCTGGCGCTGACCTTTGCGCGGATCAGCATGGGGGTTCAGTT
Source organism: Roseobacter sp. (assembly GCA_041557855.1). GTDB lineage: Bacteria > Pseudomonadota > Alphaproteobacteria > Rhodobacterales > Rhodobacteraceae > Roseobacter. The sequence goes on along the minus strand of JBFFFS010000278.1, from coordinate 1,025 downwards.
TCAGGCGATTCCGGCGTTGGCGATCCCGCTGACGGCATCCGGAGAGATGAGCTTTGTGGCGCTGGGCACGCTCACCGGCGCTTATCTTCTGCCCGGTGCCGTAGTGGCGCTGGTCGGGGGGTGGCTGGCGCATCGCGTGGGGGATGCGCGCGTGGCCTTCGCCGGGCTTGGCCTGATGACCGTCGGCGGCTTTGCCGGTTGGGCAGCAGACAGCTACGAGGCCGCAGTGCTATGGCGGCTGGTGGCCGGAATCGGTGCGGTCGGGCTGAATGTCATGCTCACGAAGATGGCCGCCGACTGGTTCGATGGACGGGACGATCTCACCACGGCCATGGGGGTGTTGGTTTCCAGTTGGCCCGCCGGGATTGCGATTGCGGCCCTTATCCTGCCGCTACTGGCGGCCGCGCAGGGCATACAGACGGCGCTTCTGGTGCCGGCGTTGATCTGTGCGATCGGCTGGGCCGGGCTCTGGCTGATCTGGAAAGAGCCCAAACGTGCCGTCAAGCCTGCCGGAGCGGCGGAAACGTCCGGGTTCACAGGGCGCGAAATCACCCTTGTGGTGCTGGCGGGTTCGATCTGGACGGCCTTCAACATTGCCTTTGTTGGCGTGATCGCCTGGACACCGCCCCTTCTCGAACAGGCAGGGCTTGCGCCGCTCGTGGCCTCGACCTCCGCGAGCGTCATCGGCTGGGCGGCGATCTTTGCCGTGGCATTGGGCGGCTGGCTGTCGAGCCGGGTGCGCAGAAAAGACGCGGTTGCGATCATGTGGTTTGCTCTTTCGGCGGTAAGCGTGGTCGTGCTGCCGGGTATGGGGCAGGGCGCGGGGGCGGTCTGGGTGATGATCTGGGTCGGCGTGGTGATCAGCCCCGCGGCGGCGATGATAATGGCGTTGACCGTGCAGGCGGCGCGGCCTCATCTGCGCGCCCTGGTCATGGGTATCTACTTTGCAATCTACTACGCCGGAATGGGTATCGCCCCGGTGCTGCTTGGCGCCTTGGCTGAGGCGTCCGGCGGCGCGCGCCTCG
>JBFFFS010000277.1:0-3210 GCA_041557855.1 Roseobacter sp. | reverse complement strand
GCAGGCCAGTGGGGCGGAAGTTCATTGCCAGAACAATCAGCGCGCCAAAGAGTAGCGAGCGCCAGTCACCAACGAACCGAAGGCCTTCGACAAGAAAACCTTGGATGAAGATTACGGCGATGAGTGTGCCGAAGACGGAGCCGAGCCCTCCGAGGATGGGATAGGCGATGGCGAAGGTCGCCAGCAGTACGCCAAATACAAGGTGCTCGATATGGGTCACGGTATGCGCGTAGATGCCGCCACCCATGCCCGCAATCAGCCCGCCCGCTGTCATCGCACCGACCTTCACGGCCGTGAGGTTGAGGCCGATCGACTGGGCTGCGGTCTCGTCATGCCCGACAGCGCGCAGCACTGCACCCGCCCGGGAGTTGTCAATCCACCACAGTGCAGCCATGACGGCCGCGACAACGCTCCATATGAAGAGCGTAACGTCCGCGGTTTCCCAACCGTTTTCAGGAAAGAAGCGGATGGCGCGGAAACCTTCCGCCCCGTTCGGGCCGATCATTTCGCCGTTCCGCTCGATTTGCCAAGTGAAGTTGAAGAAAAAGAGCCGCACCATCTCTCCGAAAGCCAGCGTGGCGACAACCAGCATCAGGCCTTTCACCCGGAGCGCCGGGAAACCTACAACGCAGGCGATGGCGGCGGTCACGAGGCCCGCGACCAGTATCGCCGGCAGGATGTGAAAGCCGAACATCGCAGTGCAGATGGCGGCGGCATATGCACCGATGGCATAGAAGCCGGCCTGCGCCATACTCACCTGCCCTGTGAGAAGTACCACATAGGCAGACAGACCCAGTAGCGTGTGCACGCCGATGATCTGCAGAAGACCGAGATAGAAATCCATTTCTTTGCCCCCTTAATCGCGCGTCTGGGCATTGCCGAAGAGGCCGCCAGGACGCAGGGTGAGGAAGATGAAGAGCAGCAGCATCACGTAGATGTCGCGCTCGGTAACGCCGCGCAGCAGCAGGAAGATGTTTTCCGCCGCTCCCACGAGCAGTCCGCCGATGATCGCGCCGGGTATGGAGCCAAGCCCGCCGATCACCACGACAATCAGTCCCTTGACGGTCAGGCCCATCGCGATCACGGGCGAGAGTACACCGACAGCAGCGGCCGTCATGGCACCCGCGATGCCGCCCAGCACCCCTGCGATGGCGAATGTCGTCATATTGACGCGCGTTACGTCGATACCGCAAAGCTGTGCGGCGCGGGGCTGTTGACTGACTGCGCGGGTCGCCAGGCCAAGCGGCGTGCGGTAGAGCAGCCAGAACAGGACCGCCATGGCGACCACGCAAATCAAGAAGACGAAAAGAAGATCGCCGCGCACCCAGATATCACCAATTTCGATGATCGCTTCGCGGAAAACGGACGGGTAGGGATAGGGCAAGCCGTGGCTGGCATGAATGACCACTTCGTCGATGAAAAGCAACATGCCCACCGATGCCAGAAGCGCCGCCATGGGATAGTGCTCTGGCGTGAAACGGAAGCAGCAAAGATAGACAACAAGACCGATCGCACCTGATCCGAGGGCCGACGCGAGGAATACAATTGCCGGGTGCGCGTCGAAGGTGAGGAACAGAACGAGCCCGATATAGGTTCCGGCCAATGCGGCAGCGCCGTAGGCGAGGTTAAGTTTCCGCATGACCCCGAAGATCAGCGTAAAACCAATCCCGATCAGCGCGTAAGTGGTTCCGAACAGAAGTCCATCCACCGTCGACTGGATCAGATCGATAAAGAAGAAATAGTCCATAGCGAGCTCTTTGATGGCAGTTGAGGTGAGGTTCCGGGCTTACTAGGCTGCGCACGCCCGGACTAAGCGAGGTTAGCTGCCGGGGTTGTGCAGGACTTCCCAGTTCCCGCTTTCGGCATTAACGAAGACGTAAGGTTTCACTGCTTCGCCATCAGGCATCCGCTTGTTTGCGCCCAACAGGCCGTGCACCTCGGTCAGTGCAGCGAGGCCGTCGCGGATCTTGCGGCGATCGGCTTCGAGCGAGTCGGGCGTGCCCTCGATTCCCGCGGCCTCGATCACGTCGCGCAAGATCATGATGTTTTCCCAGGCCGAAGCGCTGTGCAAATCAAGGGCACCGCCCTTTTCCGAAACCGCGTTGGCCGCGGCCTTTGCTTCGTCATTCACGGGTGCAAAGGACGTAGGGATGATGATCCCCTCGGCCTCATTGGCGCAGCCGGTGAGTGTTTCCAGCGAGGATGAGGATGTCAGGCCAACCAGAACCTTGGGATCTACGCGCTGGCGTGACATCTCACGCAGCATGCCGCAGGTCGTGAAGGGATGTGCCGAAATGGCGACCACGTCCGGTTCGGCCCGGCGCATGCCGCGCGCCTGGTTGGAAAAGTTGGTATCGTTCAGGAGCCATTGCGCTTCACCCACGACCTCGAAGCCGTGCTTTTCAGCGGCGGTTTTCATGACCGAGTACCAGGTGAATCGGGAATGGGCGAAGTCCTCTTCCACGCCACCATAGATCGTTTTGGCGTCCGGATGAGTTTCGCGAATCCAGGCGAAAAGGTTGTCATACATGGCGGCCTCGGAAGGTGTGTTACGGAACACCCATTCAGAGATGCCGGCAAGTCCGCCCTTGATGGCGACATCCGTAAAGATCGGGAACTGAAGCCCTGTGTCGCCCGCATCGTCCACTTTGGCTTGAAGAATGCCGAAAAGCGGCTCGGCTACGTTTGAGCAGGTGGGGCCGACGGCGACAAGTGCGTCGGTGGATGCGATGCGGCGCAGCACCGAGATACCTTCTTCGGCATTGCAGCGGTCATCGTAGTATTCGTTTACGATCATTGCCTTGGAGCCGTCGGCCAGCGTGACACCGCCATCAGCGTTGATCTTTTCAATGGCTGCGGTCATTGCAGCGCCGGAGTTCTGGCCGAAAATGCCCACAACACCGGAAGCGGCGCCGAAGCCGGCGATATTGATAGTCTTGTTTTCAGCGAGCGCAGGAACCGCGGTCAGCGCTATCGCTGATGCGGTCAGAAGGGTTGAGAGTTTCATGTGATCTTCCTCCAAGTCCGTTTATCCGGCGGATGGCGGAGCTTAATGAGTGAAGCCCTCCCTTTTGCCGGTGAAGGAATTATGCAGTCGGCCAGGGAAACTGTTCAAAGAGGGAATTTCCATGTCGGCTAGAGATTTTTTTAATACCTTTGATTTGGGTGGAATGTGAAAGTAGGTAAGATTGCTATTTTTATGGAGTAAAT
>JBFFFS010000276.1:0-3211 GCA_041557855.1 Roseobacter sp. | reverse complement strand
GCCGCACCTTGTGCCACGAGGGCCAGCTCGCCCTCGCGCAATGGTCGCTCGGCCAGAGCCGCTCGCAAGATCACCGCCGATGCGCCGATATCGTACCCCACGCGATAACCAAGCTCCTGCGGTGGCTGGGCACTGAAAGCCGCCTCACGGATGCGGTCATGCGTCCGGCGCTGCTCGCGACTGAGCCGCCAACGCTCGGCCACGTCCCCACCGCCCAGCGCGACAAGGCGCAAGAGCGGCGACGGCGAACGCCCGCAAGCCTCCTCGAGATGCACCACCGGGCCAAGATACCGGTCATCGCCGCCGGGCAGAAGCAGACTGAGACACCCGGTTTGCCGCATCGTAGCAACCGCACGCGCGGGATCGGGCGCAGCCAATAACCTGAGCATCTCCGCCCCGATACGTTCCGCCGAAAGCGTCTCTAACCCTTGCGTATTTGAGGCAATCGCATCCAACGCGTCGGCGTCGAACCCGGCCTCCGCGGGCGCGTACCATGCATGAAACCGGAAGTACCTGAGGATGCGAAGGTAATCCTCGCGGATGCGCGTAGAGGCATCTTCGATAAAGCGAACGCGGCGCGCCAGACAATCCGCCAGCCCGCCCAAAGGATCCACCACCTCGCCCGATGGGGTGGCATAGAGCGCATTCATGGTGAAATCACGCCGCCGCGCGTCCTCTGCGATATCTCTCGAATAGGTCACCACCGCCCGGCGCCCATCCGTTTCAACGTCCCGGCGAAAAGTCGTCACCTCATAACCGAAACCCTTGGCGACCACGGTGACGGTGCCGTGGTCGATACCTGTCGGCACTGCCTTCAGCCCGGCAGCTTCGGCCAGTCGCATGACCTCCTGAGGCGTGGCATCTGTCGCAAGGTCGGTATCCGACCCGGGCTGACCCAAAAGTGCATCGCGAACGCAACCGCCAACAAAGTAAATCGCCGCTTTCTCCGCGGTCACCGCCTGGCATACCGCTTGTGCCGCGGCATCCTCAAGCCACGGCGTATCCTGCGGCAAGGCTATGACATCCGATCTGTCCATGCGCGCAGCATACGCGCAGTTGCGCCCCAGATGTAATAGGGACCGTAAGGCACCGCGAAATAAGAGCGACGCTGCCCGCGCCAGAACCGCCCTTCGATCACGAAATTTTCCACATTGAGCACATGCGCCAGCGGTACCGAAAACACTTCTGCGACCTCGCCCACTTCCGGCACCGGGGTGAACGGGCCGGAGATGACGCCAATCACGGGAGTTACCATGAATCCGGTTACTGTTTCATGCGCGGGAAGACGGCCAAGTATATCCACCTGAGAGCGAGGCAGGCCGATCTCTTCCTCGGCCTCGCGCAGCGCAGCATCGACCACGTCCGCATCCCCGTCATCCTGCTTGCCACCAGGAAAAGCGATCTGGCCGGGGTGATGTTTCAGCGCGGAAGAGCGCTTGGTCAGAAGTAAATGCAGCGCGCCGTCCTGCTCCATGATCGGCGCGAGCACGCCCGCCGGCCGCAATATACGACCGGCTGGAAGCACCGTTTCAGGGTTGAGGTCAAAATCCGACGAGGGCCGCCCCGATCGGGCGAGGGCCTCGCGGATGCGCTCGATGTCAGTCACGACCGTCGCCGTCTTCCGCCTCGAACCCAACAGACGCCGGGTCCAGATCGTAATGCGCCCCGCAGAACTGGCAATCCGCGGTAACCCGGCCGGCATCCGTAGTCATCGTTGCGATATCCTGAGCGGAGTAGATCGACAGGCTCTGCCGCACGCGATCCTCCGAACAGGTGCACCCGAACCGCACCTGCTGGGCATCATAGACACGTGGCTCTTCCTCATGGAACAGGCGCACAAGCAAATCGTTCGGCGGCAGCGTCGGGCCGATGAGTTCCATATCTTCCACGGTATCGAGCAGTATATTCACCCGGTTCCAATTGTCCTTGTCATCGCCATGGACGATGTCGCCGGGCTGCAAAACGTCGCCCGTACCTTCGCCCTTTGCCGCGAAGGGCGAGGCTTTGGGCATATGCTGGAGCATGATGCCACCGCCGCGCCAATGCTCGGCAACACCGGGCTCCATCGTCTTTCCGAAGCTCAGCGAAAACCGGGTTGGCAATTGTTCGGACTGTGCAAAATAGGCCTCGGCGCAGGCAGCGAGCGACACGCCGGTCAGCGGCGTGATCCCCTGATAGGGCGTCATCCCCTTACCCTGATCGATCATGATGGCAAAATAACCCTCGCCCACCTGATTGAAGGGCTGCTCTTCGGTCAATCTGTCCGCGTCATAGCTTGCGTAGGCTCTGATTCTGGCCGCGCCGCCTTCCTTTTCCGGACCGTAATAATCTGTGGCGATCATTCGCACTGCACCCTTGGACTGCACCTGAAGCTGCAGCTTCCAGCGCAGCTTGATCGTCTGCCCGATCAGGGCGGTCAGCAGTGCCATTTCCGCCACCAGCGCTTCGACCTGCGGCGGGTAATCATGCTGCTTGAGAATCCCGTTCAGCGCACCGTCAAGGCGCGCCACACGACCCCGCATGTCGCTGGCGTCGAGTTGGAAGGGCAGGACCGAATCGTCCCACGCGATCTGGTGTCCGAGTGTCATTGGGGTTTCCTTATGGCCAGAGCGTTGGCATACCGCGTCCATATATGTGTCTCAACCCCGTTGAAAAGAGGATAGGACAGAATGATACCGAGGGTCGGCCATGCACCCGATGCAACCCGCCGTTATACCCGGCGTCCGGGGGTCTATGCGATTCTGCCGCTACGGCGACGCCTGCTTTTGACGGTTCAGATGACCGATATCATCGACATCCAGCTGCCCGGCGGAGGCATTGACCCCGGCGAAAACCCCGTGCAGGCGCTGTATCGCGAAGTGCTTGAAGAAACCGGATGGCGTATTGCGGCGCCACGCCGGCTGGGCGCGTTCCGCCGTTTTGCCTATATGCCGGAATACGATCTCTGGGCCGAAAAGATCTGCCATGTCTATCTGGCCCGGCCGCTTTACCAGGCGGGACCACCGACAGAGCCGGACCACGAAACCCTCGTTCTGTCCCCCGCGGATGCAGTGGGTGTCCTGGGCAATGACGGAGACCGGATGTTCGTGGAACGCTACGCGCTTTGATTCGGCAGATCAAATTCGAACAGAACACCCGAAATATGATCGGGAAAATCACTACGCCCTGCGAACTCCCCCAGCCTGCCGATCAATATTTTGAAGAATGCGGG
>JBFFFS010000275.1:0-3215 GCA_041557855.1 Roseobacter sp. | reverse complement strand
CCGCAGCCACAAGCGCTTGCAGGCAGGCCATGACCCCCGGAAAAGGCCGGGTGAGGACAGTCTTCTGATCCGCATAATCGCGCAGGAATGCCGACACGACAGAGGCTTCGATCCCCTCCGGATCACCCCCCCCGTCGCCGCGAGGCTGCGTGCCACCAGACATTCGACGCCATGGCCAATGAAACTGGTGACCGTCCCAAGTTCAAGCGGGCCGCGCCCAACCTCCGCAAGCGCCCGGTTGAGCGACACCTGCATGTCCGGCGCGCTGTGGATCAGGGTGCCATCCAAGTCGAAAATGACCGCCTCGGGCCGGTTCATGCGAATAGTCTCAGCCGGCGAACAGATCGTTGAACTGCTCGCGGAGCGCCTTCTTTTGCACCTTGCCCATCGTGTTGCGGGGCAATTCCGGCAGAACAATCAGCCGCTGCGGATGCTTGAAGCGCGCCAGCGTCGCCTTGACCTGCTGCTCAATCGCCTCGATATCCGGCGTCGCATCCGCTTTCGGCACCAGAATGCCAACAACGGTCTCGCCGAAATCCGGATGCGGCACGCCGATCACAGCACTCTCCTCGATGCCCTCCTGCTCGTCGAGCAGCATCTCGATTTCCTTCGGATAGATGTTGTAACCGCCTGAGATGATGAGGTCCTTGTTGCGCCCGACGATCTGCAAATATCCGTCCTCGTCGAACTGGCCCAGATCGCCAGTGATGAAAAAGCCATTCTCGCGCAGTTCTTCGGCTGTCTTTTCCGGCATCTGCCAATAGCCTTTGAACACGTTCGGGCCACGCACTTCCACGTCGCCGATCTCCCCCTGCTGCAGCACCTCGCCAGTCTTGGCATCGGTGATGCGCACTTCAACCCCGGGCAAGGGAAAGCCCACGGTGCCCGCGCGGCGCTCTCCGTCATATGGGTTGGAGGTGTTCATGTTCGTCTCGGTCATCCCGTAGCGTTCGAGAATCCGGTGCCCGGTGCGGTTTTCGAATTGCACATGGGTTTCGGCCAGCAAAGGCGCGCTGCCCGAGATGAAAAGCCGCATATGTGACGCCAGTTCACGGGTAAAACGCTTGTCAGACAACAACCGTGTGTAGAAGGTCGGAACCCCCATCATCGACGTGGCCTGCGGCATCAGCCGGATCATCTCGTCAAGATCAAACTTGGGCAGGAATATCATCTGCCCGCCTGCAAGCAGCGTGATGTTGGAGGCAACGAAAAGCCCGTGCGTATGAAAAATCGGCAGCGCATGCAGCAACACGTCATCTGCCGCAAAGCGCCAGTAGTCCGTCAGCCTCTGCGCGTTCGAGAGCAGGTTGGACTGTGTCAGCATGGCCCCCTTGGAACGGCCGGTGGTGCCGGAAGTGTACAAGAACGCCGCCAGATCGTCAGCGTCGCGCGCAACAGTGTCAAAGCTCTCAGGCTGCCCTTCCGCCTGTTCGGGGAACGAGCCGGTGCCATCGCCGTTCAGCGTCTCCAGGCGCGCTCCCGCCTCCTCGGCAACCGGGGCCAGCGCTTCCGCCTTGCGCCCGTCGCACAGCAGGATGCGGGCACCGCTGTTGGTCACGAAATAGGACAGCTCAGATGCGGTATAGGCCGTGTTGAGCGGCAAAAAGACGACCCCGGCCTGCACGCAGGCTGCATAGACCGCAAGAGCCTGCGGCGATTTATCGACCTGCGCGGCCAGCCTGTCGCCCGGCTGTGCGCCCAGCGCAACGATCAGATTCGCATAGCGAGCGGCCATGCGCAGGAACGCGTCATAGGTGATCTGCGTCCCGTCGCCCAGATGCAGGAACGTCCTGTCGCTTCCCGCGTGTTGTCCGAAAAGGCTGTCGTAAAGTGGATTGGCCATGCTCACCCCCCTGTTTGGATGTCCGGCGCCTTTGCTGCCAGCTTGCGCACTTCTCCCGAAGCCGCCACGCGGCGCGCTCCGACAAAGCCTTCGTGGTTTTCCGGAATCTGCGCAAGATCGTAAAGATAGTTCACCATGACACCGCCGGATTGCTTCATGCCATTTTGTGACGTGTCCGCCCCGGCGTGCACCGCGTGGATCATGGCCCCATTGCCGAGATGGAACCGCGCTACCGGATCGCGCGGCAAACCGTCGCCGCGTTTGACCTGCGTCAAGTAATGGGCGGCCAGCGCGCGGGCATCATCGCCCGATGCATCGAGATCATGCCCTGCCTCCTCCGTCCAACCGCGCAGGCCCGGAATCGGCGACAGGGTGACGAAGGTCTTGAGCTGAGGCAGGTCGCGCGTCAGATCGGAAACGACCTGCTTGATCAGCGAGTTGCCGAAAGAAATACCCGCCAGCCCCGCCTGACAGTTGGAGATGGAGTAAAACACGGCCGTATCCGCGTCTTCGGCAGCGATGGTTTCGCGCCCGTCCGCCAGAAGTGTCTGGACCGACGACGGCACGCCCTTGGTCAGTGCGACTTCGACGAAAATCAGCGGCTCCTCGGCCATCGACGGGTGGAAGAAGCCGAAACAGCGCCGGTCACTCGGGCGCAGCCTGCGCCGCAGATCGTCCCAGCTGTCGATCGCATGGACCGCCTCATAGGCAATGATCTTCTCCAGAATGGCCGCAGGACTGTCCCAGTTGATGGGCCTCAACACCAGAAACCCGCGGTTGAACCATGAGCCGAAGAGATGTTTGAAATCGACATCCAGCGGTCCGAGGCTGGGATCGTCGCGCATCATCTGCAGAAGATCGCGCCGCATTTCCACCAGCCGCTCCGTGGCGCCGGGCGACTGATTGAGCCGCCGGGTCAGTTCCTGCCGGCGCGGCTCTGCAGCATTGGCGAATGCGCGGTAGGTCTCCTTGGTCGGATTTTCCTGATAGGCCGCGAGGCTCTCTGTCACCGCCGAGGCAGAAATTCCCAGCCCATGGGTCATGAATTCGAAGAAGGCTCTTTTCTCCTCCTCGTTCAGGCCGGCGTAACGGGCAAGAATTGTCCCTGCGAGGCTGCTTCCCGAGACCTCGCCATGGCTGCCCAGAAGCGCCTCGCACAATTCCGGAATGCCACGATCATCGCAGCCATCCGAAAGGATGCGAAGATACCGGCGGTCGAACACCGTGTTCAGAAGACCGCCGAAGAAACTCACAGCGCAGCCCCCATCACGGCGTTTGGCAGCCAGGTCGCAAGACCCGGGAAGAGGCACAGCAGGATAATCGCCAGCACCATGCACGCCACGAAGGGCAAGGAGCCAGTCAGAATGGTTCT
>JBFFFS010000274.1:0-3245 GCA_041557855.1 Roseobacter sp. | reverse complement strand
GCCTTGGCGGTGTCAAGGACGTCCTGCCCTTCCAGCAACCCCGTGATCCTTGTCTCGCCGACGCTGAGCGCGCCGAGGATCAGCGCGCGGTGAGAGATCGACTTGTCGCCGGGAACCTGCGCTTCGCCTGCAAGCGGGCCACAGGGGTGGGACGTCATCGGGATCGGCGTTGCGTGGCTGGACATGGGACTTTCCGAAGTTGCAAAAGGCTATGCGTGAAGTAACGGCAAGGACCGGTATCGTCCAGCCCAACGCGTTCGGGCCGCGCTAGCGGCGCCTGAAGGTGAGATAGTGCGGTGTTCGCCCTTCGCGCAGGGCTTTTTGCTCGTAGCGGGTAGAGATCCAGTCTGGCCAGGGCGTGCGCCAGTCTGCGGGACGCTCGGCAAGCCACTCGAACCCGGCGCGCGGCACCTCCTCCAGTGTCTGGCGTACGTAGTCCTCGATATCCGTGGCGACTCGGAAAATAGCACCGGGCTTGAGCGCACGCGCCAACGGCTCCAGATGTTCCGACGTCACGAACCGGCGGCGGTGGTGGCGCGTCTTGGGCCACGGGTCCGGATACAGCAGGAAGGCGCGTTCGATCGACGCTTCGGGCAACACATCCATCAGATCGCGTGCGTCACCGGGATGCACCGCAAGGTTTTGCACGCCAGCGCGCCGAATCTTGCCGAGCAGCATTGCCACGCCGTTTATGTAGGGCTCGGCGCCGATGATGCCCGCATCAGGTGTTTCGCGCGCCTGATGCACCATATGCTCGCCACCGCCAAAGCCGATTTCGAGCCACACCGGTCTGCCGCCGAAAAGCGCGTCGAGATCGAGCGGAATACGATCGGGATTGCTGGACCAGTCCACGGCACCGGGTGACAAAGCATCGAGATCTTCGTCAAGGTAGGTCTTTTGCGACGCTTTCAGCGCCTTGCCCTTTATACGGCCATAGAAATTGCGATGGGGACGATTTGTTCGGGTCATGGCGCCCTTTACCGCGCACCCCGAAAAGGCGCAACGCGCTGCATGAGGTTTTTTCGCTTAGGTGCGATTGGCCACCGCACATTCACCAACAGTTAAGATCACGCAGCTATGAAGAACGGTGGTACCCAACCCGACCGGTCGGAGGATTGATTGAAGATGAGCAACATGGGACATATCCACCAAAAAATGTACCCTGACCTGACGAGCATTCTCGATTTCGCGAGTATTCTCATCGTGGAGGATCAACGGTTCGACCGGACCCGGCTGAAGAGGCTGATCGATGCGCTGGATTTCGACACCCATGTTGCGGAGGCCGAAACGCTGGAGCGGATGGGGACGATGCTGCAGCTTGATAAGTTCGATCTGATCCTGCTCGACTTCAACCTGCCGGACGGCACCGGCCTGCAGGGGCTGGACGCGGTCAGGCTCGATCCCAAAAACCGCAATGCCGCCGTCATCATGATCACCGGTGACGGCCAGTCCGAGATTGCCATCGAGGCGCTGAAACGCGGGTGCAGCGATTATATCACCAAGGACGATCTGTCGCCCGACAACTTTCGCCGGGCGACGATCAACGCTCTGCAAAAGTCCCACCTGTCGATCGGCATCGAAACACAGGACAGCAAACGCCAGCAGATCGAAGAAGTCTTGCAGCGCTTTTCTTCCGAATGTGCGCATGAGATCAAACCGGTTGTCTCGCGTATGATGCGTCAGTTACGCGATCTCCGAGACGCGCCAAACCTGCCACCGGACCAGATGGCGGAACGCCACGCCCGGATCGAACAATCCTGCATGCGATTATGGGATTTTCTCAACGATCTGGATGAATATCAGGGCACCGACATCACCCGGAACGCCCCGTCTGAACGAATGGTGTCGGACAACGAAACCTCGGCGTCCCTTGCAAGAGCTGTGCCAAAGCGGGTTACGGCCAAGAAAGGGGATCCGTTCCCGGTGGAGGCGCCCCAAACCGCCGGCAACCCGACCGGTGTCGTACCCACAAAGCCGCGGCGGATTTTCGGGCGTCCAAGGAATTAGCCGAGGCGCGGCGGGCATGAAGGCACCGCGCCACCGCGTGGTGGCCTTGGCCGCGCGGGAAAAACCGGTCAGACTTCCTTCTGCAGAGCTGCGACCAGATCAGTCTTTTCCCAGCTGAAACCGCCGTCCGCATCCGGTTCCCTGCCGAAATGGCCATAGGCGGCGGTGCGCGCATAGATCGGCTTGTTCAGTTGCAGATGTTCGCGGATGCCACGCGGCGTCAGGTCGATGATCTTGCCAATGGCGCGCTCGATGGCGCTGTCATGGACATCGCCGGTGCCGAAGGTATCGCAGTAGATCGACAGTGGCTTGGACACGCCGATCGCATAGCTGAGCTGGATCGTACATTTCTCGGCCAGACCAGCGGCCACGACGTTCTTGGCCAGATAACGCGCCACATAGGCCGCCGACCGGTCCACCTTGGTGGGGTCCTTGCCGGAAAACGCGCCGCCGCCATGCGGAGCCGCACCGCCGTAGGTATCGACGATGATCTTGCGGCCGGTCAGACCGGCATCCCCGTCCGGGCCACCGATCACAAAAGTGCCGGTCGGGTTGACCCACCACTCCGTCGCCTCGGTAATCCAACCATCAGGCAGAACCTCGCGGATATAGGGTTCGACAATTGCGCGGATGTCGTCCGATGTCTGGCTCTCGTCCGCATGCTGCGTGGACAGGACAATGGAGGACACGCCCACCGGCTTGCCGTCTTCGTAGCGCACCGACAGCTGGCTCTTGGCGTCGGGGCGCAGCGTCGGCTCGGTGCCGTCCTTGCGGACTTCGGCAAGCCGCCGCAGGATCGCATGAGCGTAATGGATGGGCGCCGGCATCAGTTCGGGCGTCTCGGTGGTCGCAAAGCCGAACATGATACCCTGATCGCCCGCGCCCTCTTCCTTGTCCGTCGCCGCGTTCACGCCCTGTGCGATATGCGCAGACTGTTCATGCAGCAGGTTGGTGATTTCGCAGGTGGCATGGTGAAACTTGTCCTGCTCGTACCCGATGTCCTTGATACAGGCGCGCGCGATCTCTTCGATCCGGCCCATGTATTCGTTCAGCTTCTCCTGATCGCTCAGGCCCACCTCGCCGCCGATCACGACACAGTTCGTCGTGGCGAAGGTCTCGCAGCCGACCCGGCTCTCCGGATCGGCGGTCAGATAGGCGTCCAGCACCGCATCGGAGATGCGGTCGCAGACCTTGTCCGGATGGCCTTCGGAGACGGATTCAGAGGTGAAGAGATAGTT
>JBFFFS010000273.1:0-3290 GCA_041557855.1 Roseobacter sp. | reverse complement strand
GTCAGAACGCCCAGCACCACTGGCCCTAGTGACACAGCCGCCCCCCCTACCGGACGCCCGAAAGCAGCCGCCAGCCACGCCCTGATCTCCTGCATGCTCGCAGCACTGAAAAGCACCGATACATGCTCCGTTCTATCAATGGCTGCCGCGCGCCGCGCCACAGCGTCATCGTTCACGGTGATGCCTTCCACCGGCGCGCCTCCGACTTGAGCAACCGCCCGCCTTGCGACCTCGCGCAACCGGGTCTCCCATTCCCCGGACAGGATCAGCAAGCGTTGCGGATAATGGCCGGTCACCGCGTCGGAATACATGGAAATGGCGATGATCGCCTGCACATCGGGCATTTCCTGCGCTGCACGGATTACGATATCGGTAGCCATGGAATGACCAAGCAGAGCAACGCCGCGCGACAAATCGACCTCCTCTTCAAGCGCGTCGCGCACGTGCCGGGTCTGGGCCACAAGCTGCTGCGTAGTACCCTCGATCCGTGTCACATCCGGCGACATGAGTGTGCCATTTCGCCCGTGGCCGAAAAAATTGAAAGCGGCGACCCTGTAGCCGGCGCGGGCCATATCGCGCGAGAGGTACTGCATCATCTGCCGCGACCCGGCAAAGCCGTGAGCCACCAGCACCAGCGGTCCTTCCGCTGAAGGTGTATCGTAAAGCGTAACGAGGCCCGGCCCTGTCTCAACAGTACGCGTTTGTACCGTGGCCCGTTCCGTCTCGAGACCCCAGAGGCCCAAAAGCGTAAGCGCGGCAACTGCGACCCAAAACATGCGGATCAGCACGGTCTTTACTCGTACAGGAGAAACCATCACAGGCGCGTCCTTGTCCTAGTATAGAAGCTAAGCGTGGCTCCGCCTGATCTCGTCATCTTTGCTCTTCGCCCTGTCTCGTCGGTGCCGGATTGGCGATCCTTACCCACTGCTTGACCTCGATCAAGGCTCGCGGTTGCGCCTGATGTAGGATGAACCTTGATGACTGCGATGGAGCGCACCATGCGGTACGCCTTTTTTTGTCTGCTGATGCTTCTGGGCACCGCTGCCGGAGCCGATGGGCTGCACCCCGGCGAGCGCCTTTACGGTCTGCACTGCGCGACCTGTCACGGCGCATCGGCAAGCATACCCGGTCCAATGGCCGATACACTGAAGCGAAGACCGTCCGATCTGACAACGCTGCGCCGCAGGAACGGCGGTCGCTTCCCAATGGCCGAAACCGTCCGGCAAATTGACGGACGCGCGCGCCTTGCCGGGCATGGCGCCGAGATGCCGGTCTATGGCTGGTTCTTCGAAGGCCGGCCTGCCCGGCTGCGAACACCGGGCGGGGGTACGGTTGCGACCACACAGGACATCGCCGATATCGTGCGCTGGCTGCAAACGATCCAGCGCGACTGAAGGCCATCCTTTAGTCGAGGGCGCGAAAAACGCCAATGATCCGGTTCACCTCGCCTTGGGCGTTCGGGCGCGCCAATCCGAAGGCTTCCACCGAGATGGTTTCGCCCTGGCGGTTGATGAGGCGATGCTGGAAGTGGAACTTGCCCCCATTCTCCATCACCTGGTTCACATGCGCCTTGACGTTTTCAAGGTCATCTTTGTGATAGTAATCGAGCGCTTCCTCATAACTGGGTTCGAAACTGCGAGGGTCCTCGCCATGGATACGAAAGACCTCGTCGGACCAGTACACGGTCTTGTCTTCGAGGTTCAGAGACCAGTAACCAATTTTGGCGATCTGCTGCAAAAGCAACAGCTGTTCCAACGTGTCCTCGGCCTGATCGCGTGTCTTGATCACCTCTGTCACGTCTGTGCCAATCGAATAGATCGACGGCTCTTCCATGGCGTTGTCGTGAAACAGGAAGTTGTTGGCATTCACCCATATTTCCTGACGGTCGGATGCGCGCTGCACGACGTCCACATAGGTAATCTTCTCTTCTTCGCTCGAGATCAGCTTACCATCCCAGTCTTTTGCCGCCTTGGCGATCTCCCTGGGCACGATCTTGAAAAAGTTGGCCCCCTCGGCACGCCGGCGTGACGTCCCTAAGAGGGCGGCCGTCTTCTCGCTGATCCGAAGGACCGTTCCGTCCTGCGCGCGGTTGAGCAAAAAAATCTCGCCCTGGTCGAGGATCAGGTCCAACTCGTGTGCAAGACCAGGGAATTCGGAGACGACCACCGTCACCCCCTTCATCTGCCCCCGCAGATCGAAGAAGGGCGATGAGGTCAATTTAAAACGTGACCCGCCTGAAGTGAATTCCTTGTGGATCGCCTCGCCAAGCCGAAGCGTCTCGTTGCAGATCGGCGCAAGCGCGGGGAAATTATCGGGGGTCACACACTGGCTGACATGCGGGCTGGACAGTGGCTTCGTAAGGCCGAAGAGTTCGGTAGCGGCATTGGTGGCCTGAGATATCTGCAACGCGGTATCCAGCACCATGATCGCCAGGGGCGCCGTCTCCAGAACCGACATCAGCTCGCCGGTACGGCCACTGAGTTCCGCAGCCGTAACCTGTAATTCCTCGTTGACGGTGATCAGTTCCTCGTTCGTCGATTGCAACTCCTCGTTCAACGACTGCAATTCCTCGTTCGAGGTTACAAGTTCTTCGATGGTGTGTTGCAGGGCCTCGCGCGTCGTCGCCACCTCGTCTTCAAGAAGCCTGATCCGGTCCGCATCCACGCCCTGACCGCCGTTCTTTCGCGTATTTTCAGTATTCTTGAAGCGCTCAACCTCGACCTCAGAGAAGACCACGAGAGCCGCGCGCTCGTTGATGTCGCGGGCAATGATGGGATAGACGTCCAGCCGGATTTCCTCTTCGTCGTCTTCGGCCAGCAAATGGCGTACACCCGACCGGTGTTGCGCATTCTTTAGCGCCAGAGTCACCAGGCTGCGTGCCTCTTCCCGGAGGGGGCGCCGCAGCAAATCGATATGCATCTTCAGATTGCTGGTTTCGTTCATCTCAATGAACGGGCTGACGTTCCCGTACCTGCGCAGAGCGTTTGCGAGCAAACGACTATCTACCGGATATCCTGAAAAACCGCGCAAATCGTCACAAACGGGCCATCCGACCGCCCCGGGATCGGCAGATAGACCTGCAATAGTGGCAATGAGGCAGCAAAATTGCCTCTTTCACAAGGACGATCGAGATGTCGACCCAACATAGCGAAACCCCCAAACCTGCGCACCGGCCCATGCGGTGAAGCTCAGTGCCTCCAGCACGTTCCGACCAGCGTCTCGGACCTCCACGCGCCATTCCCCCGCCCACTCCGGAGGAATCGCCTTCGTGCTCCAGGTCCTCCACGGGC
>JBFFFS010000272.1:0-3293 GCA_041557855.1 Roseobacter sp. | reverse complement strand
GCCACGCAGCCTTCGTCAAAGGCCACCGGATCGAAGCCACCAACTTTTTCAAATGTCACTTCAAGCCCCATGTCGTCGCAAATTTTCTGCGCCTCCACACGCAAGCGCGCCTCCATATCCTCGATCACGGAGAGTTCGGGCGAGCGGAAATCAACTGTGAAGACAACCTTGCCCGGTATGACATTGCGCGAATTGGGATAGACGTCGATATGGCCCGCTGCCCCCACCGCATGCGGCTTGTGGCTCCAGGCGATCTCATCGACCTTGTCCAGCACCCGCGCCATACCCAGGCCCGCGTTTTTGCGCATCGGCATCGGCGTCGAGCCGGTGTGGCTCTCCTTGCCGGTAATGGTCACCTGCGTCCAGCTCAGCCCCTGTCCGTGGGTAACAACCCCGATGTCCTTGCCTTCTGCTTCCAGAATGGGCCCCTGTTCGATGTGCAACTCAAAGAATGCGTGCATCTTGCGCGCGCCGACTTCCTCTTCGCCACGCCAGCCGATCCGCTCCAGTTCGTCGCCGAATTTCTTGCCCTCCGCATCCTCGCGTGCATAGGCCCAGTCCTGCGTGTGGATGCCGGCGAAAACGCCGGAAGAAAGCATCGCCGGCGCGTAGCGCGTACCCTCCTCATTGGTGAAATTCGTCACCACGATCGGGTGTTTCGTCTTGATATTCAGGTCGTTGAGCGTGCGGATGATCTCCAATCCACCCAGAACCCCGAGTACACCATCGTACTTGCCGCCCGTCGGCTGCGTGTCGAGGTGGCTGCCGACGTAAACCGGCAGCGCATCGGGGTCGGTGCCTTCGCGGCGTGCGAACATGTTGCCCATCTGGTCCAGCCCCATCGTGCAACCTGCGGCCTCGCACCAGCTCTGGAATAGCGCGCGCCCTTCCGCGTCTTCATCGGTCAGGGTCTGGCGGTTGTTACCGCCCGCGACACCCGGCCCGATCTTGGCCATTTCCATCAGGCTGTCCCACAGCCGGTCTGGGTTGATTTTGAGATTTTGCCCCGGCGCTGACATGATGTCCGGCCTCCCCCGAAAATTTAGAATCTTGCGCAATCGCAAATTTTACCATTTGGTAAAGGCACGATTGCGGCTCACATGCCGCAAGTCAAGGCCTGCGTTTGCGCAACTTCGCGCGCCCTTCATCGCACCGCGCACCGCCGCTCAAATTTGCGGCACAGACAAGGAGACAGTTGCGTGCCCGAAGACCTGCCGAAAAAGCCCAGCCGGATACAACGGCGCAACCGCAGCCTGATCCTCGAAGCGGCACTGGACGTATTTTCGCAACACGGCTACCGGGGCGCCACGCTGGACCAGATCGCCGAGGCCGCAGGACTGAGCAAACCCAACATCCTCTACTATTTCGACGGCAAGGAAGAGATTCACGTCACCCTTCTCAACCAGCTGATGGAGACCTGGCTCGATCCGTTGGTCACACTCGATGCAGGGGGCGATCCGCTGACGGAGATCCTCGGATACGTGCGCCGCAAGCTGGATATGGCCCATGAACTGCCGCGCGAAAGCCGGCTTTTTGCCGGTGAAATCCTGCAGGGCGCCCCGCGCATGGCGCCGCATCTCGAAACCGGTCTGAAGCCGCTTTTCGACGAGAAATGCGCGGTAATTCAGGCCTGGATGGACGCCGGCCACCTCACGCCTGTCGATCCCCGGCACCTGATCTTCTCCATCTGGGCCACCACCCAGCACTACGCGGATTTTGCCGCACAGGTGCAGGTTCTGCTACGTGACACCGACAGCGCGCAGCACGATGCCGAAACCTATCTGACGACGCTTTTCAGCCGGCTTCTTACACCGTAGGCTACTGTTAACATTCAGAGATGTTTTCTTTCCGTCTTAACAAACCATTCATATTTTCCGCGTTTTAATGTGCGTGGGTGACGGGCATGTGATGACTATCTGTGATGGAGCCCAACATGACTGCCGTATCGCTTATCAACCCCTATGCGCCGCAACCGGTGCCCGGTACGGGCCCGGACACGACATTTACCGCCGTGCAGAACACCGCACCCCTTCGATCCATGAGCCAGAGCGCCGACATGGGCAGCTCTTCCGACCAGTCCGGCGCCGGTGCGGGAAATGGTACCGGAACCGGCGGCGCACAGCTCACCGCGCTGCTCAGGCGCGGTCGTGGTAGCCCGCCGGTACAGCAGCCATCGCCGAAATCAATTATCGAGGCACAGTCCGAGGCCGACCCGGCAACCGAGTTCCTGAAACGCCAAGCGCGTCAGCAGATCGAGGCGAAAGCCGCCGAAGAAGCCCGCGCGACTGCCCGTGCCGAGGCCAAAGCCACCGAAGCCAGGGCCGAGGCCCTAAAGGCCGCGCAGCCGGAATACGTGATGCCGAACCCGCTGCCTACAGCACCGATCCTCGAACGCGACGACGCGTAAGCGCGCTCTATTCGGCGGCCTTGGCCGCCGGGTTGTTCGGATGGGTCGTCCAGTTGGCATAGTCGGGCTCGACCGTCTTGCCAGTGCGCGGGTCCACCGCCCCGGCGGGCATGGCCTCCATGGTGATACAGTCTTCGACCGGGCAGACGTTGACGCAGAGATTGCAGGCCACGCATTCGTCGTCCTTGACCTCGAACACCCGCTCCGGACTCATTGAAATCGCCTGATGCGATGTGTCCTCGCAGGCCGCAAAACAGCGCCCGCAGGAAATGCACAGGTCCTGATTGATCTTCGCCTTGGCGATGTAGTTGAGATTGAGATACTGCCAGTCGGTCACATTGGGCACCGCTCGGCCGACGATCTCATCGACAGAGGCAAATTCCTTCTCGTCCATGTATTCGCTCAGGCCCGAGATCATCTCCTGAACGACCTTGAAACCATAGGTCATCGCTGCGGTGCAGACCTGTACGTTGCCCGCGCCAAGCGCGAGGAACTCCGCCGCGTCGCGCCAGGTGGTGATCCCGCCGATCCCGGAGACAGGCAAATTCGCCAGATCGGGCGTGCGCGCGATTTCCGCCACCATGTTAAGCGCGATCGGTTTGACCGCAGGGCCGCAATAACCGCCATGCGCACCCTTACCGTCAATCGTCGGTTCCGGCGCGAAGAGGTCCAGATCGACACTGGTGATGGAATTGACGGTGTTGATGAGGCTGACCGCATCCGCCCCGCCCTTCAATGCCGCCGCAGCAGGCTGGCGGATATCGGTGATGTTCGGCGTCAGCTTCACGATGACCGGCATCCGCGTGTTCGCCTTGACCCAGCGCGTTACCATTTCGATGTATTCCGGCACCTGCCCCACGGCAGACCCCATGCCGCGCTCGCTCAT
>JBFFFS010000271.1:0-3317 GCA_041557855.1 Roseobacter sp. | reverse complement strand
GTGGCAAATCAGGGTGGCGGCGAATTGTGCCCGTAGCCGAGCAGGGCGCATCAAGCAGAATCCCATCAAAAGATCCTGTCACAGCGCGCGCATCCTGCACCGCGAGGGTGGCAGTCAAACCGGTGCGTGCAAGATTTTCGGCGACGCGCTGCATCCGGTGTTCGGAGCTATCGACCGCCGTCACCTGAGCCCCCGCGGCAGCAAGCTGCATCGTTTTGCCTCCCGGAGCTGCGCAAAGATCGAGGATGGTCTCGTCCCTGCGCGGGGCAAGAATGCGAACGGGCAAGGCAGCCGCGGCATCCTGTACCCACCAGGCGCCTTCGGCAAATCCCGGCATCGCCGAGACCTGGCTTGCATCCCGCACGCGCACCGTTCCTGTGGGCAGCAGGGTCCCACCCGTCATCGCCGCGACGGCCTGCGGGTCCGTTCGTGCAGTCAGGTCAAGCGCAGCTCCGTTGAAATGTGCGATTTCCATCGCTGCCATCGCTTCCGGCCCCCAGGCCTGAACCAGCGGCCCACGGAGCCATTTCGGCAGCCTTGGCGCACGAAGTGCCTGCCATGCCTCCGGTCCGTCAGCCGCGATCTTGCGCAGGACCGCGTTGGTCAGCCCCTTGAGATGCCCCAGCGTCTTGTGCCGCGAGACCAGTTCCACCATCGCATTGACCACACCATGTGGCGCCGCCCCCGCGCAAAGCTCTACCGTCCCGACCCGCAGAACGTTGCGCACAGTCAAGGGCGGATATTTGGACAGATGCTTTTGCAACAGTCGGTCCGCACGCTCCAGCCCGCGCAACGTGTCCTGCGCCAGCCTCGCGGCGCGGGCACGATCTTCTGGCGGCAACTTGTCAAGCGCGCCGGCCGTCATCAACTCGGACATCAGGCGACGCTCTCCAAGCACCTGATCGAGCAGGTAAACAGCGCTCCGGCGCGCCGCGACACCGGTATCCGATCTGGTTTCAGCCATGATGCCCTCTTGATTTCACCGCCGCAGGCATCTTGCCTGATGCATTTGCGGACGTATATCAAAGCTATAAGGATGGGACAGAGCGAAATGATGCAAAACGATCAGGATGAACCGGCTCCGCTGCCAGAAACATCGGAATTGCCGCCCGCCGCTCAACGTGCGCTGGCCGAAGCCGAAGCTCGCCGCAAGGCTGCAGCCGAACTCGAGTTGCCGCCTGAGTTAGGCGGCCGTGACGGTCCCGAACCCGTCAGGTACGGAGACTGGGAAAAAAAAGGGATCGCCGTCGATTTCTGAGCGGTTCGCCATGGCCGGTTATCGCAACCGGAATTCAGCTGAGTCGCCCGTTCCTTTATCGGAGGTAAAGCGGATTCGGTCGCCCGCCGCCTGTACTTCCTGACAATTGTAACCCAATGGGTCACCGCCCCAGTATAGGTCACGACAGAAATACCCGTCGCGCCATGTCCAGCTACCCTCAACTGGCCATGCCGCTCCCCGACCGGTGATTTCTCCCTGTGCCGAAACTTCAAGCTTCACAAAGGGCCGCTCGAGTTCCTTGCCAGAGACGATCGACACGAATTCACTTTCATTCGTTACCTTGGTGAACTCGGCAAAGGCCGGTGCGGCTGCTACGCAAACCGCAAAAACACCAAATGCTGCACACATTTTTTGCATGACGTGACGCTTCCGTTGACTCGCAACTTCTTACGGCGGCAATGCCCGGTCGGATCACAATTTGTCGGAAGTTTTATTTAGCTGTCTTTCAGACCCAGAACATCCAGCATATCATAAGCGCCCGGGGCCTTTCCGTTTGCCCAGAGCGCGGCTTTTAGGGCGCCACGCGCAAAAACGGAACGATCCGACGCGATATGGCGCAGCACGATACGTTCACCTGCAGCGGCAAACATGACGTCGTGTTCTCCGACGATATCCCCACCGCGAATGGTCGAGAATCCGATATCTCCGCGCTTGCGCGCCCCAGTGATGCCATCGCGCGCCCGGTCACTGACCGCCTCAAGATCGACGCCACGCCCGGCGGCGGCGGCCTCGCCCAGCATCAGTGCCGTACCAGATGGCGCATCGACTTTTTGATTGTGATGCGCTTCGATCACCTCGATGTCGTAATCGTCATCAAGAGCGGCAGCGACCTTTTTGGTCAATTGTACCAGCAGGTTGACACCAAGACTCATGTTTCCTGCACGCACGATAGTGGCTTTCTGTGCGGCAGGCTCAAGTTGTGCGATCTCCTCGGCCGTCATCCCTGTCGTTCCGATCACGTGCACGGCGCCGGCACGCGCCGCCGCATCAGCGAATCCGATTGTGGCAGCAGGTGCGGTGAAATCGATGATCGCCTCTGCCTCCTTCAGCGCCTCATCAATATCATCGGTCACGACGATGCCGCGCGGCGAAACGCCCATGACCTCGCCAAGATCCTTTCCAATCCAGTCATGACCCGGCCTTTCAATGGCGGCGCAGAGAAGCGCGCGCTCCGATGCGTCCACAGTCTCGACCAGCATACGGCCCATGCGTCCGGAAACGCCGGTCACCGCGATCTTGATTGGCGTATTCATGCCGAGCCCTCCTGCGCTCACGATAAGGACCGTCTCTTAACCCGTTGCAGCCCGCTTGGCAAAGGGGCTTGAACCGCTTAGATGGGGCGTATGGGAAGAAACAAATTTCATGACGGGCCAGGCCCTTCACAACGCCAGCTTCGTGTCGGTGAAACGATCCGGCGTGCGCTGTCAGACGTGCTGGCGCGTGGCGATGTCCACGACCCCGACCTGAACCGCCTCTCGATCACCGTGGGCGAAGTACGCACATCCCCGGATCTGAAGATTGCGACGGCCTACGTGCTGCCGCTCGGCGGTCGCGGGCAGGATGAAGTTATCGCCCTACTGGCCCGCAACAAAGGCGAGTTGCGCCGCATCGTTGCCAAGAAGCTTGCGCTCAAATTCGCCCCTGATCTGCGCTTTCAGCTGGATGAGACCTTTGACCGGATGGATGAAACGCGCGAAATGCTGAACCGTGCGGAGGTGCGCCGCGATACCGCGCAGGAGCCGGGGAAAAGTGACCCGGAATGATCCGTGCCGCATGGACTGTTGGCTGTTTGCTCGTGTTTTTACTGGCCTCCGCGCCTGCAGTCCGAGCCGTTTCCTGTGAAGATGTAACCTTCGCCGGTGCCTCATTCACGATCTGCAAGGTAAATGCGCGAACGGAGCAGCTAGCCCTTTTTCTGCGCGATGACGAAGGCAATATCCTGGGGCAGTTTTCCAGCGTTGACCGGCACCTCGCATCCGATGGCTTGCGCCTTGCCTTTGCGACCAATGCCGGGATGTACCACGACAACCGCGCACCG
>JBFFFS010000270.1:0-3353 GCA_041557855.1 Roseobacter sp. | reverse complement strand
CTGTCAGCGCGAATTCGGGCGACAGGTCTTCTTCATGCAGCAGGAAACCCGTACGCAGGGCGGCGTCGGGCCTGCCATCTTCCGGCACGGGGCCGGGTAAGGGTGCCGGTGCGCCGTCCAGAGCCGGCGCTTCCGATGCAAGCGGCCATTTGGGGTGGAACCGTCCGTCGGTAAACTTCGCGATATTGCTGGCCCGCGCAAGGTATGTCTTGCCGGGGGTCTGCAGGCCCGCCACCCAGCGCCAGCCCAGCGTATTCGATGCCGGATCGCCATCCAGCAGGTGCCGCAGGAAAAAATCCGCGCCCAGTACCCAGGGAAGTCGAAGGGTGAATATCCAGATCGAGGCGAACCACATCCGCGCATGATTATGAAGATATCCTGTTGATACAAGCTCCTGTGACCAGAAGTTAAAGAAGTCTATGTCGGTTTGCCCGGTGCAGGCCGCCTCCCATCTTGCGCGCAGCCCATCTTGGGTCTGCGCCGCATCCCACTGCCGCTGAAGGTCTGCCAGATACTGCTTCCAGACGCCCGGTCGCATCTCCAGCCAGCCTTTCCAGTAGGTCCGCCAATAGACCTCCTGGATGAATTTTTCCGCCGCCTGTGGGCTGTGATGATCCAATACTTTGCCAATCACCTGCGGTTCGGTCAGCAGCCGGCAGCGCAGGTAGGGCGATAGCTGCGAGACCCCGTCATGAGCCTCCGGTCCAAGATCGAAATTGCGCCGGTCGGCATAGGTTTTACCCGCGCTTGGCGCAAAGGCTTCGAGCCGGGCCAGCGCGGCACTGCGGGTGGGGGGGAAACGCTCAGTCATGCCGGGGCATCTAGCCGCGCCGTGCCGCAGTTCAACGGTACCGGCCAAAGTTGTCCCGCCCCCCTTGCAGCCCCCCGGCGGCGATACTAAGGTTTTGTCAACGGTCCGGCGGGTATGGTCTTGCCAGACAACAGCAAACAGGCATCCCACATGAACGATCCCCTTGAAACCTACATGAATCTTGTTCCGATGGTCGTTGAGCAGACCAGCCGGGGCGAACGCGCCTACGACATTTTCTCGCGCCTGCTGAAGGAGCGGATCATTTTTCTCAACGGGCCTGTGCACGATGGCATGTCATCGCTGATCGTCGCGCAGTTGCTGCACCTCGAGGCGGAGAACCCCTCCAAGGAAATTTCGATGTATATCAACAGCCCCGGCGGCGTCGTCACCTCCGGATTGTCGATCTACGACACCATGCAATACATCAAACCCAAGGTCTCCACGCTGGTGATCGGGCAGGCGGCCTCCATGGGATCGCTGCTTTTGGCAGCAGGTGAGCCGGGAATGCGTTTTTCTTTGCCGAACTCCCGGGTCATGGTTCACCAGCCCTCTGGCGGCTATCAGGGGCAGGCGACGGACATCATGATCCACGCGCAAGAGACCCAGAAACTCAAGCAGCGGCTCAATGAAATTTACGTGAAGCACACGGGGCAAACCCTTAAAAAGGTTGAGAATGCTCTGGAGCGCGATAATTTCATGTCGCCAGAGGAAGCCAAGGAATTCGGTCTGATCGACGAGATCGTGGAGAACCGCGGCAAATCGGAAGGAGACAGCTAAAAGTCCCCGAGGGGGGCGCCGCCGGTTTACCAATTAGAGATTGTGGACCTGAAAGTGGTGTTTTAAGCTGTCACAAATTGAAAAACCAGTGCGGTTCGGAACGCCGGACCGCATGACCCACATGCAAGACCCGAAAGGCCGGATATGGCGACGAATTCAAGCGGCGACAGCAAGAACACGCTCTACTGCAGCTTTTGCGGCAAGAGCCAGCACGAGGTGCGCAAGCTGATTGCAGGACCCACGGTGTTCATTTGCGACGAATGCGTCGAACTTTGCATGGACATCATCCGCGAGGAAACGAAGGCATCCGGGCTGAAATCCACAGATGGCGTACCCACGCCCAAGGATATCTGCGCGGTGCTTGACGACTACGTGATCGGTCAGGCGACGGCCAAGCGGGTTCTGTCCGTTGCCGTGCACAACCATTACAAGCGGCTCAATCATGCCCAGAAGGGCACCGATATCGAACTTGCGAAATCGAACATTCTGCTGATCGGCCCAACCGGATGCGGCAAGACGCTTCTGGCGCAGACGCTGGCGCGCATCCTCGATGTACCTTTCACCATGGCCGACGCAACCACGCTCACCGAAGCGGGCTATGTGGGCGAGGACGTGGAGAACATCATTCTCAAGCTGCTGCAGGCCTCCGAGTACAACGTCGAACGCGCGCAGCGCGGGATCGTCTATATCGACGAGGTGGATAAGATCACCCGGAAATCCGAAAATCCATCGATCACCCGCGACGTGTCGGGTGAGGGCGTGCAACAGGCGCTGCTGAAGCTGATGGAAGGGACGGTCGCTTCGGTGCCGCCGCAGGGCGGGCGCAAGCATCCTCAGCAGGAATTCCTGCAGGTCGATACCACCAATATCCTGTTCATCTGCGGGGGCGCCTTCGCGGGCCTCGACAAGATTATTGCCGCACGCGGCAAAGGGTCGGCAATGGGCTTTGGCGCGGATGTGCGCGACAACGACGACCGCGGCGTGGGCGAGATTTTCACCGACCTTGAGCCGGAAGATCTGTTGAAATTCGGTCTGATCCCGGAATTCGTTGGCCGTTTGCCGGTTCTGGCGACGCTGGAAGATCTGGACGAGGACGCGCTGGTCACGATCCTCACGCAGCCCAAGAACGCGCTGGTCAAACAATATCAGCGCCTGTTCGAACTGGAAGACACGCAACTGACTTTCACGGATGACGCGCTGACGGCCATCGCCAAACGCGCCATTCAACGAAAAACCGGTGCACGCGGGTTGCGGTCGATCCTGGAGGACATCCTGCTCGACACGATGTTCGAATTGCCCGGTCTGGACAGCGTGACCGAGGTGGTCGTCAACGAGGAGGCCGTGACCTCTGACGCGGCGCCGCTGATGATTCACGCCGACGCGGAAAAAGAGCCCGCCAGCGCAAGCTGACCGGCGATGATCCTTGCCGTAAAGTTGAAAGAGGCAGGTCCGATCGGGCCTGCCCTTTTTTTATCATGCGTGCCGAGGCCCTGGCGTTGAATTTTGCTGAACCCAGCGCGCGCCGCGCACCGACGTGATACCGATGTGCTACCGACGCTATATCGATCCTGATTTTGAGCCCGTTTTGACACGGTAAAGGAGACCAGGAATGACCATCCGACGTATCCCCTCTGGTAGTCCCTTCGAGACCCGGATCGGCTATTGCCGGGCAGTGGTCGCCGGCGGCTGGGTTCATGTCGCGGGTACTGTTGGCGAGGGGGTGACGGCTGCGGAGCAGTGCCAGTCCGCCCTCAGAACCATAGAG
>JBFFFS010000269.1:0-3354 GCA_041557855.1 Roseobacter sp. | reverse complement strand
TCTTCATGTCTATGACTGCGGGCAGTTCCTCGACATCGAGGACAATGGCTTCGGCCGCGTCGCGCGCCTGCTCCAACGTGTCAGCGACCACCGCGGCGATCGGTTCGCCCACGTGGCGGACCTTGCCATGCGCGAGTACCGGATGCCGCGGCTCCTGCATCGGTTGGCCATGCCTGTCGGTCACCTGCCAGCCGCACGGCATGCCGCCTACGGCCTCGAAATCCGCGCCGGTGAATACCTTCACCACACCCGGCATCGCCTCGGCCGCCGAGGTGTCAACCTTGTTGAGTTTCCCGTGCGCAACATCAGAGCGCAGGAAATAGACGTAGGCCTGACCGTTGATGTTTATGTCGTCGGTGTAGTTGCCGGCTCCCGTCAGAAACCGGACGTCCTCGCGCCGCTTTGAGCTGGCGCCGATGCCTCCATCTTTTGGCATGGTATTTCTCCCTATGGTGCGGTGGCTCTTGGCCGACCCTGCAAATCACCCCGGAGTTCCATCATCTTTCAGGAGATGTGCCGGGGTTCGGGGCTCCTGCCCCTTTTATGGTTCACTCAGCGGCAACTGCGCCGACATCCTGACCGGATGCCGCCATGATCGCCTTGACGATGTTGTGGTAGCCTGTGCAGCGGCAAATATTGCCTTCGAGATACTCCCGCACCTCCCGTTCGGAGGGCTTGGGGTTCTCCTTCAGCAATGCCGCCGCAGACATCACCATGCCGGGCGTACAAAAGCCGCACTGCAACCCGTGATGATCCTGAAATGCCTGCTGAATGACGCTCAGCGACCCGTCGGGGTTGGCCATCGCCTCGATCGTAGTGACTTCTGCGCCCTGCGCTTCCGCCGCGAGCATCGTGCAGGCCTTCACGGCCTCGCCGTTCACATGCACCACGCAGGCGCCGCACTGGCTGGTATCGCAGCCCACGTGTGTCCCTGTCAGGCCCAGCCCATCGCGTAGAAATGACGACAAAAGCGTGCGCCCTTCAACCTCCCCAGACGCGGCCTTCCCGTTCACGGTCATTGAGACCTGTGCCATAGTTTCCTCCCTATTCGTGTTCTCGTTGATGGCGAGTTAAACACGTGCCTTGCTCATTGAGAACCAAAATTTTCAACAACTTTGAAAAGAGGTCATCCTCCGCGCGAGTTAGCCGGCCCGACTGCCCCGGCGCGGCTGCGGGCGGCTTGGAATTTCCTTGAGTAGGCCGCCGACGCCCATGGCTGCGATATCGTCGCCTGTCACCTCCACGCCACAAAGCACACGTGCCAGAACCCAATCCGCTCCATTCAGCGCCGGAGCCCTCGCGCAGCCCGGCAGGCCGATCACCATCCCTCCGGGCAGTTGTCCGATGAACAACAGGTTGCCCGGGTCCACCGGCATACCGAAGCGCTCGACGCGGCCTCCGGCAGCGACAACAGCACTTGGGGCCACGTCGTGAATGTCGGAGGTCGCCGAGCCTGTCAGGATCAGTGTCAGCTCCGCCGTCTCCTCTCTCAGGGCCCGCGCCAGTGCGGAGGTGGTATGAGCAGTACGTGATGGCGTATCAAGGGTGAGACCGAAGGCCGCTACCCGGTCGGCAATGGCTTTCCAGCCCTTGTCGCCCGGCCCGCCGTCGATATCGGTCACGATCAGCCTGACGGAATTGAGCGCAGGTCGCGCAAGCCTGAGTGCTGCCTGCGCCGCCTCGCATGCTGCCTTAAGTGCGGCTTGCGGCACCGCATAGGAGATGATCTTGATCGTTGCGACCATCCCACCGTCCTGCATCTGCTGAAAAGCCGGGACAGTGGCGATGGTGATCATCGGATGGATACGGTTGACCGCCTCGATGGCGGCCACGTCCAGCAACGCGACGCCCGGTCCCCGCGCCAGCAGATTGACGCGCCCCGTGAAGGGCGCGGTCAGCACGAGGCCCTGCTCTTCGGGATCCGGGACAAAAGCGGCGGCAAGCGCTTTGGCAGCGGCATCCTCGTGCACGTCGTCCACCTCGAGCCGCGCCACGATGACCTCTTCAAGTCCCGCTGCCCGCAACGCCGCGATGTCCTCCGGCTCCAGCACCCGCCCTTTGCGCAGGCGACCGCGCTCACCCAGAAGGACCGAATGGGCCAGCACGGTACCTTGGGCCGCATCGATGGGGGTCGGTCCGAAGATCATGCCCCGCGCCTTAGCACTTTTGTCATTTCGGCAAGGATGGATACCGCAATTTCAGGTGGTCCGGAGGCCCCGATATCCAGACCGACCGGGCCGTGTATTCGCGCGATCGCGGCAGAATCGAAGCCGGCCTCCTCCAAACGGGCGACGCGCGCGGCATGGGTGCGCTTGGAACCCAGCGCGCCGATGTAGAAACACTGGGATTTCAAGGCAAGATGAAGCGCGGGATCATCGAGCTTGGGGTCGTGGGTCAGCAGCACCACAGCCGTGCGCGTATCCAGCCCGATTTTGGCCAGCGCCTCGTCCGGCCAATCCGCCAGCAAGTTTTCGCCGGGAAACCGTGCTTCCGATCCGAACGCCCCACGTGGATCGACGATAAAAGGATCGTACCCTGCAATCCGCGCCATCGGTACCAGCGCCTGCGCAATGTGGACCGCGCCGACGATTACCAACCGCAGCGGCGGGTTGTGAATGGCCACGAATACATCGCCGTCCGCCTCGAAGCCCGAACGGTCCATGGCAAAACGTTCGGCATAGCCGTCAGAGACAAGCCGGCGGCGCGGCTCGGAGAGCTTCACCTCATAGGCCACCGGTTGGCGCGCTTTTCGCGCGGAGACCAGCTCTTCAAGCAGCGCGAGCGGCAAAACATCACCCACCGGTTCTACAAGGATTCGAATGGTTCCGCCGCAGGCCAGCCCCACCGCGAAAGCGTCCCCATCGCTGACGCCGTATTCCAGTATCTTCGCTTCACGCTTTTCAAGCGCTTCCTGGGCTTCGAGCACCACCGCGCCTTCGACACAGCCGCCCGAGACAGAGCCTTGCATCTCTCCGTCGCCCGCGATCACAAGTTGTGCGCCCACCCGACGCGGAGCCGAGCCCCAGGTCTCGATTACCGTCGCGATGACAGCCCCGCGCCCCTCTCGGGCCCAGCTCAGCGCCTGCTCGGGCGCGTTGTCAAAACCGTCCATCTTTCGCCTCCTTGCCCGCGAAGTATGACGCAGCCTTCCGGGGATGTCTGCCCGAAACTGTCTGCCGCGATATCGTGTTTCATGCTGCGCGGTTTTGCGCCATTTGACACCTTGTTACCGGGCCGCGCTCCGATTACATCTGCACCAAAGCAATTGTGGAGCCGCACCATGCCCATGCAAGCCAAAGAAATCGAGGACCTTCTGCGCGAGAGCTTTCCCAACGCCAAGATTCAGGTCGAAGG
>JBFFFS010000268.1:0-3364 GCA_041557855.1 Roseobacter sp. | reverse complement strand
TCGCGCCGCCATTCGGAAATTTCCGGCAGCATTTCGGCCAAGCGATTAATTACAGGCATCAGACTTCTCCCTGCGCGTGCCGTTTCAGCCTGCGTCGAGTTCTTGGCCGAAGCAAGATACCGTGGAAAAACACCCGCTCAAACAACGATAACTTTCGCAAACATCTATACCAGGGCCGTCGAATAAGCCGCGGGACTGAGCGGTACAGAGCAAGCGATCCTGCACCGCCGAATTGCTCCCAGGAAGATAGAGCCTGGGCCGCATACATGAGCGAAGGCCGTGCGTCGCGACAAGGGAAAATGTTCGGTCCAAAAAACTTTTTCAGAGTTTCTATGGCGCGTCAGTTGGTCCGCCATGGCAAAGGCTAAGGTTACTTTTGTTTGGCGCTAATCTTACTAACCATATTCGGGGTGCACAGTTTTTCCCAATTTTGCCGATTGGGTGCAAGCCAGTGCAATGGCAAGCGCTGCACGCCCGTCCTCTGCAGTGGCTGATGGAGCGCGGTTACCTGTCACCGCAGCGTGGAACTCATCCAGCGCGTTGTAGAAAGACTGGTCATAGCGCTCCAGAAAGAAATACTTGAGCGGTTCGCGAGCGACGGTGCGGGTCTTGTCCCAGCGCACGAGGTTGTCGTCGCGGTGGTTGAGCGTCTGCACCATGCCATTATCGCCAAAAGCCTCAAGCCGCTGGTCGAACCCATAAGCGCAAGCGCGCGAATTGTTGATATGAACCAGTGCGCCCGAAGGCATTTTCAACGTTGTCATGGTCATGTCGAAATCTCCTTCGGCGCCGATTTGCGCGTCGAACATGCAGGAGCCGGCGGCCATGACCTCGACCGGGCGCTCCCCGGCAATCCAGCAGAGCAGGTCGATATCGTGGATCGTAGCATCGACGAAATAGCCACCAGAGGCGCGGACATAGTCAATTGGTGGCGGGCTGGGTTCGCGCGACCAGCTCATCAACATATTGAGCCGGCCGATCTCGCCGTTTTTTACCGCCTCGCGCAGCGCCCCGTTATCCGGGTCAAAGCGACGGTTGAAGCCCAGCATGAAGGGCACGGGATGATCGCTCAGCGCCGCCATCGCCCGGTCCACCCGGTCTACTGATTGATCCAGCGGCTTTTCGCAATAAATCGGTTTTCCTGCTCGGGCTGCAGCCTCGATGTAGCCCAAATGGGTGTCGGTGGGCGTGGCGATCACCACCGCGTCCACTGCCGGATCGGTCAAAACCGCTTCCAGATCGTCCATCGGTCGTCCGCCATAAAGATCGGATGCCTTAGTCGCCGATGCGATGCGCGGATTATAGACCGCCTCGAGTCGCAGCCCGGGATGGGCGTTGATCTTGGGGCCATAGACATGAGCCATGCGGCCGGTGCCCATAAGGGCCAGTCCAAGCGTCTGCATCAGTCGTGCTCCTTCGCATCCTCGAGGATCAAAGCGGCGGCCTTTTCGCCGATCATGATCGAGGCGGCATTGGTGTTGCCGGTGACGATTCGCGGCATGATCGAGGCATCGGCCACCCGCAGCCGGTCGATACCGTGCACCTTGAGGCGCGGATCGACAACCGCATCTGCGCCCACGCCCATCTTGCAGGTGCCGACCGGGTGCAGCAAGGACAGGCCATTGGACCGGCAGTATTCCAGCAACTCGGCCTCGGATTGGACCTCCTTTCCCGGTGACAGCTCGTACTCTACGCAATCGGACATTGGTGCGGTCTCCGCGATCTTGCGCCCGAATTGCAGCCCCGCGATGGCGGCGCGCTGGTCGGCCTCGTCGGCGAAGAAATTAAATTGGATCTCCGGCTTATCGCTGGGATCCGGGCCGGATATCCTTACATGCCCGCGGGAGTTCGGGCGCATATGTTCGGCAAGAATGGTAAATCCCGAGAACGGGCGTGGCTTGAGCTGTTCATCGGTGCACCAGGCCATGAAGGTGACCATCATGTCAGGCCGGTCAATCTCGGGGCCGGAGCAGATGAAGGTATTTGAATAATTGCCATTATCAGCAAACGGTCCGGTGCGGAAAATCAAGTGCCGCAAAAGCTGCAATCCGCCCTTGAACTTGTTGTTATAGAGGTCGTTGACCGTACTGTGGACGGTCGAGCGATACTCGGCCCCGATGCCGAAATGATCCTGTAGGTTTTCACCAACGCCGGGCAGATCGTGCTGCACCTTAATGCCGTGTTGCTTGAGCAGCGCGGCGGGGCCAATACCCGACAATTGTAGGAGCTGCGGAGAGTTGAAGGTGCCGCAGCTCAGGATGATTTCGCGACGGGCGCGGGCCTCATGTGTGCCGCGTCGGTCGGTCCAACGCACGCCGGAGGCGCGGCGGCCGTCCAGCGCAATGCGCTCCACCATGGCATTCAGCGTCAGGTCTATATTGCGTTTCGCTGATCCGCGCAGATAACCCGCCGCGGTACTCCAGCGCATACCTTTCTTGGTCGTGGTCTGAACATACCCGGTGCCTTCCTGCTGCGCGCCATTGAAATCGTCGTTGCGTGGCACGCCAAGCGCCTCGGAGGCTGCATGGAAGGCTTCGCCAAGCGCGTGTTTAGTGCGAATATCCGAGACCGCCACGGGGCCTCCCGTTCCGTGAAACTCATTGGCGCCGCGTTCCTGATCTTCGCAGGATTTGAAATAGGGTAGGACGCCGTCCCAGCCCCAGCCAGTGCAGCCCTCCTCTTCCCAGCCGTCGAAATCCTGTGGCTGGCCGCGCATATAGATCATGCCGTTGATCGCGCCGGTCCCGCCCAGGACCTTGCCGCGCGGCTGGAACAGGCGGCGATTGTTCAGATTCGGCTCGGGCGCGCTTTCATAGCACCAGTTAACCATAGGATTGGCGTAGAGCATCGAATAGCCCAGCGGAATATGAATAAAGGGATTGCGGTCTTTGCCACCGGCTTCCAGCAACAGTACCGATTGCCCGGCCTCGGCCAGGCGACCGGCAACGGCGCAGCCGGCCGAGCCAGCGCCAATCACGATATAGTCGTATTCCGATTGCGCCATGGTCTCCTCCCCCGAAATCACTTGTTTCAGAACCGTCGCACGGGACGGCCTTGTTGCTGAACACGTGAAATGTCAGATTTGGACGAACCGCTTCTGGTTTGCTGGGGCAGCTTGGAAATCATGGGTTCGACCAGCCCGTCGGACGACAGGAGATATCAAAAATGACGCGCGAGGAATTGCTGCGGATCCTGACCTTTGTGGAATCCAACCGCGAAATATCCGAAAAGCGGACAAGCCTTGCAACGGTGGATCCAAGATGGAACATTGTGGCCTACGCTATGCGTCGGCATCTCGAGGGCAAGCTGCTCACTGTTACTTCGGCGGCGATGGCGGCGGATGTGCCCTACGGCACTGCGATGC
>JBFFFS010000267.1:0-3400 GCA_041557855.1 Roseobacter sp. | reverse complement strand
TCGAACATTTCGACGGCGTGGTGCAGGGCGAGCTTGATTTGCGTCTGGAGTCCGCGGCTGCTTCCGAATTCGCCGCCAATACCGATAAAGACGACGGCTTCCAGCTTCCGGCTATCAAATGGGCATATTCTGCACGCCGCGTCATGACCTTGGGCTGGGCCGAAGGGGTGCCTTTGGGAGATAACGAAGCCATCGATGCTGCGGGACATGACCGGGTGGAACTGGGCGATCGCGTGTTACAACTGTTCCTAAACCAGGCGCTCCGGGACGGATACTTTCATGCCGACATGCATCAGGGAAACCTAAAGGTCGCGCCGAACGGGGACCTCGTAGCCTTCGATTTCGGCATCATGGGGCACATCGACGAATATACCCGCCGGGTTTATGCGGAAATTCTCTTCGGCTTTATCCGCCGCGATTACAAGCGC
This sequence comes from Roseobacter sp., assembly GCA_041557855.1. Taxonomy (GTDB): domain Bacteria; phylum Pseudomonadota; class Alphaproteobacteria; order Rhodobacterales; family Rhodobacteraceae; genus Roseobacter. The sequence continues at coordinate 2,972 of JBFFFS010000267.1, read as the reverse complement.
GTGGCGGAGGTGCATTTCGAGGCGGGCTATGTGCCCGCAAACCGCGACGTGGATGAATTCGCGCGGGCATTGCGCGCGGTGGGAGAGCCTATTTTTGGCATGGATGCGTCTAAAATCTCCATGGGAAGGCTTCTGAGTTATCTTTTCGAAGTCACAGAGCGTTTCGGTATGGAGACACGGACGGAGTTGATCCTGCTGCAGCGCACCATGGTGGTGGTGGAAGGAGTGGCCCGGTCACTCAACCCGCAGATCAACATCTGGCAGGTCGCCAGCCCCATCGTGAGCAACTACATCTCGCAGTCTATCGGCCCGCGTGCGACCCTCCGCGACCTGTCAAAGACCGCGAGGGTGATGGCGCGTTTCGGCCCGCGGTTGCCACGCCTCGTCGAGGCCGCGCTGATCCGGCAAGGGAACCCCGCGCCGCCGCGCAAGGACCACGGACTTTTGCGATGGGCGCTGGGGGCCGTGATCCTAGGTGTGAGCATCGGGATTTCAGGGGCACTTACTTTCCTGCTCGTGGATTTTGCGTTTTTCTGATGGGCGTCAGAGACGCTCTATCGCCAGTGCAATGCCCTGACCGCCACCGATGCACATGGTGATCAGCGCGCGCGTGCCGCCGATGCGATGCAATTCATAAAGCGCCTTGAGCGTGATGATAGCGCCTGTCGCGCCCACGGGATGGCCCAACGCGATTGCCCCGCCGTTGGGATTGACCTTCGCGGGGTCGAAACCGAGCTCCTTGCTGACGGCCAGTGCTTGCGCGGCAAAGGCTTCGTTGCTTTCGATCACGTCGAAGTCTTCCGCTGAAAGACCGGTTCGCTCCATGAGGCTGCGCACTGCGGGGACGGGGCCGATGCCCATGACTTCCGGGCGCACGCCTGCATGCGCATACCCCAGAACACGCGCTTTCGGGGTCAGCCCCGCTTTTTCAGCCGCATCCGCCGTCGCCAGCACGATTGCCGCTGCGCCGTCGTTAATGCCGGAGGCATTGCCCGCCGTAACCGTGCCGTCCTTCTGAAAGACCGGTCGCAAACCGGACAGCGCCTCTTCTGTGGTGGCCTTGGGGTGCTCATCGACCTTGAAATCCACCATGTCGCGCTTGATGCGGACCTGAACCGGGGTGATCTGATCTTCGAAATAACCCGATGCGATTGCTTCGGCCGCACGGGTTTGGCTTTGCAGCGCAAAAGCATCCTGCGCGGCGCGGCTGATGTCATGTTCCTTGGCGACATTTTCGGCCGTAACGCCCATGTGCCCGGTTCCAAAGGGGCAGTTGAGCGCCCCCAGCATCATGTCGAGCGACTTTACATCGCCCATTTTAGCACCCCAACGCTGCTGCGGCATGATGAATGGCGACCGGGACATGTTTTCAGCGCCGCCCGCAAGACCGAAGTTCGCATCGCCCAGCATCAGGGACTGAATGACCGAGACAATCGCCTGCGCGCCGGAACCGCAGAGGCGGTTGACGTTCATCGCGGGCACACTGTCCGGCACACCCGCGTCCATCGCTGCGACGCGGCTGAGATACATGTCGCGCGGTTCGGTGTTGATGACATGGCCAAAGACGACGTGCCCGATTTGCCCGCCCTCGACCCCGGCGCGCTTGAGCGCGGCCTTGCTGGCAGTGGACGCCAGATCGATGGGTGGTGTCGCTGCCAATGCGCCGCCAAAGGTTCCGATTGCGGTGCGTGCGCCGTCCAGAATGACGATATCTTGGGTCATGGTTTCGCTCCCCTGATGCGATTTGACCGTTAGTATGAAGCCGATTGAAAGGCTTGTCAGCATCGACCTCGGGTCAGGCCTTAAGCGGTTGACAGGTTCTTCTATATCGGCGAAAAATCCGATATGACGGATACAGCCGACGCGACCCTTGCTCAATTGCCTGCGCGCCTCAAGGAGGCGCGGCGCGCGCAGGGGTTGTCGCTCGATGCGGTGGCGAAACTGTCAGGCGTCTCCCGCTCGATGGTCAGCCAGATCGAACGTGGCGAAAGCAGCCCGACCATTGCCACGCTTTGGAACCTCACCCGCGCGCTCGGGGTCGATTTCGCCGGCCTGCTGGACACGTCGGCCGCCCCGGCGCGGATCGAAACCCTGCGTGCTCAGGATGTTCCGACGATCGACAATATGGGAAAAGGTGTGCGTATCCGTATCCTCTCACCGCCGGAGGAAGCCGGAAAACACGAGGTCTACGAACTGGTTTTCTCGCTTGATGGTCTGCTGGATAGCCAGCCGCACACCCGGGGTGCACGCGAACACCTTACCGTCATGGAGGGTGTTCTCGATGTCACCAGCGGCGACAATACCAGCCGTTTGCAGGCAGGGGATACGGCGCGGTACAGTGCCGATGTCCCGCATCAGATCCGCGCCATCGGTGCAGCCCGCGCCTTTCTGGTGGTTCAGGATGCCTGATAAAAATCCGTAATCACGGAAAAATTCCAAGATACGGTAAATCCTCTATTTCGGAATCACGTCCGATATGTTAGATCATTGAGGAAAAGGAGACTGTCCATGACCGACGCTTACCTCAAGCACATCAGCGATACGCTCGACGGAATCGCCGCCGACGGCATGATGAAGCGCGAACGCGAGATAACATCTCCGCAGTCGGGGCAGATTTCAGTGGGTCCACGCACAGTGATCAACCTGTGCGCCAACAATTATCTCGGCCTTGCAGATCATCCCGACCTGATCGCTGCGGCCTGCGAGGCGATGACGCCACGTGGATTCGGCATGGCATCGGTCCGTTTCATCTGCGGCACGCAGGACTTGCACAGCGCTTTGGAACAGCGCCTTGCCCAGTTCCTGAAGATGGACGACGCAATTCTGTTTGCTGCCTGTTTTGACGCCACCGGCGGACTTTTCGAACCGCTTCTCGGACCGGAAGATGCGGTCATTTCCGAGGCTCTCAACCATGCGTCGATCATCGACGGTATCCGGCTGTGCAAGGCAAAGCGCTACCGCTATGCCAATTC
>JBFFFS010000266.1:0-3494 GCA_041557855.1 Roseobacter sp. | reverse complement strand
TGGCAGGCTAACACCGGCGCGCGTGTGCTCCGCAGACACATGCTCTCGCCGATAACGGCGCTTCGGTCCGGGTCGGAACGCATTGAACGGGCGCGCCAGAAAAACCAGTGCCGACAACAAGGCCGCTAGCGCGGATGGAACCGGCACTTTCACCGGCTCGCGCACCGCCCCGTAATCGAGGGCAGGCCGGAAGGCGCCGACCCTGCTCGGAGTCCGCTCTGCCGCGATGCCACGGTCAGGGAACGCGGACACTTCGAACGGGCCCCTTGGGTGCCCGCTTTGCCACAGACCGGCTGGCGCGGGGACCGCGCGGCTCCCCCCTTCGGCGGTCAGGTGCAAAAGGACCATACGCCCGTCATCCGCATTACGCACTGACTGCAGATCAAACGATGCAGCCAACGGCACAACGAGAAAGGAAAACGCCTCCCCCCGCTCCACCGGCCCCTCCAGAACAGAGGCATCGAGAGCCACAGGAAAAACGGCAGACAGGAGCAACAAAAACAAACGCATAAAGAGTAACCTCCAGATTCGGTGGCTCCCACTTCCCGGTTGCGACAGTCGCGCGTTTAAGTTGATGAATATTTAATGCCAGGGTTTTTTCCTGAAATTCCGCGTTTGGAACGCGGCGCGCCCGAACCGTGTCAGTGGCCGCGATTGTGCATGCGCGCGTGCAACTGACTGATGATGCGGCTTGCGGTCTTTTCACACAGGCAGGGCACAAAGGCGTGGATCAACGCCGCCATCCCGGCGGTGAAGAGGCTGAACGAAAAGCGCAAAGCAAACCGCATGTGCTGAAAGAACGTCTCATCGACAGTGGCGGGATGAGCGAGAAAAAGCCGGTGTATCATCTGGGTCTCCATTCATTTTGACGCAGTTTATCCCTAACCGAATGAGAGTTTTTCCCAAAAATTATCTAATTCAGCCTTACATGTTGAAATTTTCCCATGTAAAGAACCCATATGAGGAACTTTGACAACATTGACCGCAAGCTGATCGATTTACTGCAACAGGACGCCTCCTTATCCCTCGACAGCATAGGTGACGCGGTAAATCTCAGCCGCAACGCCTGCTGGCGCCGGATCAGGGCGCTGGAGGCGGAAGGCGTGATCGACGGGCGGGTCACCCTGATGAACCCCGACAAACTCGGGCTGGGACTAATGGTTTTCATGATGATCCGTACCAGCGCCCATACCCCGGACTGGCTGGAGAATTTTCGCAACGCCACGCGAGACATGCCGCAAATTCTCGGCGTCTACCGGATGACTGGCGATCTGGACTACTTGATCCGGGCGCGGGTCGCAGATATGCCCGACTACGACAGGTTGTATCAGAATTTGACCCGGCGCGTGAGCCTGTCCGATGTCTCTGCCAGCTTCGTGATGGAACAGATCAAGGAGACCCATCGCCTGCCGGTTTGAAAAAGGGCAGATCCGATGCCGGTACATTACATTTACCTATGCTTCGCAATTCTGGCGGAGACCATTGGCACAACGGCCCTGCAGGCCAGCCAGCAGTTCACCCGGCTAGGACCGACCCTTGTGGTCATCCTCGCGTATGCGATCGCCTTCTACCTGTTGGGGATGGCGCTGAAGTTCATGCCGGTCGGCGTCGTCTATGCCATCTGGTCAGGTCTGGGCATCGTCTTCATCGCGGGCATCGGATTCGTCGTCTTCAACCAGCGCCTCGACCTGCCGGCGATCATCGGGCTGGCGCTGATCGTTGCCGGAATTTTGGTCATTCACCTGCTGTCGGATACCGCCTCGCACTAGCCGGGACGTTACGGCACGCGATTCCCTCTGGCTTTCCAAGCGGACGCGGGGTATGCGCCCCACAACGGCGCGACCCCGCGCGACATTACATGACATCGAGGCTTTCCCATGGACCTGCGAAATATCGCTATCATTGCTCACGTTGACCACGGCAAGACGACGCTGGTGGACGAGTTGCTCAAGCAGTCGGGCACCTACCGCGAAAACCAGGCCACCACCGAACGGGCGATGGACAGCAACGATCTGGAGCGTGAGCGCGGGATCACCATTCTGGCCAAGGCCACCTCGGTGGAATGGAAGGGTACGCGGATCAATATCGTGGACACGCCCGGACACGCCGATTTCGGCGGCGAGGTGGAACGGATTCTCAGCATGGTGGACGGCGTGGTACTGCTGGTCGATGCCGCCGAAGGACCGATGCCGCAGACGAAATTCGTCACCTCCAAGGCGCTGGCGCTGGGTTTGCGCCCGATCGTCGTGCTCAACAAGGTGGACAAGCCCGATGCCGAGCCGGACCGGGCTCTGGACGAATGCTTTGATCTCTTCGCCAATCTCGGAGCCGATGACGACCAGCTGGATTTCCCGGCGATGTATGCCTCGGGTCGTTCGGGCTGGGCGGACATGGAGCTTGACGGGCCGCGTGCCGATCTCTCCGCACTTTTTGACCTGATCGTCGCGCATGTGCCCGCACCGGCGCAACTCGCGCGCCGGGACGAACCTTTCCGGATGCTGGCGACGACGCTTGGCGCTGACCCCTTCATCGGGCGCATCCTGACCGGGCGGGTGGAATCGGGTACAGTCAAAGCCGGCGAAACCGTCAAGGCATTGAGCCGGGACGGCAAGCTGGTCGAAAATTTCCGGGTCACAAAGGTGCTGGCCTTCCGCGGTTTGACACAACAGCCGATTGATCTCGCCGAAGCGGGTGACATCGTTACGCTTGCCGGCATGTCCAAGGCGACCGTGGCCGACAGCATCGTCGCACCGCAGGTGGACGAAGCCCTACCGGCGCAACCGATCGACCCACCGACCATCACCGTCACCTTCGGGATCAACGACAGTCCGCTGGCAGGCCGCGACGGGAAGAAGGTCCAGAGCCGGGTGATCCGCGAGCGCCTGATGAAGGAGGCGGAATCCAACGTCGCCATCAAGATCTCGGACACGCCAGGCGGCGAGGCCTTCGAGGTCGCGGGGCGCGGCGAATTGCAGATGGGCGTGCTGATCGAAAACATGCGCCGCGAAGGGTTCGAGCTGTCAATCTCGCGCCCGCAGGTGCTGTTCCGGGAGATCGACGGTGTGCGGCATGAGCCGATCGAGGAAGCCACCATCGATGTGGACGATGAATATTCCGGCGCGGTGATCGAGAAAATCACCGGCGTCCGTCGCGGTGAACTGGTGGAGATGAAACCCGCCGGTGCCGGCAAGACCCGCATCGTCGCCCATGTGCCCTCACGCGGGCTGATCGGCTATCACGGCGAGTTCCTGACCGACACCCGCGGCACCGGCGTGCTCAACCGTGTCTTCCACAGCTGGGCTCCGCACAAGGGGCCGATCCCGGGACGGCGCGCGGGTGTGCTCATTTCCATGGAGAACGGCACATCGGTGGCATACGCGCTGTGGAACCTGGAAGAACGCGGGCGGATGATGATCGGCGCGCAGGCGGACGTTTACACCGGCATGATCATCGGTGAGCACAGCCGCGAGAACGATCTGGAAGTGAACCCGCTG
>JBFFFS010000265.1:0-3683 GCA_041557855.1 Roseobacter sp. | reverse complement strand
TGGGCGGCAAATCGCCCCTGATCATCTTTGACGACGCAAGTCTGGAAGACGCGGTTAGCGGAGCGCTGCTGGGGAATTTTTACTCAACCGGGCAGGTCTGTTCCAACGGCACGCGCGTATTCGTGCAAAAGGGCATCAAGGACGCGTTCCTGAAGCGCCTCGCCGAGCGGGTTGCCAAGATCAGGATCGGCGACCCGATGAACGAGGATGTGCAGATGGGGCCCATGACCTCCAGGGCGCAGTTGGAGATCGTCAAAGGCTATCTGGCCAAGGGCGTCGAAGAGGGAGCTCGGTTGATTTGTGGCGGAGAGGTCATTGAAGGAAAAGGGTTTTTCGTAGAACCCACGGTCTTTGCCGACGTCACCGACGACATGGCGATTGCGCGAGAGGAAATATTCGGGCCGGTCATGTCGGTGCTGGATTTCGATACCGAAGCAGAGGTAATCGCGCGCGCCAACGACACCGACTTGGGACTTGCCGGCGGCGTCTTCACGCAGGACATCACTCGTGCGCACCGCGTCATCGACGAACTGGAGGCAGGCACCTGCTACATCAACACCTACAACGATGCGCCGGTCGAGGCCCCGTTCGGCGGGGTCAAGGGTTCCGGCGTCGGGCGCGAAAACTCCAAGGCGGCGATCGGGCACTACAGCCAATTGAAAACCGTTTACGTCAAAATGGGTCCGGTCGAGGCCCCGTACTGAGTTGAAAGTTTGATCAAATGGAAGCGGATTATGTAATTGTCGGGGCGGGGTCGGCCGGATGCGCGCTGGCGTACCGTCTGTCAGAGGACGGCGCGAATTCGGTCATCGTGATCGAATACGGCGGCAGCGATGCCGGGCCGTTCATCCAGATGCCCGGCGCCCTGTCGTTTCCGATGAACATGAAGCGCTATGACTGGGGTTTCGAAAGCGAACCGGAGACCCATCTCGGCAACCGCAAAATGCACGTGCCGCGGGGCAAGGTGATCGGCGGGTCCTCCTCGATCAACGGCATGGTCTTCGTGCGCGGTCATGCGCAGGATTTCAACCATTGGCGCGACAGTGGCGCGCAAGGCTGGGGCTATGCCGATGTACTGCCCTATTTCAAGCGCATGGAGAACTGGAGCGGTGGTGACGACACGACATATCGCGGTCACTCCGGACCGCTGCACGTGTCGCGCGGAACCCGCAAGAATCCGCTTTTCATGGCTTTTCAGGAAGCTGGCCGTCAGGCCGGCTATCCCGTGACCGAGGATTACAACGGCGGCCAGCAGGAAGGCTTCGGCGCGATGGAGCAGACTGTGTTCAAAGGCGAGCGCTGGTCGGCGGCCAAGGCTTACCTGCGTCCGGCGCTGAAACGGGATAACGTGTCTGTTGTTCGCGGCTTTGCCCGGCGGGTCATAATCAAGGACGGCAAGGCAACCGGCGTAGAGATCGTCCGCAAACGACAGGTGCAAGCGGTGCGCGCCCGCAAGGAAGTCATTATCGCGGCCTCGGCGATCAACAGCCCGAAACTGTTGATGTTGTCCGGTATCGGGCCTGCCGATCACCTGAAAGAACACGGTATCGATGTTGTAGCCGACCGTCCCGGTGTCGGACAGAACCTGCAGGACCATCTGGAACTGTATTTGCAGGTCAAAAGCAAGCTGCCGATCACGCTCTACCGCTACTGGAACCTGCTGGGCAAGGCGCGGGTCGGGCTGCAGTGGATGCTGACCCGAACCGGTCCGGGGGCGTCCAACCAATTTGAGACGGCGGGATTTATCCGTTCCGCCGCAGGTGTCGATTACCCCGATATCCAGTATCACTTCCTGCCGATCGCCGTCAGTTACAACGGCAAGGCGGCGGCAGAGGGCCACGGCTTTCAGGCCCATGTCGGCACCAACCGCTCACCGTCGCGCGGGCAGGTGACCCTGCGATCCAACAACGCGATGGAGCCGCCGCGCATCCGGTTCAACTACATGAGCGAGGCTCAGGACTGGCAGGATTTCCGCACCGCGATCCGGCTGACCCGCGAGGTTTTTGCCCAGCCGGCCTTCGACAAATACGCGGACGGCGAGATCCAGCCAGGTGCAAGCGTGCAAAGCGACGACGAACTTGACAGCTTTATTCGCGAGCATGCGGAGAGCGCCTATCACCCCTGCGGCACCTGCCGGATGGGCGCGTCCGATGATCCGATGGCGGTGGTCGATCCGCAAACCCGCGTCATTGGCGTTAAGGGATTGCGCGTTGCTGACAGCTCCATTTTCCCGCGCATCACCAACGGCAACCTGAACGCGCCTTCGATCATGGTGGGTGAAAAGGCGGCCGATCACATTCTGGGCCGGGACATGCTTCCGCCGCAAGACGCACCGGTCTGGATCAATTCGGACTGGAAAACCAGCCAGCGATAATTCTGCTTTTTGCACTGTGCGAGGCGGGTACGGACGCTATATACGAAAGCATGACAGATACTCTCGACACCCGCAAAAACCTGCCGGAACACCTGCGCGTTCTGGCGCAAAAATACCCGCGCGACGGATGGGAGGGCCATTCGAATTTCGACGAGTTGACGCGCTTCTGGCTCGACCGTCATTTGATGTTCCGCGATGTGATGGGCCGGATACAGGTGCAGACGCGGGACTATCTGGATGGCAACGCGCCGCGTTATGCGCCGGAACTGGCTCGCTACACCGGGTTTTTCCTGAACCAGTTGCAGGGCCATCACTCGATCGAAGATCACCACTATTTCCCGGTGTTCAACAAGCTCGACAGCCGTCTGGAGCGGGCCTTCGATATTCTCGATCACGACCATCACGCGCTGGATGCGCACATCCACGGACTTGCCGAGAAGACCAATGCGGTTCTGGAACAGATCCACGCCGGTAAGGATGCGAGCCTCGCGGCCGGAACCCTTTTGACAGCGCAAGGTGGCTTCGAGGGCTTTCTGAACCGCCACCTGTTCGACGAGGAAGAAATCATCGTGCCTTTGGTTCTGGAGTACGCGCCGGACATGCACGGCCTCTAGAACTGGTCGAGAAACCCCACGATGGTTTTTTGGACGTCTGCGGTCCACAGATTGTTGTGCGTTCCGCCCTCGACAGACTCGAACAATTTCTGTACCGCACCCGCAGCTTCGAACACCGCCTGACCCTGCGCATAGGGCACAACATCGTCATCAGTTCCGTGGATGACCAGCAGCGGGGCGCTCAGACTTCGGATGTGTTCATCGGTGTCCCAGTATTCGTCGAGGATCAGGCGCGTGGGAAAGATCGGAAAGGTTGCTGCCGCAACGTCGGGCACGGAGGTAAAAGGCGCTTCCAGAATGAGCCCGTCCGGCGCGTGTGTGCGGGCCAGCTTCACTGCTACGGCCGAGCCGAGGCTTTCACCGTAGTAGATAACCGCGCCATTCTTTGCCGACCCCATCAGCTCGAACATCTGGTCGCGCAGCAGGCGCGCATCGGCGCTCACGGCCTCCTCGCTTGCCTTTCCGGTGGAGCCGTTCGAGCCGCGATAGGCCATGGCGACCAGTCCGACCCCTAAAAGACGGAAGCGCCGGAAGCGTTCGGTCCGATTGCCCAGATTGCCGGCATTGCCAGAGAAATAAACTACGGTTGGTTCTTCCTCGCGGGCCGGCGCTGTCCAGATGACCAGGTCATTGCCGTCGCCGGTGCGAAGGATATTCTCGGTCACGCCGGGCAGCCTTTTGCGGTCTGGGAGGAC
>JBFFFS010000264.1:0-3710 GCA_041557855.1 Roseobacter sp. | reverse complement strand
ACCGAGGGCGCGACCTTCAAGGCACGGATTGTCGGTCCGGTGTTCTACGACCGGGCAGGGGAGAAACAGAATGTCTGATCCGATCACGGCGCTGAACGGCGCGGTTTCCCAAGACGGCATTGCGGAAATCCAGGAAGTGCCTCTGCAGGGCATGATTACGCTGCGCGGCGACCTCGGCGACAAGGCGGTGCAAAAGGCCGTGGCAGCGGTGGTGCCGGATGGTGTGCCCGCGAAAACCACGGCGCGCATCTCCGGGCAGGAAGGGATTGCGTGGATGAGTCCGGACGAGGTGCTGATCCTTTGTGCTTACGATGAAGTGCCCACGCGGGTGGCCAAGCTGCAGGATGCGCTGGGAGACGCTCACGCGCTGGTGGTGAATGTGTCGGACGCGCGTGCTTCTTTCACAATTGAGGGTGCGCATGCCCGCGACGTGCTGGCCAAGCTTTGTCCGGTCGATCTGGCTCCCGAAAGCTTTGCCCTTGGCATGTTTCGGCGCACCCGCATGGCGCAGGTGCCGGCGGCGCTGTGGCAAACCGGCGAGACGGGGTTTCAGGTCATCTGTTTCCGCAGTCAGGCGCAATATGTATTCGATCTTCTGTGCGTGGCAGCGCAGCCGGGCTCGGAAGTCTCGGTTTCATCCTGATTGGCACGGCCTGGGACCGGAAGAGCGGCAGCCTGTTTAAAATTCTATGCGGTTTTGCGCCGAAAGGCCCGCGCTCAGGTTGACCGGGCGACACGCGGGTGCGACTCTGGACGCTCAAACGACTCATGCGGGAGCACTGGCCCGCTGCGGTCCGCAACTGGGGCAAAAAATGAGATTGAGCGTATTGGTCGGGATGCTTTGCATCCTCGCGGCGCCCGTAATGGCCGCCAAGTCTGGCGGCGTTATGTACGATTGCGATATCACGCAGAAGCGAGAGCGGCTTTACTGGATCGCCGACAAGATCGCGATCGTGGTGATGAATTCGGGCGAGGTGGTTGTATTCGATGAGGTGATCCTCAATTACCACAGCAAGCCGATGGAAGCGCATGTCACCAGAGACAACGACAAGAAACTGGCGATCCGCTGGACGCTGAAGGATCTGGTCAACAACTCCAACCAGTACACCAGTGCGTTCGAATACTCGGCGACCCTGCATAAAGCGACAAACCGCATTTCCGTCTATGCCAATCCAGATGGCTATCCGAACCGGTTCAGCGGTCGGGGAACCTGCACGCCGCGCACTGAATAACGGCTGCTGAACCGGTTTATTCAGCATTGTCCCGATCCATTTGCGGAACTTTTCGGGACTGTTGGCACTTGACCTTGTATGTTGATGGACTTCATTCCATCTATACCCAAGAAGAAACCAAAGGGGGCCCAAATGGCTTTTGAACTACCTGATCTTCCCTATGTACACGATGCGCTTGCATCCAAGGGGATGTCCGCGGAGACGCTCGAGTATCACCACGACCTGCACCACAACGCCTATGTCACCAATGGCAACAAGGCCATCGAGGGCACAGATTGGGAAGGCAAGTCGCTGGAAGAGATCATCAAGGGCACCTACGATCCGACGGCCGTTGCTCAGAACGGGATCTTCAATAACATCAGCCAGCTTTGGAATCACAACCAGTTCTGGGAAATGATGGGCCCGGGCGATAGCAAGATGCCGGGCGAGCTTGAAGCCGCTCTGGTCGAGGCTTTCGGTTCGGTTGACAAGTTCAAGGAAGACTTCTCGGCGGCAGGTGCCGGTCAGTTTGGCTCCGGCTGGGCTTGGCTGGTCAAGGATACGGATGGAAGCCTCAAGGTCACCAAGACCGAAAACGGCGTGAACCCTCTCTGTTTCGGTCAGACGGCGCTCCTGGGCTGTGACGTATGGGAGCACTCCTATTACATCGATTTCCGCAACAAGCGTCCGGCCTACCTGACGAACTTCCTCGATAACCTGGTGAACTGGGAAAACGTCGCCAGCCGCATGTAAATTGCGGGTCTGACGGGCGTCGCTGCGTTCCCGAAGGCCGTACACTAGACATCGGAGGCCCTGCGCATGCGCGCGGGGCCTTTTTGCTTGCCGCGGCGCCGCAATGAGCGCAAAAGCCGGTCAAGGAGGCGCGGTCAACTTGTCTGAAACAGCAAAGGGCGTTCTGGCCGTTCTGGGCGCGGCGGTGATCTGGGGTGTGTCGCCGGTCTTTTACAAATTCCTGTCGCATGTGCCCGCGCTCGATGTGCTGGCACACAGAATCCTTTGGTCGCTGGTCTTTTTCACCGGGCTGCTGGCGTTCCAGGGGCGCCTGCGCGAAGTCCCGGCGGCCTTTGCGGACCGGCGCAGCACGCTGCTGCTGATCGCGGCGGCCCTTATCATCTCGGTCAACTGGGCCCTGTTCATCTGGGCCGTGCAGACAGGCAAGACCCTGCAAAGTTCACTGGGCTATTACATCTACCCGCTGATCTCGGTTCTTCTCGGCACACTGCTCTTCGCCGAACGGCTGGCGGTGCTGCAATGGTGCGCCATCGCGCTGGTGACCTTCGCGGTCAGCCTTCTGACCATCGGTGTCGGCGCATTGCCCTGGGTTGCGCTTGTTCTGGCAACAAGTTTCGCCTTCTACGGAGTGCTGAAGAGACAGATGTCGATGGGCCCCGTGACCTCGGTAATCGTGGAGGTGATGCTGGCGAGTCCTCTGGCGCTGGGGTTGTTGATCTACGGTGTGAGCGCTGGCCACGATCTTACAGGAGGTGACCCGCTGTCCTTTGCGGTGTTGGTGTTGGCGGGGCCGATGACGGCGGTACCGCTGATCCTGTTCAGCTATGGGGCGCGGCGGCTGAAGATGGCAAGCGTGGGTCTAATGCTCTACCTCAACCCGACGATGCAGTTCGGCTTGGCGATTTTCCTCTTCGGGGAGGCCTTCAGCAGCCTTCATTTCGTGGCCTTCGTGCTGATCTGGGTCGCGCTGGGGATTTACTCCGCAACAGCCTGGTCTGCGGAAAAAGCGCGGCGCAGTGCGGCGAGGCATGTCGCGGCATCGGGCACGGCGCTGTAAAATCCATGCAGACTTTCATCGGCAAATCCTTGAGCCGTCACATGGCGCAACAGCGCGAGTAACGGGTCCCAGTAGCCATTGGTGTTGAGCAGCAGGATCGGTTTTTGGTGCAGGCCCAGCTGGCGCCATGTCAGTACTTCGAATAACTCGTCCAGCGATCCGGCGCCGCCGGGCAGCACCACGACCGCGTCGCTATTCATGAACATGACCTTTTTCCGCTCGTGCATTGTCTCGGTCACCACGTATGAGGTCAGATCGGTTTTGCCGACCTCCCAGTCCACGAGGTGCTGCGGGATAACGCCGAAGGTCTCGGCTCCGGCGGCCTGTGCGCTGCGTGCGACCGCGCCCATCAGCCCGACGTCGCCAGCGCCGTAGACAAGACGCCAGCCCGCGTCGGCAAGGCCGCGTCCAAGCGTTTCGGCAGCGCCGAGATAGGCGGGGTCTGTTCCGGCGCGCGAGCCGCAATAGACGCAGACGGAAAGAGGGCGCATGTCTGACCTTTCGTGAGGAATAATATTCGCTGTTTGATCTCAGAGGGTTTTGACCAGTGATAGGCCAGTTGCTATGAAGGCTCAATGCCGCAGGCCCGGGCCAGACGGCAGAACTGGGGAAGAAGTGAGAATTATGCGCACGGATGGGGCAGCCACCGGTCGGGGTGGCTCGGGTCTGGTGATGGTCGGGGTGGGTGT
>JBFFFS010000263.1:0-3747 GCA_041557855.1 Roseobacter sp. | reverse complement strand
TAATCTGCGCCATTGACCCGCGCCGCGATTGGCAGTGCAATGGCCCGCATGAAACTTTTGCACAATTCATATCGTGGTCAGGGTCTGGATCATCCCATCCTTGCCGATGTTGCCTGGCCCGCGGTGGCGGCCGCAGAACCCTGCGCACGCGTTGCGGGCTGCCCGCGCGCCGCTGAAACTCCGCTTGAAGACCTGCCGGACGTGGCAAAGGCGCTGGGTGTTGGGCATGTCCACCTCAAGGACGAACGCGGGCGCATGGGGTTGGGTAGCTTCAAGGCGCTGGGCGCGGCTTATGTCATCGCCTGCGATGCCGCTGAGGGGCGCGCGGCGGGACAGACATACGTGACGGCGAGCGCCGGAAATCACGGGCTTTCCGTTGCGGCGGGTGCCGCGGCTTTCGGTGCCCGGGCACGTGTCTATATCGCCGAGACCGTACCGGAGGCCTTTGCCGAGCGTTTGCGGGTGCATGGAGCGGAGGTGGTGCGTGAAGGTGCAGTTTACGAAGACAGTATGGCCGCTGCAGCGAAGGCTGCCGGGGAAGAGGGGCTTATCCTGCTCTCCGACAGTTCCTGGCCCGGCTATACCGAGCGCCCGCATCGCCTGATGGAGGGCTATCTGATCCTGATGGCGGAAGCCGTGGCACAGATGCCCGCGCCACCGACGCATATTTTTCTGCAGGCGGGGGTCGGCGGGCTTGCGGGGGCTTGTGCGGCGCATGCGCGCCTTGTCTGGGGAGAAGCGCCACAGATCGTCATCGTGGAACCGGAAGCGGCCCCCGCGCTTGTCGCTTCGATTGCGGCGGCAGGTCCTGTGGTCACGGAGGGACCCGTGTCGGCCATGGGGCGGCTTGATTGCAAGGAGCCGTCGCTGATTGCGCTCAAGGGGCTGGCGCGCGACGCCGATATGTTCATGACGATCAGCGAAGAAGAAGGCGAGGCGGGGGCCCGGCAGGCAGCGTCCTGCGGCTTTGCCTCGACCCCCTCGGGTGCGGCGGGGCTTGCCGGATTGATCGCCGCTGCCGAGGACCTGTCGCTGGACGCTACATCGCGGGTTTTGCTGATCCTCAGCGAAGAACCGGAGGGCTGATGGCACAGGTGGGCTTTCCCGTCGAGGAATTCCGACGCCGCACCGCGCGGGCCCAGCAGTTGATGGCCGAAGCCGATATCGCCGCCTTGCTGCTGACCACCGACGCTGATTTGCGTTATTTCACCGGATTTCTGACGCGCTTCTGGGAAAGCCCCACACGTCCGTGGTTTCTGGTACTGAGCGCGTCGCGCGATCCGATTGCAGTGATACCGACCATCGGTGCAGCCTTGATGCAAACCACCTGGATCGAGGATATTCGCACGTGGCGCGCACCGGACGCCGAGGATGACGGGGTGTCGCTGCTTGCCGAGACGCTGTGCGAGGTTGCTCCGGGGGGCACGCGCATTGGTTTGCCGTCAGGGCAGGGCACTTATCTTCGAATGCCGCTGGACGACTGGGCGCGGGTGCAGCGAATCTTGGCGGATCGTGTTATATGTTCGGATATGAAAATAATTGAACGGTTGAGAGTGGTAAAATCCCCGCTGGAGATTGAAAAAGTAAAACAGTCTTGCGCCGTCGCAAATGCTGCTTTTGACCAGGTGCCGACCTTTGCCAGCGCCGGCAAGTCGCTTCAGAGCGTGTTTCGTCATTTCCAGATGTCCTGTCTGGAAAACGGTGCCGACTGGGTGCCTTATGTGGCCGGCGGAGCCGGGCAGGGAGGCTATACGGATGTGATATCTCCGGCAACACCGCGGCCTCTGACGCGAGGGGACGTTCTGATGCTCGACACGGGACTGGTTAGGGATGGTTATTTCTGCGATTTTGACCGGAATTTTTCCGTTGGCCCACCCAATGGGCAGGTTGCGTCCGCTCATGCCAGGTTGATCGAAGCAACGCGCAAGGCTTTCGATCTGGCCCGGCCCGGTGCCACTGCCCAAGATCTCTTTCGGGTCATGGATGAGGTGGTGACAGGGGGCGCCGGGGGCTCGGACGCGGGGCGTTTGGGGCATGGGGTCGGCATGCAACTGACCGAGCCGCCGTCGCTGACGGCAGAGGATACCACGCAGCTGATGCCGGGTATGGTCCTGACGCTCGAGCCCGGCATTGATTTGGGAGATGGCCGCATCATGGTGCATGAAGAAAACATTGTCGTAACCGAGGAAGGGGCGGCCTGGCTCTCCGCGCCGCAGGATACGGAGATCAGGGTGGTTGACGGATGAGCGGACTGGTTTTTCCCTACCGGACGCGAGATATAACCGCGCCGCGCCTTGGCCTTATCGCATTGCAGGCGGATGAAACCATCGAGATGGACATGCGGCGGATGCTGCCGGCGGACGTGGAACTGATGGTCAGCCGTGTGCTTTCCTCCACCGAGGTGACCTCGGATACGCTGGCGGAGATCGAGCATCATCTGACCACGGCAGCGTCGCTCTTTCCCGAAGCAATGGAATTCGATGCACTCGGGTATGGCTGCACTTCCGGCACCGCGCAGATCGGGGCCGGGGAGGTCGCGCGCCGGGTGCGCGCCGGGGTCGTGGCTAAGAATGTGACAGAACCGCTCAGCGCTCTGATCGCGGCATGCAGCGCCCTTGGCATCCGAAAGTTGGCTTTGCTTTCGCCCTATGTCGCAAGTGTTTCCGAACGTCTGCGCGAGGCTCTGCGGGACGCCGGGATTGATACGCCGGTATTTGGGAGCTTCGACATCAGCGTGGAGGCGACGGTGGTCCGCATTTCACCGGACTCGATCGAAGATGCCGCCCTTGCGCTGATGGAAGGGGCGGATGTGGACGCGCTCTTTTTGTCCTGTACCAACCTGCGCGCGCTTGACGTGATTGCGCCGCTCGAGTCCGCCCTGAATAAACCGGTGCTGGCAAGCAATCAGGTGCTGGCCTGGCATATGCTGAAGGCCGTGCAGAGCGGCGCGGGCGCGGAAGCGCCGGGGCGGCTTTTCAGGCCCGGCAGCTAAAGCGGTTGTGCCTCAGCGCCAACGACACTGATCGCATCCGCCGTGCGTTCGCGGCGGAAATAGCTGTCGTGAAGCACCGGCACCCCGACAAGAGTGAGCAGTGAGGCAAAGGCAAGCCCGGCCATTATGGAACCCCGCGTCCCGGTGCCTGATAAGCGTCATCGACACGCGCGGTGACGGTCATCGACGCTCCGGGGATCAGCGTCGGTATATCGAGATCGGGCAGAACGAGAGTTACCAGAAAGGACTGGCCCACGGTCTTCGTCTGCGCCTCGTATTCGATTAACTCGAGATTGACGGGAGCGGGCAGTTGAGCGATCTCACCCGTAAAATCAACGGCTTGAGGCGGAATTCCGGCCTGTAACAGCCGCTCAGGCAGGTCGATCTGCACGGGGATCTGCGACATGTCGTGGAGGCGCAGGATCGACCGTCCGGGTTCGACATTGGAGAAGTTCGCGGCCAGCCGCGCCACGACCAGTGCGTCGAAAGGTGTGGTCAGCGTTGCATCTTCGAGGGCCGCCCGGGCATCGCGCAGGGCTACTTTGGCAAGCTCATAGGCCGTTTTGGCATCTTCGGCACGCACGGCGGATGCGACGTTGGAGGCGGCCAACTGGGCGGCCCGTTCCCGCTCCCGCCCGGCCGGGCTGAGTGCAAGTTCCGCGCGGGCGACCGCACGTTCAAAATTGTCGGTTTCCAGTGTCGCAACCACCTGTCCTTTGGGAATGGTCTCGCCTTCGACGATGGGCAGGCTTATT
>JBFFFS010000262.1:0-3798 GCA_041557855.1 Roseobacter sp. | reverse complement strand
GGTGCAAGCGGTGTTTCGGTTTTGAGCGAGGCGACTCCGGCAATGTCGAGATGAATCCAGGGCACTTCTTTCTTGACAAAACGTTGCAGGAACTGCGCGGCCGTGACTGAACCCGCAGGCCGACCGCCAATGTTCTTCATATCTGCGATGGGCGATTTCAGCATGTCGTCATAGGCCTGGCCCAGCGGCATCCGCCACGCTCCTTCCCCTTCCGCTTCGGCCGCCTTGAGGAATGCCTTGCACAGGTCGTCATCATTGGAAAACACGCCGGCGTTTTCGTGACCGAGGCCGATGATTATGGCGCCTGTCAGGGTCGCCAGATCGATCATCGCCGCCGGGGCAAACCGCTCTTGAGCATACCACATGGCGTCACAGAGCACGAGGCGGCCTTCGGCATCGGTATTGAGGATTTCGACGGTGTCCCCCTTCATCGAGGTGACGACATCGCCGGGTCGGATGGCCGTGCCCGAGGGCATGTTTTCCACCAGCCCGACGATCCCCACAACGTTGGCCTTCGCCTTGCGCAGGGCAAGCGTCTTCATCACGCCGGATACGGTTCCAGCGCCACCCATGTCCATGGTCATGTCTTCCATGCCGGCCGCCGGCTTGAGGCTGATGCCGCCGGTGTCGAAGACCACGCCCTTGCCTACAAGCGCCAGCGGCGCATCCCCTTTCTTGCCGCCGTTCCACTGCATGACGACGACCTTGGACGGGCTGGCCGAGCCCTGCCCGACGGCCAGAAGGGTGCGCATGCCAAGCGCCGCCAGATCGTCCTCCTCCAGCACCTCGACCTTCAACCCGATACTTTCCATCTCCGCCAGCCGTTCGGCAAACCGCGTGGTCGTGAGTACATTGGCGGGTTCATTTACAAGATCGCGGGTGAAAAAAGTGCCCTCGGCGATCGCCAACAACGGTGCTGCCTGTGCGGCGACCTCTTCGGCGTCTTTGCACATCACCGTAATCGTCCCCTCCGGCGCGTCCGCATCGGTCTTGTGATCCGAAAAACTGTAATCCCGCAGCACTACGCCAAGAGCGATTTGCGCGCTCCACTTCGAATTGCCAGTGGCCAGCAGCACGTCGCTCTTACCGCGCTTTTTTCCAACGAGCGCTCCTGCCGCTCGGGCCTTCTGCATCTCGGTGCCGCGCGGCACGCAGAGCACATCCACCGCCCGCGCTGCCATGCCCGACGGATAATCGAGCGTGAACACTGAACCCGGTTTCAACCCGTCTTCGACTTTTTCCTCCAGCGCGCGTTTCAACGCGCCCTTTGTGAGCCGGTTCACGCGCCGGCCCGCCACATCGAGCTTGCCGGTTTCATCGACAATGATCGCAACCCGTCCTGACCGGTCGCTGAGGGCTTCGATATCGGTTTCGATAAAGGAAACGGAGGTGGGCGTGGTCATGGGAACTGCCTTTTTCAATTTGCGATATTCCTTCGACCTAGCGCGCCTGTGCCGCAATGACCAGATAGCAGTTTCACCCGCGCCTGCTTTGGTCTAATCTCCGGACAAACACGCAGCAGAAGCGATGAGGTAGGGGCCGTGGCAAAACTCGACAGGTACATGCTGTCGCAACTACTTGTCCTGTTCGGCTTTTTTTCTCTCGTGCTGGTGGCCATCTTCTGGATCAACCGAGGCGTTTCCCTTTTCGATCAACTCATCAGCGATGGGCAATCGGCCCTCGTGTTTCTAGAATTCACGGTGCTCGGGCTGCCCAAGCTCATCACGATGGTTCTGCCGATCGCGACCTTCGCGGCCGCCGTCTATGTGACCAACCGGATGACCAATGAAAGTGAGCTTACCGTGATGCAGGCCACAGGCACAGGCCCGTTCCGCATGGCATGGCCTGTGCTGATATTCGGCGCCGTGGTCTTCGTGATGGCATCGGCTTTGCATCATCTCCTGATGCCGCTGGCACAGGAACAGCTTACCCTGCGCCAAAAGGAGGTAGCACAGAACGCGACCGCAAGACTGTTAACCGAAGGTAAATTTTTGCATCCCTCAAAAGGTGTGACCTTTTACACGCGCCAGATCGACGAGGACGGCGTGCTGCGCGATGTATTCCTGTCCGACCGGCGCAATGAGAACGAAGGTGTCATCTACACGGCCGAACAGGCGTATTTGATACGCGATGAAGATCTCACCACGCTCATCATGATCGACGGTATGGCGCAGCGCATCGACAATCGCGACGACCGGCTGGCAACTGCAAATTTCCGTGACTTTTCCTTTGACATCTCAGCGCTGGTTCGGAATGACGCGACGGAGTCCGTCGATATCGACAGCATGACGACGCTGGAACTGCTGGAGCCGTGGGGGCCGTTGTCAGAAGCCTCAGGCAGGAAGATCGGTATAGTATCACAGGCCTTTCACGCCCGTTTTGCAGAACCGCTCTTTTGCGTCGCGGCCGCACTGATTGGATTTTCAACGCTGCTGATCGGCGGATTTTCGCGTTTCGGCGTCTGGCGTGAAGTTGCCATCGCCTTCGGCCTTCTTGTGGCGATCGACGGGGCGCGCAGCACGTTGCAAAGCCCGGTGCGCGCCGACCCGGCACTCTGGCCCCTGCTCTACCTGCCAAGCGCCTTCAGCGGACTGCTTGTGATCACCCTGCTATGGCTCGCGGCGCGCCCACGCGGCAACATCCGGCGACTGTTCCGACGGAGGGCCACATGATCCTCCATGCCTATTTCGCCCGCCGTTTCACATATAGCTTCGGCATCACTTTCGTGGCGATATTTGCCCTCGTCGCGCTGGTGGATCTCGTCGATCAGACCCGCCGTTTCGCGGATCGAGGTGTCAGTCCGGGACGCATCATCGAACTGACGCTGCTGAACACCCCTGAGACGATGAGCACACTATTACCACTGATCGTCTTGCTTGCCACGATTGCTCTTTTTATTGGCCTGGCGCGCTCATCGGAACTGGTCGCAGCACGCGCTGCCGGACGTTCCGCCAAGAGCTCGCTGATGGCTCCGGTCGTCGTTGCGCTGGTGATCGGTGCGCTCGCCACATCCATGCTCAACCCGATCGTAGCCGGAGCATCGAGCAAATTCAGCGAACTGGCGCAAAGCTATCGCTCGGGCGGGACCTCTACCCTATCCATCTCTGACGAAGGTCTCTGGCTGCGCCAGGGCACGCAACAAGGGCAGATGGTCATCCGCGCCTGGCGATCAAACCCAGACGCGAACGTGCTTTTCGACGTAACATTCCTCGCCTACGAAGACGGCGGCGGGCCGATCCGGCGCATCCACGCCGACAGCGCCGAACTGAGAAAGGGCGAGTGGTTTCTGCGAAACGCAAAGGACTGGCCGCTGGAGGCCGGCACCAACGCCGAAGGCAATTCAACATTCCACAACACGCTAGTCATTCCCTCGACGCTGACAGTCGAGCGTATCCGCGAAAGCTTTGGCCACCCCAGCAAAATCTCGATCTGGGATCTTCCCGACTTCATACGACAGCTCGATCACGCCGGATTTTCGTCGCTGCAACACAGGGTTTGGATGCAGTCCGAACTGGCGCGCCCGCTGTTTCTGGTGGCCATGGTTCTGGTTGCGAGCGCCTTCACCATGCGTCATACCCGTTTCGGAGGTACTGGCATAGCGGTGCTGACAGCGGTTCTGATGGGGTTCACCTTGTACTTTATTCGCAGTTTTTCGCTGATTTTGGGCGAAAACGGGCAGATACCCGTTTATCTTGCCGCATGGGCTCCTCCGGTCGCGTCGATTCTGCTGGCACTGGGTCCATTGCTACACGCTGAGGAAGGCTGATTGGTGCGGGCGCGTTTTATTGTAATTTAGAT
>JBFFFS010000261.1:0-3810 GCA_041557855.1 Roseobacter sp. | reverse complement strand
GTCGCGGCTGGCCTCAAATGTCAGATCGACGGCGGAGACGTTCGGGGTCGGTACGCGGATTGCCGTGCCATCGAGCTTGCCTGCCAGGTTGGGCAGAACTTCGCCAAGCGCCTTGGCGGCACCGGTCGATGTGGGGATCATGGCCATCGCCGCCGCGCGGGCGCGGTAGAGATCGTCATGGCGCCGATCCAGCGTCGGCTGGTCGCCCGTGTAGGAATGGATCGTGGTCATGATCCCGCGTTCGATGCCGATTGTCTCATCCAGAACCTTGGCAAGCGGCGCAAGGCAGTTGGTTGTGCAGGAGCCATTGGAGACGATTGCATCGCTGGAGATCAGATCGCGGTGGTTGACACCAAAGACAACGGTGCGGTCCACGTTCTTTGCGGGCGCCGAGATCAGAACACGGGCAGCACCCCGGTCGCGGTGTGCGGCGGCCTTGTGTCCGTCGTTGTGCTGCCCTGTGCATTCAAGCACCACGTCGACACCCTCCCAGTCGAGCGCGCCGATATCGTAGCTTGACATCATTCGGATCGGGCCGCGACCCAGATCGAGGCTGTTGGCGCCGGTCACGACCTGCCCCGGAAAACGGCCATGGATGCTGTCGTACTTCATCAGATGAGCAGCGGTCTCCAGCGGTCCGGTGGCGTTGATGGCGACCACGTCGATATCGTTGCGACCTGAACTCACGATATGCGACAGGGTACAGCGTCCGATCCGACCGAATCCGTTGATACCGACCTTGATACTCATCTGTGGTGATCTCCGAGCTATTGTTTGCCCGTGCTATATCTTCTCTTTGCAAGAGCCGAAATGGCTAAAGCGACGTGATTTCCGAGTGTTAGCGATAAACTTGCCGCGCTGCGGCGAGGCGTGAGCGGTGCTGCACGCGGCACGGGAAGATTGTCAATGCGGCGCGAACATCCTACCTCTCCAAGAGTTTGAGTCGCAGAGAGCAGGGGAGATCAGCATGAGCGGCCTTTTGGCACTTCTGGACGACGTGGCGGCGATCGCCAAGATCGCCTCGGCCTCGGTCGATGATGTTGTGGGGCAGGCCGCGAAGGCGGGCTCGAAAGTGGCAGGCGTGGTGATCGACGACGCCGCGGTGACGCCGAAATACGTTACCGGCTTCGAGCCGCAGCGCGAATTGCCGATCATCTGGAAAATCACCCGTGGATCGCTCTTCAACAAGCTGGTTGTTCTTTTGCCGGCGCTGCTGCTGCTCAACGCCTTCGCGCCATGGTTCATCACGCCGCTTTTGATGCTGGGGGGGGGGTATTTGTGTTTCGAGGGCGCCGAGAAAATCTTTCACTGGTTGTTCCCGCACAAGGACGCTCATGTGGAAAAGGATATGAGCACGGGAGACCCGGCGCATCTTGAAGAGACGCGGGTCAAGGGAGCGATCAAGACTGATTTCATCCTCTCTGCAGAGATCATGACCATTATCCTGTCGAACATCGAAGCGGCCAATTTCTGGTTCGAAGCGGCGACGCTGGCCGTGGCCGGGGTGGCGGTCACGGTCCTTGTCTATGGGACCGTCGCGCTGATTGTGAAGATGGACGATTTCGGTGTCTGGCTGGCAGCCAATGGCAATACCGCGCCGGGCCGCAGTCTGGGAACCGGTCTCGTGAAGGGCATGCCGGTACTGCTCAAGTTGCTGACCATCATCGGAACCGCGGCCATGCTCTGGGTCGGCGGGGCGATCCTCGTGCACGGGCTCGAGGTGCTCGGCTGGCCGTGGCTTTACGAGAAAATCCATCATATCGCCGTCGCGGTTGCGCATAACATGGGGCAGATGGCAGGCTTCGTGGAATGGGCGGTGACGGCGCTGATCGATGGGGTGGTCGGGCTGGTGGTGGGGATGCTGCTGATCCCGGTCGTCACGCGCCTGATCGGACCCGCGGTGGCGGCAATGACAGGTGGCAAGGGCGCGCATCACTGAATGAAAAAGGGGCCGACTTGTAAGCCGACCCCTGAAGTTTGTTAATTGAAACTTTATCAGGTACGCGGATCGGGCTTCCATTTGCCCTGAACCAGATCACGGGCTTTTGCCGCAACCGCTTCAGCGGTGATCCCGAATTCCTCGAAGAGGGTCTCGGCAGGGGCAGAAGCGCCAAAGCCGTGCATTCCGACGAAGCCCGATTTCTCACGCTTTCCGCGCTCTCCGAAGAGCCAGCGGTCCCAGCCGAGGCGGATACCCGCCTCAACGGCCACACGCACCGGCCCGCCCGGCAGCACGCGCTTGCGGTAGGCTTCGTCCTGCTCTTCGAAGAGTTCCCAGCAGGGCATGGACACAACCCGTGTGCCGATCCCTTCGGCCTGCAGAATGTCGCGCGCGGCCATCGCAACGGAGACCTCTGATCCGGTCGCCATAAGGATCGCCTGGCGTTTGCCTTCGGCATCCGCGAGCACGTATGCGCCCTGCGCCACGAGGTTCTTGTTCTTGTGCTCGGTCCGCACGGTGGGCAATCCCTGACGGGTCAGGGAAAGCACCGACGGGGTCTCTTTGCTGGTCAGGGCCAGTTCCCAGGCTTCCGCCGTCTCGACCGTATCGGCGGGCCGGAAAACATAGGTGTTGGGGGTGGCGCGGCTGATCGCCAGATGCTCGACCGGCTGGTGCGTCGGGCCATCCTCGCCAAGACCGATGCTGTCGTGGGTCATCACGAACACCGTCGGTACTCTCATGAGCGCGGCAAGGCGCATGGCGGGGCGGGCGTAGTCGGTGAAGCACATGAAAGTCCCGCCGTAGGGGCGAATACCGCCGTGCAGCACCATCCCGTTCATGGCTGCCGACATCCCGTGTTCGCGGATGCCCCAGTAAATGTAACGACCGCCACGGTTATCGATATCGAATACACCCAGATCACTGGTCTTGGTATTGTTGGAGCCGGTCAGGTCGGCAGAGCCGCCGACGGTTTCCGGCATCACCGGGTTCACCACTTCAAGAACTTTTTCAGAGCTGGCCCGCGTTGCCAGTTTTGGCGCGCTTTCTGACGTCTGTTTCTTGAAGGCCTTGATTGTCGCGCTCAGCTTTTTCGGGGCCTCGAGAGCATAGGCGCGGTTGAAATTCTCGCGCTTGGTGCGCGACATCGCGTCGAAGCGCTCTTCCCAGGCGCGGCGCGCCTCTGCACCCTTGGCACCGATCGCTTCCCAGGCGGCTTTAACGTCAGCCGGGACTTCGAAGGGGCCGGTTGTCCAGCCCCAGGCGGCCTTTGCGGCGGCATTCTGTTCCTCGTTGGTCAGCGCGCCGTGGCCTTTCGATGTGTCCTGTGCCGCGTGGCCCAGTGCAATGTGCGTCTTGCAAGCGATCATCGTCGGTTTGTTGCTCTTCCGGGCCTTGGTGAGTGCGGCGTCGATTTCATCCGGGTTGTGTCCGTCGATCTCGATCACTTCCCAACCTGCTGAAATAAAGCGCCCGACCTGATCGGTGCGGTCCGACAGGGTCACAGGGCCGTCGATGGTGATATTGTTGTTGTCCCACAGCACGATCAGCTTGCTCAACTGGTGGCGCCCGGCGAGCGTGATTGCCTCCTGGCTGACACCTTCCATAAGGCAGCCGTCCCCGGCGATCACATAGGTATGGTGGTCCACAACCTTCTTGCCGTAGTGGGCGCGCTGGATTTCCTCAGCCATGGCAAAGCCGACGGAATTCGAGATGCCCTGACCCAGCGGACCTGTCGTGGTCTCGATTCCGCTCGCATGGCCGTACTCCGGGTGACCGGCGGTGATCGAGCCCCACTGGCGGAAATTCTTGATCTGCTCCAGCGTCATGTCTTCGTAGCCTGTCAGATGCAGCAGCGCATAGAGCAGCAT
>JBFFFS010000260.1:0-3815 GCA_041557855.1 Roseobacter sp. | reverse complement strand
GCCTTGCCTGCGCGCAGGCTGGCAAACATCATCGGCAGTTGTCGCAAAATACGCATGCGATACCTGCTAACCCGCAATGCTGCTTGCAGCCCTTCGTTCTTTTCAAAGCCGGACTCGGGGATATCAAGATCCGCGAGGTTCGGCATCGACACGACCGTGCCGGGCTCAAAGAAGTTGTTCTGGTTCAGGCTTACATATTCATTGGAGTGGATGCAGAAGCCGTCGAGGTAGAGGCTGTTCGATTGCATGTTTACCACATCGTCCGACACGAAACCCTCACTGAAGCAGGGCGGGTAATAGGACGCGTAGGTGGAACTGGTCCGGATGGTGAAGGTGTCGTGTCCGATCATGCTGAGAAAGATGTTGCGTGACTCGTTGGCGCGCGACGGCTCCAACTCGGCCCAGACCTGTACGGCGCTCAGACGCGGGTCATCCTTAAATTCAACGAAGCTTTCGTCCTTGGTGAACGTTTCCCCATCCCAGTATCCAAACGCGTAGTCGCTGTCCTGCAGCGCGTCACGGAAGGCAACGTCGGGCAGCATGCCTGCGATGGTGGTCTGCGCGTTCTGGAGAGAGGTGGGAACGTCTTCGAATTCCCATGAGTAAAGCGCGGCGTGCGCGGCGCTGTCCGTTGCCATCTGCATCTGCGTACGTTCGCCCATGGCCTTGTTGTAATCGACGGCGAGCCCGCCCAGAACGATGAAGATGACGCAAAAGCCGATCGCCAGCGGCGTCCCCGAACCGCTTTCGTTATGCTTGAAGGCCTGCAATTTGCGTTGGATAGGGTTAGTCATGTCAGAACTCCATTATGAACTGGGTCGAGACGCCGATGGGTATACCGGCGAAAGGCCCGGACATCAGTTCGAAGGGCATCAATTCTTTGGCCGTGGTCGAAACAACGGTCTGGCCGTAAAACCAGTCGCCGGCGTTCACCGGGTTTGTGTCGATTGTCAGATCGGCGTTGAGAAAAGCCAGCCGGGCGCGAATATGATCTTCGGTAGCTTGCTCAGGAGTCTTCCCGTCATCTGGGTCATCAAATTTGCCGAGGGAGTAAGCACGTGTGGCGTCCTGTACGATCCGCAGCATCTGCGACTCGTAGTAGAAAACCATCGACAAGTTCATGATGATCGCCAGTAGAATGGCGAAAATGGGCATCCAGATGACCGCCTCAAGCGTGAAGGTTCCCTCTTCCGACCGCTGGAAGCGCCGGAGCTGGCTCAGGGGGCGAATTTCAGTCACTCGCTTTTGCATATTCTTCAGCCTCAGTTCCAAAAGACAGGTTAGACACATTCGATGCGTGCTCCGAGCCTACGGGCCAATTGCGGCTTAAAGAGGGGGGCTTTGCGGAAAATTGACCGTGAGCACTGGCATTTGCACCCGCCCGGGCACGACCTCCGACGGCAGCGTTCCTATCCGCGCAAAAAGCGCGATAACTTTGTGCAAGATATTTTAAAGAAATAACTTTTCATATTTTCTCGAAGATGTGCGGTCTGACTGGCTTTACTTCGCGCCAGAATCGACTTGTGTCGAAAATACGGCAGAAATGCGGTGCGCCTTGGACGGGGGCGGCAGGTTCGAGACCTCCAGTCAAACCTTGATGGAAGGCGCTTTCCTGACCTGTATTTAACTTGGCCATGCCACGTTCGAGACATGCACGGGGTCAACTTCAGAAGGCAGAAAGCGACGCTGCTGGTCGCCTTCGAGCCTTTCGTGCAGACGTCTGCTTGATAGCCTCGATTTAGCAGGGCAGGGTAGGGCATGCCGTGAAAGAGGGTGATATGCGATTTTCGGGGCTGCGCGTCTTGCGCGAAGGACTGACGGGCAACAAAGGCTGGCGTCCGCATTGGCGCGACCCTGCGCCGCGCGCGTCCTACGACGCAATCATCATCGGCGGCGGCGGGCACGGGCTGTCGACGGCCTATTACCTCGCGAAGAACCACGGCATCACCAACATCGCGGTGCTGGAAAAAGGCTATATCGGCGGCGGCAACGTGGGCCGGAACACGACGATTGTCCGCGCCAATTATTACCTGCCGGGCAATTCCGAGTTCTACAGTCATTCGCTCAAGCTCTGGGAAGGGCTGGAGCAGGATCTGAATTACAACGTGATGATGTCGCAGCGTGGGATCATAGGGCTGTTTCACTCCGACGGTCAGCGCGATGCCGCCGTTCGGCGTGGCAACGCGATCCGCGCGCAGGGAGACGATGCGGAGTTGCTGGACCGTGAGGCGCTGCGCGCCATGGTGCCCTATCTCGATTTCGACAACGCGCGCTTTCCGATCTACGGTGGTTTGCTGCAGCGGCGCGGCGGCACAGCCCGGCACGACGCCGTGGCCTGGGGCTATGCGCGCGGCGCAGACGCGCGCGGGGTTGATATCATTCAGAATTGCGAGGTTACCGGTATCGATATCGAAAACGGTGCCGTGCGCGGCGTGCAGACGACGCGTGGTGCGATCAAGGCGCCGAAAGTCGGTATCGTGGTGGCGGGCCGGTCCGGGCAGGTCGCCGCCATGGCCGGCATGCGCCTGCCTATCGAAAGCCATGTTCTGCAGGCCTTCGTGACTGAAGGTCTTAAGCCCTGCATCGATCATGTGATCAGTTTCGGCATGGGGCATTTCTACATAAGCCAGTCCGACAAGGGCGGACTGGTCTTTGGCGGTGATCTCGATTTCTATGCCTCCTACGCGCAGCGCGGCAATCTGCCGATGGTCGAGCACGTGATGGAGGCGGGCATGACCCTGATGCCGATGATCGGCAAGGCGAGAGTCTTGCGTAGCTGGGGCGGGATCATGGACATGACGCCAGATGGCTCACCGATCATCGACCGGACGCCGACAGACGGTTTGTTCATCGATTGTGGCTGGTGTTACGGCGGGTTCAAGGCGGTGCCTGCCTCGGGGTATGCGTTTGCGCATCTGATGGCGACGGGCACGCCGCATGAAACTGCCGCGCGCTTCCGTCTCGACCGGTTCCGCGACGGCTACGGACTGATGGACGAAGAGGGCACCGGCTCTCAGCACAACTTGCATTGAGGAAAAAGAGATGAGTGCCTCCAGCGGGGATATTTCTGGTCCAAAGAAGTGGGGGCGTGGGACGCGCGCGACCGGTCGCAGTGCCGGTGGCGGTGTCGCGCGTCTTAATTTTCGGTCGGGAGGGTCTGCATGCGGCTGAGCTGTCCCTTGTGCGGTACGCGGGACCGGCGCGAGTTCTACTACCAGGGGGCGGCGGTGATGCTGGCACGCCCTGCACCGGAGGCGGATGAGGCGGCCTGGCAGGACTATCTGCATGTGCGCGACAATCCCGCCGGGGTGACGCGCGATCTTTGGCATCACGAGGCCGGTTGCGGCGCCTGGCTCGTGGTGACCCGCGACACGGTCAGTCACGCCGTGCTGGACGTGTCGCTGGCCGAGACCGGGGCCGGGCAATGAGGATCGAGGGCAAAGGGCTGATCGACCGCACGTCGCCGCGGCGTTTTACGTTCGACGGCAAGGGCTGTTCGGGCTTTGCCGGGGATACGTTCGCCTCCGCTTTGCTGGCGCGGGGCCAGCATCTTGTAGGGCGTTCGTTCAAGTATCACCGGCCCCGGGGCATCATGACCGCCGGCAGCGAAGAGCCGAATGCGCTGGTGACGGTCGGTCGCGGTGCGGCACAGGCGCCGAACCAGCGGGCGACGATGCTTGAGCTGGAAGACGGGCTGGAGGTGCGCAGCCAGAATGCCTGGCCATCGCTCGGCTTTGACGTGATGGCAGTCAATGATGTCGCGGCCCCCTTCATCGGCACGGGCTTTTATTACAAGACGTTCATGTGGCCGGCTT
>JBFFFS010000259.1:0-3842 GCA_041557855.1 Roseobacter sp. | reverse complement strand
CTTGTAGGAGGTGTCATGCTCTTCATCGACGACGATCAGGCCGAGATTCTGAAACGGCAGGAACAGCGCCGAGCGCGCGCCGATCACAAGCTGCGCGTCGCCCTGCCCGACCATCCGCCAGATTCGGCGCCGCTCCGTCATGGTCGCGCCGGAATGCCATTCTGCCGGCTTCGCTGCGAAGCGGTCTTCGACCCGGGTGAGAAATTCTGCGGTCAGGGCAATTTCGGGAAGAAGTACCAGCGCCTGCCTCCCCTTGCGCAGCGCCGCCGCCACCGCTTCGAGATAAACTTCGGTCTTGCCGGACCCGGTGACGCCGCGCAGCAGCGTGGTGCCATAGACTTCCGCGGCAACCTGCGCCGAGAGCCGCGCCGCACCCGCCGCCTGATCCGCTGTCAGATCCTTGCCCGGCAAGGTCGGGTCGAGCCGTGCGAAGGGCAGATCACGCGGGCTGTCTTCTTCGACGACGACCCCTTGCGCTACCAATCCCTTGATAACGGATGTGCCGACCCCCGCCATTTCCGCCAGTTCCTTAAGCGTGAAGGCAAGATCACAATAATCCGCCAGTGCCTCCAGCACCCTGCGCCGCGCCGCAGTTATCTTGTCCGGCAGCCCGGAGCCGCGCCGGTAAATCTTGCGCATCGAAGGCGGGTCGCCCAGACCCGGCGCGCGGGTCGCCAACCGCAGCATCGCTGGCATCGGGGTTAGCGTGTAGTCTGCTGCGCGCTGAAGGAAACTCCGCATCTCGTCCCGCATCGGAGCTGCGTCCATTACCCTGTAGGCTGCTCGGATTTTGGCCGCGTCGTAAACGCCCTGCCCGGGCCCCCAGACGACGCCGAGCACCTTGCGCGGCCCCAGCGGCACCTCGACGAAAGCACCGAGATGACAGCCACCTTCCGGCGCACGATAATCAAGCGCCCGGCCCAGAGGTTGGGTCGTAAGTACAGCAATCAGGTCATTCTCGTGATAGAATTCAGGCAGACTCAAGCGGCGGGCTCCGGAAGCAATCGGCATTTGAGGGTTTAAGCCTCGCAGATCATGCGGTAAAGCCAAAGGCAATATCAGGCTCGCATCCGGGCCGCTGAAAATGAAAGGGGAGAATTCGAATGAAATTTTTCGTGGACAGTGCAGATACGCAGGCCATCGCCGAACTGAACGATCTCGGCATGGTGGATGGGGTTACAACCAACCCGTCGCTGATTTTGAAATCCGGCCGCGACATTCTCGAGGTCACCAAGGAAATCTGCGATATGGTCTCGGGACCGGTCAGCGCCGAGGTCGTTGCCCTTAAGGCGGAGGACATGATCGCCGAAGGCCGTAAACTGGCCGAGATCGCATCCAACATCACCGTCAAGCTGCCGCTCACATGGGACGGCCTGAAAGCCTGCAAGGTGCTTTCTGACGAAGGTAAGATGGTCAACGTCACGCTATGCTTCTCCGCCAATCAGGCGCTTCTTGCCGCCAAGGCCGGTGCCACTTTCATCAGCCCGTTCCTCGGCAGGCTTGATGACATGTCGATCGACGGCACTGAACTGATCGAGGACATCCGCACTGTTTATGACAACTACGGCTTCGAGACGGAAATTCTCGCGGCGTCGATCCGTTCGATCAACCACGTCCAGCAGGTGGCGCTGATCGGTGCGGATGTCATGACCGCCCCGCCGGAAGTCATCAAAAAGCTCGCCAGCCACCCATTGACCGACAAAGGGCTCGAGCAATTCATGGCTGACTGGGCGAAGACCGGGCAAAAGATCATCTGACCCAAACCAAAACTGCAAGTGCCGCGCGGCCCTGAACAGGGGTGGCGCGGCAAAGCAACAATCGGCAGGGACCTCGGGGACGCGGGAAATTTCATGGCAGCTTTCGGCGCGCGCCTGTGCTAACAGATACCCACATAAAAAAGAGCAGTACATGACGAGCAAGCCGAAAATTGAAAGCGCCCTGCGCGACGCGATCATCTCGCAACCCGATGTCATTCTGGACGACAAGGACGTCATGCACGCCCTCATCGCGGCCAATGAAAAAATCATGGGCGCGAATATCGTTGATTTGCGCGGCATCGCGATGGATCGGCTTGAAACGCGGCTTGACCGTCTTGAAGACACCCATCGGTCGGTAATCGCGGCGGCCTATGAAAACCTCGCGGGCACCAACCAGATTCACCGCGCCGTGCTGCGCATGCTTGACCCGATCGATTTTGAAACCTTCCTGCAGGATCTGCATGGCGACGTGGCCGAGATTCTCAGGGTGGATGCCGTGCGGCTGGTTCTCGAATCCGATCATGCCGACATGGATCCGTCTCTTTCACGGGTCGGAGACGTGCTGTGCGTGGTTCCGGAAGGCCTGATCGACGAATATCTCGCACGGGGTCGCGGCACACCGGCGCGGCAGGTCACGCTGCGCCAGGTTCAGGAAGGGGATGTTGCGATTTATGGCGCAGCCTCCGACTTTGTACGCTCCGAAGCCTGTCTGAAACTCGATTTCGGCCCCGGCAGACTGCCCGGTCTGCTGCTGCTCGGCGCGGAGGACCCGCATATGTTCGGACCACAGCAGGGCACCGATCTGCTCGCGTTTTTCGCGGGGGTCTTTGAAAGAACCATGCGGCGCTGGCTGTCATGACAGTGGTCAGCCCCGCCGCTGCAGACGCAGTCGAGGGCTGGCTGGCGCATCTGCGCGCCGTCAAGGGCGTGGCCGACAACACGCTGCTGGCCTATCAGGGGGATGTGCTGGATTTCGTGGCCTTTATCACCTTGCACAAGGCCGAACCGCAGGGACTGGCGGCCTTGTCCAGGATCACGGTGACCGACATGCGCGCATGGATGGCGCATACGCGCGGCGGCGGGATCAGCGCACGCTCGCTGGCGCGCAAGCTCTCGGCGGTCAAGGCTTTCTACCGCTGGCTGGCCGAAAGAGAAGGTTTCGAAGCGACGGCGGTGTTGTCGACTAGAGCCCCGAAATTCCAGAAGAAACTGCCACGCCCGCTTGCTGAAGACGCTGCTCGCAACCTGATCGATGCCATTGAAATGCAATCCGAAAAGCCGTGGGTCGCGGCACGCGATGTCGCCGTGGTAACGCTGCTCTGGGGCTGCGGCCTGCGCATCTCCGAAGCGCTGTCGTTGACTGGCTCGGATGCGCCCCTGCCCTCAGCCCTGCGCATCACCGGCAAGGGCGGCAAGGAGCGGATCGTACCGGTTCTGCCCGCCGCACGCGCGGCCGTTGACGAGTATTTGCGCCTGAGCCCCTATCCGTGCGAAGACGACGACCCGCTGTTCCGGGCGGTGCGCGGCGGGGCCCTGGCGCCGGGGGCCATCCAGAAGGTCATGGCCCGCGCCCGGATGCAGCTGGGGCTGCCTGCCAGTGCGACGCCGCACGCGATGCGGCACAGCTTTGCGACGCATCTGCTGAATGCCGGAGGCGATCTGCGGGCCATACAGGAACTGCTGGGGCATGCCTCGCTTTCCACCACGCAGGCCTATACCGGCGTCGATACGCTGCGCCTGATGGAAGTCTATGACCGGGCCCATCCAAAGGCATGACCGGGGGAGCCACGATACCCCTGCCGGCCAGTCGCCGGACCCGGGCAGCAAGGCCCGGGAACTTCGTTTTGCATCACTTCCCGAAATGGACTAACACGTTGATATGAATGATCGATTAGCCGCTCTGGGCGTACATCTTCTCACCGCGACAGGTGCCGTCTTCGCCATGCTGGCAATGCTGGCGGCGGTGGAGACGAAATGGGACCTGATGTTCCTGTGGCTCGTGGTGGCCTTTTTCGTCGATGGCATCGATGGGCCGCTGGCGCGCAAGTACCATGTCAAGCGCAACGCGCCTGAGTTCGATGGGGT
>JBFFFS010000258.1:0-3848 GCA_041557855.1 Roseobacter sp. | reverse complement strand
GCCCTCTACACGCCACAGGAGTGCTGGAACTACTTTTGCGAGGCAGGATATGCTTCTACGTAAAATGGAAACGCTTTAACATGGTTCATTGCGATCAAGCCCGACGGGCACTTTCTGAAATTCGGACTAAAACCTTTCCCTCGCGCTGAGGGATAAGGAAGACTTTCGTCAAGCGTTGCTTGCCTCGAGGTCGAGGCCTTTTATCAGCCTTTCGGCAATGATGTCTCGTTGCGAGGCCTTACCACGCACGTAGTCTCGGGCCGCCCGGCATCCTGTCTCAAGCGCGGTTGGATCGCTGAGCAGCCTATGCACGGCGTGGCTGAGGCTCTCGGCGTCCTGCACCGTCTGCGCGGCCCCGCTCTCCAGCATCTCTGCGTAGGTTTCCTGAAAATTCATGACATGCGGTCCCGACAGCACCATGGCATTGGCCTGCGCGACCTCGAAGGGGTTGTGCCCGCCGACGGCTTCCAGCGACCCGCCCAGAAAAATGATCTTCGACAGTGCATACCAACTGCCAAGCTCGCCCAGCGTGTCCGCCAGATAAACCGCCTCGCCGCTCGGTTTTTCATCCGCCGAGCGGGTCGCGCAGCTTAGCCCGGTGCGCAGGATGGTCTGGTGTACCTCGGCGCTCCGGTCGGGATGGCGTGGCGCCAGAATGAGCAGCAGATCGGGATGATCGCGGCGCAGCTGCGCATGTGCGCTTAGCACGACCTCCTCTTCTCCGCGATGGGTCGAGGCGGCGACCCAAACGGGCCGGCTTTTGATCGCCGTGCGAAGCTGTGCCAGTGTCGCGGGATCCTGAGGCAACGGACCGGAAAGCGATTTGAGGTTGAACCCGCGCGCGACACGGTCGGCTGGCGCATGCATGTCGATCATCGCCGCTGCCATCTCGTCGTTCTGGGTCAGAATGAGGTCGAACAATCCCAGCAGGAACCGCGCCGTATGCGGTCTTTTGCGCCATGCTGCGCGGGATTTCTCGCTGAGGCGCGCATTGACGAGGATCATCCGCGCGCCGGTGCTGCGGGTGCGGTACAGCATCTGCGGCCAGAGTTCGCTTTCCACGAAAACGGCGGCGTCGGGCCGCCAGTGGGCGAGAAATCGCTTGACCGGGCCGGGAGCATCCAGCGGCGCGAACTGGTGGTCCGTTCGGGGTGGCAGGCGTTCGGCCACAAGTTGCGCTGAGGTCGCCGTGCCGGAGGTGATGAGAAACCTTGCCCGTGGGAGCATCCGGCCCATGGCTTCGATCAGTGTCAGAACCGACAGGCTTTCTCCCACCGATGCGGCATGGAACCAGATCAATGGCCCGCTTCCGATACGGGGCAGGCTCGCATGGCCGAGCTTTTCATGCGCTCGCAGCACGGGCATCCCGGCCCGCCGAAGTTTTCGAGTTTCGACCCATGCGAAGAAAGGCACCAGCAAGACGGTCGCCGCGGTGTAAAGATGAAACAGAAAAGGGGGCCGCATGGCGCGGATCAGCCGCCCGTGTGGCTCATGTGGCGCGGCATCTGGCCGTCCAGCGTTTGCCGGGAATAGTCGAAGTCGTGACCCTTGGGCTTGCGTGAAATGGCCGCGCGGATTGCCTCTCTCAATGGGGCATCGTCATCCGGGTGCGCCCTCAGCGGCGCGCGCAGGTCGGCCTGATCTTCCTGCCCGAGGCACATGTAAATCTCACCTGTGCAGGTAATGCGTACCCGGTTGCAACTTTCACAGAAATTATGACTCAGAGGTGTGATAAAACCGATTTTCTGTCCGGTTTCTTCAAGTCGTACGTAACGCGCCGGCCCGCCTGTACGCTCTGCAAGATCGGTCACCGTATAGTGTTCCGCATAGCGCGCCCGCACATCCTTGAGGGACCAGTACTGACCCAGACGGTCTTCGTTGCCGATGTCGCCCATCGGCATGACTTCAATCCACGTCAGATCGATATCGCGTGCTGCGCACCATTCGGTGATGTGCGGCAGTTCCGCCTCGTTGAAACCTTTCAGCGCCACCGCGTTGAGCTTCACACGCATGCCAGCCGCCTGCGCGGCATCAATGCCGCGCAACACCTGAGGCAACCGACCCCAGCGCGTGATGGCCGCGAATTTATCCTCGTCCAGCGTGTCGAGCGACACGTTCACCCGCCGCACCCCTGCGGCGTAGAGGTCTTTTGCGAACCGCTCCAGTTGGCTGCCGTTGGTTGTCAGCGTCAGTTCTTTCAACGCACCCGCGTCGAGATGGCGCGACATGCTCTGGAAAAAGGTCATAATCCCCTTGCGGACCAGCGGCTCTCCCCCGGTGATGCGCAGTTTTTCCACGCCCAGATCGACAAATGCAGAGCACATGCGATCAAGCTCTTCCAGCGTCAGCAACTCTTTCTTCGGCAGAAAGGTCATGTTTTCCGACATGCAATATACGCAGCGGAAATCGCACCGGTCGGTGACGGATACGCGCAGGTAGGTGATTGCGCGTGCGAATGGATCGATCAAAGGAGCGTTCATGGCGGCATTGGTAATACCACGCCAAGGCAGGAGCAAGGGGATAAGGCGGTTGATGCGCGGTCTCCGGCGCTCTACGTACCTAGTATGGATGAACGCTTTTCCAATAAAGCCTTTCCCGCGCGCACCGTTCTGCTGGCGTTTGCCTGGCTTTCGCTGGCCGGCTGCGAGGGCCTTGAGGTGCCGACACTATCGGGGCTGTCACGTGAGCCCGCTCAAACTGTGGTTCCGTCCGATTCTGCCGGGGTCGAGGAGGTGTCGGCTGTGCCGGGTGCGCAGGCGGAGGATTTCGATACCACCACTGCAAGCGAAAAGGCGAGGGCGAGCGCTGTCACCCCTCGAGGTCAGCCACTTGGTATGACCGTCGCCTCATTGGGGAGCCCGTCAGAGCCGGGCTTCTGGCTCAAAACCCCTTTAGTGCGTGAAGAGATGGCTGGCGTGGTGCGCAGCCGCGACACCGGCGCGCGCGTGGCGGTCACACTTATACCGATCGACGGGCCGCCGACAGCCGGAAGTCGTCTGTCCCTGCCGGCGATGCGCTTGCTCGGCGTGCCGCTGACGGCGCTTGCCAAGCTGGACGTGTCCACCGCCGGTTGAACGTGGATGCTCAGTCCGGATGGTCGCCGAGGATGAAGGTTGGCGCACCATCCAGCGTCTTGCTGTTTTTGTTTTGCCAGTAGGAGGCGATGCCATCCGGCCCCTTGTCCTGCGTCCAGCGGTTCAGCAAATCGCGCTCGCCCTTGTATTCCATGTACGGCACCGCGTAGCCGCAGCTCGTCTGCACCATGTCGACATTCATGTCGTATATCTGCCGCGCGCCCTCGGACTCTTCGAACATGTCGTTCAGAGCCGTGAAATCGGCATCTCGCGGATGCAGGGTGCGGGCTGTTCCATACGCCCTCAGTATCAGCGGCTTGGCTTCGAATCCGCACCACATGAGCGTCATCCGGTTGATCTGCGCGAGATGGCCGGCGGTTTCGTTGCCGGAGCCGGTGAGGTTTCGCCAGACAATACGGTTGGGACCCATGATGCGCAGGCTGTCCATGCCCTTTGGCGAGAGATTGACGCGCCCTTCGGGTCCGGCGGTTGCGCAGAAGAAAATGTGCTGCGCCGAGATGAATTTCGAAAGCGTGTCGTTGAGGGCATCGAACTGGGTCGCCATCTTAGCTCCTTAAGTGTCGTGCTGAAGGGGTCCGGCACCGCCGAAGGCAATTCGGAAATAGTGCCACGATTGATGCAAAGAGCAAGTCATCGCTCTCACTCGACGGTGACGGATTTGGCCAGATTGCGCGGCTGGTCCACGTCGGTCCCCTTGGCAACGGCAGTGTGATAGGCGAGAAGCTGTGCCGGCACGGCGTAAAGGATCGGCGT
>JBFFFS010000257.1:0-3856 GCA_041557855.1 Roseobacter sp. | reverse complement strand
TGGAAAAACACCTGCTCGAAAAATACGGCGAACCCTGTCCCAATGCGATGGTGGAGAGCGGGCTCGACCATATCAAGATACTGCAGGACAACGATTTTCATGAGTTCAAGATAAGCTGCAAGGCCTCTGATGTGTTCATGGCTGCCGCAGCCTACCAGCAGTTGGCAGAGGCGACGGACGCGCCAATTCACCTCGGTATCACCGAAGCCGGCGGGCTCACCTCCGGCACGATCAAGTCAGCGATCGGCCTTGGGAACCTGCTGTGGATGGGCATTGGCGATACGATCCGCGTCAGTCTCTCCGCCGATCCGGTGGAAGAGGTCAAGGTCGGTTACGAAATCCTCAAATCACTCGGACTGCGGCACCGCGGCGTCAACATCATTTCCTGTCCAAGCTGCGCGCGTCAGGGCTTTGACGTCATCAAAACGGTGGAAGTTTTAGAAAAGCGCTTGGAGCACATCAAAACGCCGATGAGCCTCAGTATCATCGGCTGTGTGGTCAACGGGCCGGGCGAAGCCTTGATGACGGATGTAGGCTTTACCGGCGGCGGCGCAGGGTCGGGGATGGTCTATCTCGCTGGCAAGCAAAGCCACAAGATGACTAACGATCAGATGGTCGATCACATCGTTGAAGAGGTCGAGAAAAAGGCCGCCCAGCTCGACGCTGAAGCGGCCATGGCCGATGCGGCAGAGTAAAGCTGCCTGATATCTAGCCTCGTTTATCGTTTACGATGACCTGCATTTGCTCGGCTTCGAGATATCCGCGCAGCATTTCGTCTTCCAGCACGAATGTTGGTGTGCCGTTGATCTGCAGCGCCTGGGCCAACTCCCGTGTTGCGCGGATTTCTTCTGTGATCGACGCATCGTTCATACGCGCCTCGATAGCGTCGGCATCATAGCCATAGGTTTCCGCCAGACGCCGCAGGGCGGGCAGGGTAATATTGCCGTTATAGGACATCAGAGCATCATGCAGCACTTTGTATGCTTCGCCACCTTCGATCTGGCGTGTGGCGATCGCATAGCGCGATGCAAGCAGCGACTGCTCTCCCAAAATCGGGAACTCCTTGACGATAAAGCGAATATTTCCGTCTTCTTTCAGGAGGTCTTCGACCTCTGAGAAGGCGCGCTTACAAAAACTGCAGCGATAATCCATGAATTCCACGAGCGTGATATCGCCGTCGGGGTTTCCTCCAACGTAGGAAAACCCATCGTTGAAGATCGCTTCCGCATGGCGCTGCACTAGGTCCAGATCTGCCTTTGCCTGTGCTTCCGCCTGACGTTCTTCCAATGATCTGACGGCTTCCATGATGACCTCTGGATTGTCCAGCAGGTAGGCGCGCACCTCGGCACGAAAAAGAGCACGTTCCTCCGCGGTCATGGCACTGAGGTCCAGTGCGGCTGCTGGAGTCGTGCTCAATACGAGCCCCATCAGGGCGGGCAGAATAAGGCGATTCATCATCTGTTATCTCCGTTTGGCGGCGCGTTCAGATGCAATCAACACATCCTGTGCCCTTTGCCAAGGGCCTGAACCCTCGGACAGCAGGCCTGCCGCGCGTTTTGCGTGAATTCCGGCGTCTTCCATGCGTCCGGCGAGAGCGTATCTTTCTGCGGTGACGACAGCTGCCATGCCCTGTTGGCCGGATTTGGCATAGGCTACTGACAAATCGCGCAGCATGGAGCCATCCCGAAAGTCGATTGTCCGCGCTTTTTCAAGAGCTTGGAGGGCGCGCTTGACGTCATCGTTGATGAGGAGCGCGCGCCCATAGCCAGATAGTACCAGCGGATCATTTGGGGCCAGTTGTACCGCGCGGCCGTAGGCATTGACGGCAGCGGTGAAACTGCGGGTTTCCAGCAGTATCTGCCCGTGCTGATCATGCAGAAAAGGATCGTCGGGGCGCAGTGCGATCGCCGCATCAATCGCCTTCAACGCCTGCTTGGTTCGGGATTGCCGATGCTCCGCAATCGCCTCCCGCAAAAACCGCACGTCCTTGTACCCGCTGTCGTCAAGGCGCCGAAGCGTCCATTTGGGGGAGCGGGTGTAGGCGCTGAGCTTGCCCTTGACGCGCGCAAACCAGTAAGCGGCATCGGGATTGCCGGGCCGGGTCTTTCCATAGGCAGCGGTATAGCCTTCGAGGGCGCGCATCCTGTCGCGCGACAGAGGGTGGCTGCGCAGGTAGGGGTCCTGACGTGTTTCCGACAAAAGTTCCTGCCCGCTGAACAATTTCATCACGTCACTCATCCCGGTCGGATCGACACCGGCGGCCGACATATAGCGCACTCCTGATTGGTCGGCAGAGGCTTCCTCTGCCCGCGTATGCATGAAAAACCGCCGCTGCGCAGAGCTTTGCGTGCCCAGAAGAATGCCACTGGCTGCTTTTCCACTGCCGCCCGCAGCGGCGGCGACAGCGGCGAGTGCAACGCCGAAACCCGCGGCTGTACGCGTGCTGGCAAGGTTGTTCATACGTCTTGTAATGTGGCCATTCGCGATATGTGCGGCCTCGTGGGCGATGACACCCTGCAGCATCTCAGCCGAGTCCACCCGATTTATCAGACCGTAGTGGATGAAAATCGCGTCATTGCTGACCACGAAGGCATTAAGAGAGCTGTCGTTGATGACCAGAAGTTTTACCCGCGACGGCCCCAGTCCGGCCGCGTTCAGGATCGGTGCTGCCAGTTGTTTCAACCCGTATTCGATATCGGCGTCGCGCAACAGGCCTTGGGCTGCAGCGCTCTGCGCAAGCACCCAAAGTATAATCGCCGGGATTGACGCGCGCCTGAATACACGGTGAAACCACATGCGTGCAGTTAGGAGCGGATTCATGCGGGTTTCAAGGCGTTCTTCGGTCGATCCCTTTATTGTGATGGATGTCATGGAGGCCGCTCGCGAAGCCGAAAGCTCGGGGCGTCACATCATTCACATGGAAGTGGGTCAACCCGGCACCGGTGCACCCCGGCCAGCGACCGAAGCTCTGGCCCGGCGGATGGCCGAAGAGCCGCTGGGCTATACGGTTGCACTGGGATTGCCCGCGCTTCGCGCCCGTGTGGCCCAACTTTATGGCGAATGGTACGGCGTCGATCTCGATCCGCGTCGCGTAGTCATCACATCGGGGTCATCGGGCGGATTCCTGCTGGCCTTCACCGCACTTTTCGATACGGGCGACCGTGTGGGCATTGGCGCACCGGGCTATCCCAGCTACCGTCAGATCCTGCGGGCGCTGGACTTGCAGCCCGTGGACATTGAAACTGCACCCGAGCACCGCTATCAGCCGACCCCGGCTGACATCCAGGGACTTGATCTCGCGGGGCTCATGGTCGCGTCGCCTGCAAATCCATCCGGCACGATGCTCGACCTTGCGGCGATGACTGCGTTGATCGAGGCCTGTAAGGCGCAAAACGCGGCCTTCATTTCGGACGAAATCTACCATGGCATCGAATATGAGGCCAAGGCGGTCACCGCGCTGCAGATCACTGATGAGATCTATGTCATCAACTCCTTTTCGAAATATTTTTCCATGACTGGGTGGCGTGTGGGCTGGATGGTCGTGCCGGAAGACCATGTGCGGGTGATCGAGAGGATTGCGCAGAACATGTTCATTTGTGCGCCGCATGCCAGTCAGATTGCCGCCCTGGCTGCGATGGACGCGACCGATGAGCTGCAAGCCAACATGGAAGTGTACCGCGTTAATCGTGCGCTGATGCTCGACGGCCTGGCTGCTGCTGGCTTTACCAGCATCGCACCGCCGGATGGGGCTTTTTACGTCTATGCGAATGTGTCCGAAATGACCGACGACAGCCGGGCATTTGCAGCCGAAATTCTTGAAAAGGCGGGAGTGGCCGTGACGCCCGGACTCGATTTC
>JBFFFS010000256.1:0-3862 GCA_041557855.1 Roseobacter sp. | reverse complement strand
GGGCACGTTGTGCGCAATCGCGGCCTCAACCGCATCCACGGCAGCACGTGTGCGCTCCGGAGTATCGGTGATGAGGGTTGGCAGCAACGCACGGGTACCCGTGGTTGCATGGGCTTTGGAAATTGCCTTCAGACCTTCGAGAGAGGTTTCATCATTGAACATCACACCGCCTCCCCCGTTGACCTGCAGGTCCACAAAGCCGGGCAGAATGTTTCCTCCGGGCACATGCTCGACAGCATAGTCTGCGGGGATGCTGTCCTGCGAGACAATCCCGAGAAAGATGTCACCCTCCAGCAGACAGGCGCTATCTGCGTGCAGCTGACGCCCGTCGAAAATATCCGCTCCTGTCACTGCACGCTTCATCAGACCGTTTCCGTCACTTTCTTGAGATGACGTGGCTCATCCGGGTTGATCCCCCTGGCGCGGACCACCTGTTCGACCATCGCGTAGAAAGACACGATCAGCGAGATCGGGTCGAGCAGGGGATGCGCGGTGCGCGCGCAGGGCAAGGACGAAGCCCGTTTGACCTTGTCTGATGTCACGAAGACGGACGCGCCTTTTCCGGCAATCTGGTCCGCGACATCGACGAGTGACGCTTCGGCCTGATCCGCTGCAGTCAGGGCAAGTACAGGGAAGCCCCGATCAACGATGGAAACCGGGCCATGCAACACCTCGGCAGATGAATAGGATTCGGCGTGTAACTGGCAGGTTTCCTTGAATTTCAGCGCAGCCTCGTTTGAAATCGCCAGCGCCGGACCACGACCGAGGCAGAAAAGCGACTGTTCTGATACCACCTGCTCGGCGAGAACGCTCCAGTCCTTGCGGGCCGCCGCCTCCAGTACATCTGGCAGCGCGTGGATCGCGCTTAGCAGTTCATCATCTTTTTGCCATTTCGCCAGTAGCCAGACCGCCGAGACGGCCGACGTCACGAATGTTTTTGTGGCAGCAACACTGATTTCGCTTCCCGCGTGCAGATCAAGCGCATGGGTGCTCACCTGTGCGAGATCGCTGTCAGTGTGGTTGGTCAGTGCAATGCTCAACGCCCCCTGTTGGGCCGCCATCTCGGCCATACGCACGATATCCGGGCTCTTGCCCGACTGAGACACCGCAAGACAGGCACTTCGTGCGAGCGTCAGTTTGCGTCCATAGATCGATGCTACAGAAGGCCCGACGGAAGCCACAGGAACACCCGCGACAAGCTCGCTGGCATATTTGAAATAGGTTGCGGCGTGGTCGGAGGACCCTCTGGCCACGGAGATCATAAACAACGGGTCAGCCTCCCGAAGCGCTACAGCCGCAGCCTCCACCGAGTACGCGCCTTTGGTGAGCAGCGTATCCACCGCCTTCGGGATTTCGAGTATCTCTCGTTGCATATGTGTTTGAGCAGACATTTTCATTCCTTCGATAATCTGAGTTCGGCGACAAAGTTGTAAGAATCGCCGCGATATATGGACTGGGTGAATTCAGCGACCCGTCCGGACGCGAGGTAGGACGTGCGTTCGATGCGCAGACCTGCATCTCCCTCCGAGATGGCTAGCAGCTCGGCATCGGCAGGGCTTAGATTGATCGCCGAAATCTTCTGAAGCGCCCGGACCGGCCGGAAACCGTGCTGTTCCAGGGTTTTGTACAGGGAGGTTTCCACCTCCAGAGGATTGGGCAAGATGTCGGTTGGCAGAGATGCACGTTCGATGGCGATGGGTTCCCCATCCGCAATGCGCAGCCGTACGATCCGGGCGACTGAATCCTCCGAACTCAAGCCAAGCGCTGTCATCTCGTCCGGCGATGGCATGAACAGTCCGCGTTCGAGCCAGCGAGAGGTCGAGGTCTTGCCCCGACGCTCCATGTCCTCCGAAAAAGACGTCAGCCGCGAAAGCTTTTGCTCGATCTGCTCGGGTTTGGAGGAGATAAACGAGCCGGACCCCTGCTTCTGCACAATGGTGCCGCCTTCTGCGAGCGACTGAATGGCCTTGCGGACCGTCACCCTAGAAAAATCCGTGATGGAGGCGATCTCACGTTCCGGCGGCAGCGGGCTTCCCGGCGGGAGGATGCCCTTGGCGACACCCTCGCTCAGACGTTGCCGCAGTTGCACGTAGCGCGGACCGCCATCCTGACGGTACCATTTTGTCGGTTCGAGAAATTCTGCAACGCTCATGATGCTTCGTCCTTGCTGCTCAGCTGTCGCGCCGCGAGAAATAGGGCGCCGTCAAGGGCCGTTCCGCAAGGTGGGCGGATGCGGCCTTGGTATTTGTTGTCGAGATAAGGGGAATAATGGGGCCCTACACCACCCGAGAGACACAGGATATCGTCATCGCCAAGCCCAGCCACCGAAATGCATAGATTCAGGTAGGCGGCACCTTCCTTTATCAACGCAAGACCGATTGAATCACCGTCCTTTGCGGCCTTGACTACCATTGGCGCAAAGGCCGCGTAATCGCCCGGCCCTGCCTGCTTCGCAAAACGAACGATTTCGTTCGGATTATTGTCGAACCTCCGCAGGAGCGATGCCGTAAGGTCGGAATGCCCGCAGAGCCCGTCATGCGCCAGTATTGCGCGCCGCAAGACCATGTGGCCCAGCCAACCTCCGGACGCCTCATCTGAGAGGTTATGGCCCCAGCCGCCAAAATACCTCGTGGCGCTCCCTGACCGGGCCGCAACGATAGTACCGGTCCCGATAGCGGCGAGAATACCATCGTGGTCAGCCAACGCACCGGCCAGCGAGGTCGCCCGGTCGTCGGTCACACCGACCCGCTCGAAAGGCATGCCTGCGGCGACCGCTTGGGCATCTGCCGAATCCATCACCCCCGCAAGACCCAAATGCGCGACGCAACGCTTTTGCCACACGCCTGAAAGACCCGCCTGCAGAGCCGCGGCATCGAGGGCATCGACGATGTTTTTCAATGCTTCCCGAGGATTCGTCGTGTAATTCGCCGAACCGCTGGATGCTTCGCCGATGCGGTGGCCGGCGGGATCAGCGATGGCGACGCGGCAGCCGGTTCCGCCCCCATCGACGCCCACCAGCAAAGTATCCGAGCTCATACCCATAAGATACCTATAAAACACCTTTATTATAATACAACACCAATCCAAATACCAAAATAAGCAAAAATAGGGATATTACATCGCAAAATATCACCGTTGAATTAATTGGGAGAAAAAAGGTATTACTTCGGTACTTCATTCGGAAATCAGGGGATTCGAACGTGCAAAAGCACACAACTCACGCAAAGTCAGCCAAAGCCATCGACGATCTGCCGGCGCAAGAAGCACTATCGAGGATGCTTGGCTCGCACATCCCAGCCCTTCAGGCGGTGTAAGGGGCTTTGCACTAGATATCAGCCGCCGCGACCGCCGTCGCGCGGGCTTTCGAGGTGGGTGCCACCGTTCCTTATGTCGCCGCAGGCCGCTCAGGACTGATGGCACTCGCTAACGCGTGCGAACTGCCGGGCACATTTCAGTTGCCGGTTGAACAGATCTACATTTCCATGGCCGGCGGCGTGCCCGAAGACGGGCGCATGCAGGCTGATACCGAAGACAGCCTCGACGAGGCTATAGCCGCCGAGCGCGCGCTCCACAGCGGAGATGCAGCTATTGTCGTTAGTGCCAGTGGTAACACGCCCTATGCTCTGGCCTTTGCCGAAGCCGCCTCGGCGCAGGGGGCAAACGTGATCGGCGTCGATGATCTACGTCACCCACGACCAGATCGAAGCGATGACACTGGCGGACAAGATCGTGGTGTTGCGTGACGGACGTAGCGAGCAGCTCGGCAGCCCGATGGAGCTTTACAACAATCCGGCCAACCGCTTTGTCGCCAGCTTTCTCGGGTCACCCTCCATGAACTTCCTGGAACGCTCGGTCCCCGATC
>JBFFFS010000255.1:0-3963 GCA_041557855.1 Roseobacter sp. | reverse complement strand
TTTCGTAACCGGTAAACCCGCGTAAATTGCATTGTCCAGTTTCACAACAATCCGCCCGTCCGGCAGTGCACGGACATAGGTGCCCTGTATCGAAACGGTACTCCCTACGGTAATTGTTCTAAGCATGTCTCTCCTCCCCAGGGTAATGACATGATTGGTGGGAGGCGAATGACACAAAAAAGCCATAAACAAAATAACAAAGTGTCAATGATCGCTGCCAAAACGGCAATAATCATAAATTCCGTTACAAAAGATCACGCAACACGGGAATTAAGGGGATATCTGCGGGTGGCATGGGGTAATCCTTAAGGTTTTGCACGCGGACCCATTTCAGATTCTGGTTTTCGCGGGAAACTGGTGTTCCTTTCCATTTCCTACAGGCAAACAGTGGCATCAGCAGGTGAAAATCCTCATAGCTGTGGCTGGCAAAACTGAGGGGTGCGAGGC
This sequence comes from Roseobacter sp., assembly GCA_041557855.1. Classification (GTDB taxonomy): domain Bacteria; phylum Pseudomonadota; class Alphaproteobacteria; order Rhodobacterales; family Rhodobacteraceae; genus Roseobacter. The sequence goes on along the minus strand of JBFFFS010000255.1, from coordinate 3,516 downwards.
AGGATTGCCAGGTATCGATCCCCAGTTCCTCCTGCAACTCGCGAATCAGTGCGACTTCCGGGGTCTCTCCCGGTTCGACCTTGCCGCCAGGGAACTCCCAAAGCCCGGCCATGGATTTCCCCTCGGGACGTTGCGCCAGCAGGATGCGACCGTCGATATCTATCAGCGCGACCGCCGAGACCAGAACGGTTTTCATGCGGATATCCCCTTGCCGGTCAGGAGCGGTAGTCCGCGTTGATGTCGATGTAGCCATGGGTCAGGTCACAGGTCCACACGGTAGATTCTGCCTCGCCGAGACCCAGATCGACGCCGATGACGATATTCTGACCCTTCATATGGGCAGCCGCATCCGCCTCTTTGTAGGTAGGGCTGACCCAACCGTTTTCGGCGACAATCACGTCACCGAAGCGGATCGACAAACGATCACGGTCCGCTGCAGCCCCTGATTTGCCCACAGCCATAACAATTCGGCCCCAGTTCGGGTCCTCTCCGGCAATAGCGGTCTTGACCAACGGGGAATTTGCAATCGACATGGCGTGAGTTTTCGCATCGGCTTCAGAGGAAGCACCGGTCACGCGTATTTCAACAAATTTGCTGGCCCCTTCTCCGTCCCGAACGACCTGATGCGCGAGGTCCCGCATAACCGCGTGCAACGCGTCGGAAAAGGCCGCGTTCCCGGACACATCGACACCGGACGCGCCGGTCGCGGCGACCACCAGACTGTCGGATGTGGAGGTATCGCTATCAACTGTAATGCAGTTGAATGTCTTTTCGTTATGGGCTGAGACCAACGCCTGCAGATCAGGTTGTGCGATGCTCGCATCCGTGAAGATGTAGACGAGCATGGTGGCCATGTCGGGCGCGATCATGCCGGATCCCTTGGCGATGCCCGATATCGTAACGGGTACACCATCCAACTCGACTTGCGCGGTCGCGCCTTTCGGAAAGGTGTCTGTGGTCATGATGGCGCGCGCGGCATCCTCGATCGCATTCGGACTGAGCGCGCTTGCCAATGCCGCCAGTTTCGCAGTGATCCGCTCGAAGGGAAGGGGCTCGCCGATCACGCCGGTCGATGCGGTGAACACACGGTTTTGCGGGACGCCGCAAGCGTCGGCAGTGGCCTTGGTAATGGCCTCGACCGCCTCAACGCCACTGCGCCCGGTGAACGCATTGGAGTTACCCGAGTTGACCAGAATGGCAGCCGCCGACTCCGACGGGCCGCCAAGTTTGGCCTGGCAGTCCAGCACCGGTGCGGACCGGGTCGCCGAGCGGGTGAACGCACCGGCGATGGCGGACCCCGGGGCTAGTTTCGCCAGCATTACATCCGTCCGCCCCTGGTAGCGTACCCCGGCCGAAACAGTGGCAAAGGTCACACCCGCGATAGGGGGCAAGTCAGGAAAGCTTTCCGGCGCAAGAGGCGAGACAGAGGTGATTTTGGCCATGGGCGTCAGTCCAGCAAGTCGAGCTGCCGCAGCAGCGCAGGGTCGAGATCCTGCCCCTCGGGCAATACAATGTCCACGCCGTCGGTGGAGTTTTCGATCATCTCCTGAACCGCGACGCGCCGCAACTCACCAGTGATCTCCTCGCGCACGTTTTCGAGCGTGGGAATTTCCGCCTGGCGGGTCCCGTTCAGCTTGATCACATGCCAGCCAAACTGGGTCTGGATGGGTTCGGAAACCTCTCCTTCGCTCAGCGAGATGGTCGCGGCTTCGAATTCCGGCACCATCATCCCTGTGCCGAACCAGCCCAGTTCACCGCCGTTGGGGCCGGAAGGGCCGATACTTTCTTCACGGGCCGTGGCTGCAAAATCGGCACCACCGTCAATCTTTTCCTTCACGGCGATGGCTTCTTCCTCGGTTGCGACGAGGATGTGCGAGGCGTTGTATTCTTCCTGCGGATCGGCATTGCCATATTGAGCGTCATAAGCGGTCTGGATGTCTTCCTCGGTGACCGCATCCGCGAGGGCGAGTTCGATCGCTTCGCCGGCCCGCAAGGAACGCTCTTCATTCTCCAGCGACATTTTAACCCGTGCCGGAAGCTCACCGGTGAAAGACTGCGACAGGGCGGATTGCTGGATCAACTGCTCCAGAATACCGTCGAAAAGCGCCGCATCCGGCAGCTGCTGGTATTGTTGCGGCAGCGAGGCGCGCGCCGCGATCATGTGCCCGAGCTTGATTTCGACGCCGTTTACGGTTGCGACGACCGTCTCGGCGGAGGGTTCCGCCGCGTCCTGAGCGAGCAGCGGTGTCTGAAGCGACGCGGCTACGAGCGTACAGGCCAGAATTCTGAGGTGTTTTTGCATGGGATCTTCCTATGAAGGGGTCGCGGCATGGCGCGACATTGACACGGTTTGGTGCGACCCTTACATCGCCTCATAGACGTTGCAAGGCAGCATCGTTCACAACTTGTCTATGGGTTGCGCCGCGCACGAGCAAGCAAGTCGGCGCCCACCTCTTACACGTCGGCTGGAGATCGCATGCTGGGTATCGGAACTATTGCAAAAAAGGTGTTTGGCACGCCGAACGACCGCAAGATCAAAGCCACGCGACCGCTGATAGATCAGATCAACGCGCTGGAGCCCGAGTTCGAGAAATTGAGCGACGCGCAGATCAAGGAAAAGACCGAAGAATTGCGCCGCCGGGCGCTCGACGGAGAGAGCCTTGACGACCTGCTTCCCGAAGCCTTTGCCAACTGCCGTGAAGCGGCACGGCGGGCACTGGGGCTGCGCGCCTTCGATACCCAGTTGATGGGGGCCGTATTCCTGCATCAGGGCAATATCGCAGAACAGAAGACTGGCGAAGGCAAGACGCTGACCGCGACCTTCGCGGCCTATCTCAACGCGCTGACCGGGTGCGGTGTCCACATCGTCACGGTTAACGAATATCTGGCCAAGCGTGATGCCGCGTGGATGGGGCAGGTGTTCGGGGCGCTGGGTCTGACCACCGGCGTGGCATATTCGGACATGCCCGAGGATGAAAAGCGCGAGGCCTATGCCAGCGATATCACCTATGCCACCAACAACGAGCTTGGTTTCGATTACCTGCGCGACAACATGAAATCCGAGCTTAGCCAGATTTATCAGAAGCACCACAATTTCGCGATTGTCGACGAGGTGGACAGCATCCTGATCGACGAGGCGCGCACGCCTCTCATCATCTCGGGACCTGCGCAGGACCGCTCCGATCTTTACATCGCGATCGACGCGATCATTCCGGAGTTGACCGACGAACACTTCGAACTGGACGAAAAGACGCGTAACGTGACCTTCACCGATGCAGGTAACGAATTCCTCGAGGCGCTACTGCATACGAAAGGGCTGCTGGAAGAGGGTCAAACCCTTTACGACCCTGAAAGCACCACCATCGTGCATCACATCAACCAGGGTCTGCGCGCACACAAGCTGTTTCAGCGCGACAAGGATTACATCGTACGTGACGGCAATGTTGTGCTGATCGATGAGTTCACGGGTCGGATGATGGCGGGGCGACGCCTATCCGACGGTCTGCATCAGGCGAT
>JBFFFS010000254.1:0-3974 GCA_041557855.1 Roseobacter sp. | reverse complement strand
TGCCGATGGCCACGTTGGTGCCGAAATCGGGGCTCCAGGCCGCCGAGGTCACCTGCCCCACGCGGGTATCGCCTGCATAAAGCGGCCAGGCCCGGTCGCAGGGAGGCACCTTGTCTCCCCCGATGGCGATGGCCCGTATCTGCTGCACCGGGCCTTCCTTGGAAACCCGCAACAGCGCATCACGCCCGATACAGCCGATCGCCGTCTGGGTATCGCAGAACCGGCCCAGTCCGCATTCGTGCGGCGTGTTGTCGTCTGTCATATCATTACCGTAGGACAGCAGGCCACCCTCGATGCGCTCGATCGCGTTCGGACAGCCCGCGCGCACCTGCAAGTCTTCTCCCGCGGCAAAGAGCGCGTTCCACAGCGGCATGCCGATGTCGCTGCCCTCCACGTAAATCTCGAAACCGCCCTGCTTGGAATAGCCGGATCGTGCGATCACCAGGTCGCGCCCCTCGAATTCGAAGAGGCCGAAGCGGAAAAACCGCACATCGCTGACGCCCGGCCCGAAGACCCGCGCCATCAATTCGTCAGCCTTGGGACCCTGAACGGCCAGCGGCGAGACATCCGGCTCATCCACCAGCACGTCAAGTCGGTACCCATTGGCGATCCCCTTGACCCAGAGCAGCAGGTCGCTGTCGGCAATCGAAATCCACCAGCGGTCCTCGGCCAGCTTTACCGCCACCGGATCGTTGAGCATCCCGCCGGTCTCATCGACGATCGGCACGTAGTAGCAGCGCCCCGGCAACATCCCGCGCAGATCGCGCGGCGTCAGCATCTGCATCAGCCGTGCCGCATCCGGACCGCGAAGCTCCACCTGCCGCTCGCAGGCAACGTCCCAAACCTGCACATGGTTCTTGAGATGCTCGTAATCCGCCTCGAGGCTCTCGAAGACGGTCGGCAGCAGCATCCGGTTATAAACGGTATAGCCCTTTACCCCGGCAGCCTCGACACCGTCAGAGAAAGGTGTGCGGCGCAGCCGGCGGGACGGAGAAATAAAGGCCACGTCAGGCATCCTCCGGCATCAATATCAGATCGGTTACCGGCGCGGTCTCGCCCGCCGCCGTCAACATCGCGTGCAACTGCCCGCGGTGATGGGTCTGGTGGTTGAAGAAATGCACGATGCAGGTTTCGAGCGGCGACAGGATTTCACGTCCCAGCGAGCGCGAATACCACGCCAGCGTGTCACGCATGTCGAGCGCGCGAAGCCCGTCCGCCCACAAGCGGATCTTGCCATCCATGCGGAACCGGTCGGCGGACCATGACCCGATCGTGGGATGCAGATCGACGCTCTGCTCGATCCCTCCTTCGGGCGGCTCAACGGAGGGATCAAAGCGCGACATCCAGATCGTGTCTGCCCAGAGCAGATGATTGGCCGTGGCCAGCAGACTGGGAAAGAAGCCGCCACGATCCTGCGTCAGCGCCTCATGCGGCATCGCCTCCAGGATCGGCCTCAGCTGGCTGTTCTGCCAGCTGTTGTAGCGCGCCATGGTTTGCACATAGCGCGGCCCCATCATGGCGTCGGACCCTTCCAGTCGATTGCACAGATTTCGGCGGATTTGCCCCCGAAATCCCAGACGCGCCCATAGTCGCGCACCTTGCTCTTGAGCCCGCGCGCGGCCACGATATCCGGGCCCATCCAGTATTTCGAATTGGTGATCATGACCGGATGATCGGGGCTCGCCCCCGCAACGGTTTCGATCTCGCCCTGGATCTTGCGCCCGATGGTAATGCGGCGCCGGTTGCCGTCGCGCTCGATCTGCACCGGGGCCCGCTCGGCCCCGATGATCTCGCTCACCAGCATGGTGAACAATCCTGTCGTGCCGCCGGCAGCGCCCGAGAAGATTTGCAGGATACCGTTATAGGCCTTTCCGCTGGCACGCTCATCCACATAGGCCGCGACCTTCCAGTTGCCTTCCGCCATGCGGCCCGGAATTTCGACCAGCAGGCCGATCTGAAGCCCGGACAGGTCCTCGCCCTCATAATAGCCTTCGTCAATGACGACCGCCATCCACGCCTTGCAGTCGCCTTCGGTGGGCGGGTGCTTGCCCAGGCTGACCACACAGGGGCAGAACACATCGCAGGAGCAGTTCATGAACAGCTCGCCCTTGATCGCCCACTCCGTCGGGCTCATCTGGCGACGGCCAGGGTTCGGCATCCGCTGATCTATGCGCTGGCTGATGGGCAGCCGGTCCGCATCCGCACGTCTGTTCTTGGCCATGTCTTATCCTCCCACGAAAACGGGCCAGCCAAGAACCGCAAGTCCTGCGATCACCAAGGCGAACCCCATTGGTCTTGTTACGTAATGCCCCACCTGGGGCAGTTTCTCGATCACCATGAAAAGCGTCGCCAGCCCCATCCAGGCAAGGTTCATCACCCCGCCGACGAAACCCAGCAGCATGAAGCCCCAGCAGCAGCCCACGCAAAAGACGCCAAGGCCCGCGCCCATGCGCAGCCCACCGGCAAAGCCCGCGCGCCAGCGGGTGATGAAATACATCGCCGGTGCGTGACAGACCCCGTGGCACACCTCCTTGGCGCGGGAAAACTGGAAGGCCCCCACCGCAATCAGCAGACCGCCCGCGACCCAGGGGCTGCGCGCAATGCCCAGCATGTCGATAAAGCCGCCGTAAAGCAGCGCCAGTTGCAGCGCCGCGATCAGTGCCGCAAAGCCGACCCAGACAGTGAAAAACCCCGCCAGCACGCCCAGCCAGCCCGCGCGCGTCCCGGTGGCGCTGAAGATCAGGTCTTCATAGGCACGCAGCGTCGGCACCAGCGTCGGCAGCATCATCGCCGCCATCATCACCGCCCACATCGCGAACAGCGGTGCGAAACGGGCCATCGGCATATCCATGGGCATGCGCTGGTCCATCGCGGCCATTCGCGTGCCCATCTCGCCCGGACGGCCCAGCAGGTCGAGATCCATGCCAGTGCTCATGACGTACATCGTCCACCATGCCGCCAGAACCGCGCCAAAAAAGCCGAGCCAGAGTGTCGAGCGCAAAATACCTTGCACGGATCGCTTTCCTTTTCCTTGCGCTTGAAATGCCAGACATTTAGAACTCGGGCAAACATTAAATGTAAGACATATGAAAATTGATCCGCAGAGCCCCGCCGACCTCTCTGCCCAGATCGCCGGTGCGATCCGGGATGCGATCGTCTCCGGCACGCTGATCGTCGACGAACGGCTACCCTCCGAGGCTGAGCTTGCCGATCACTTCGATGTCTCCCGCCCCACCGTGCGCGAAGCCCTCAAGCGGCTGGCGGCGCAGTCGCTGATCCGCACCCAGCGCGGGGCCACCGGGGGCGCCTTCGTCAACCGCCTCAGCTTCGAAGAAGCCTATCCGCAGCAGATCACCACCTCGACACTGTTGCTGTCGATGAACGCCGTCAGCTTCGAGACCGCCTGCGAGGCGCGCTATGCGCTGGAGCGCGCCTGCGCGCCGCTGTCGGCCGCGCGCCGCACCGCGGATCACCTCGCCACCATGCGCGCCGAGATTCACCGGCAGGGCCAGCCCGGCCTGACCGACGAGGCCTTCTGCGCCTCCGACGTGGCCTTTCACCGCGCGCTGGTCGATGGCGCGGGCAACCCGGTGCTCAGCTACCAACTCGCCGGGGCAGTCGAGGCGATGCAGCCGCTGATGAACATGATCACCTTCAGCGCCCGCGACCGCGCCCGCATTATCGCCCTGCACACCGACATCGCCGACGCGCTCGAGCGCCAGGACCCGCAGGCCACCGCCGATGCGCTCACCGCGCTGGAACAGGAAACCCAGGCTCTGGCGCTAAGCGTCTTCGACGTCCGCGCCGCCAAACGCAGACACCCACCCGGCCCCGGTAGCCCCGGCCAGCGCCTCTTGACACATGCGACAGGCGTGCCGGATCATCCGGCTGCCATCCTCAGCAAGACAAGGGCCGATCATGTATCAAAAGGCAGATGAGGCGATGGCCGCGCGTGTCCTGCAAGGGCTGACGCT
>JBFFFS010000253.1:0-4001 GCA_041557855.1 Roseobacter sp. | reverse complement strand
GTCTATGGCACCACGCTGCTGCGCGGCGTCACCGGGTCCGGCAAGACCGAAGTTTATCTCGAAGCGGTGGCGGCGGCGCTGCGCAAGGGGAGGCAGGCGCTGGTACTTCTTCCCGAAATCGCCCTGACCGCAGAATTTCTCACCCGGGTCGAAGACCGCTTCGGAGCGAAGCCGGCAGAATGGCATTCCGGCGCGACCATGACGGAGCGGCGCCGAATCTGGCGGATGGTCGGGCAGGGTGACGCGCAGCTTGTGATCGGCGCGCGCTCGGCGCTGTTCCTGCCGTTTCAGAATCTCGGCCTGATCGTCGTCGATGAAGAGCATGACACCTCCTACAAGCAGGAGGAGGGGGTGCTTTACAATGCGCGCGACATGGCGGTGCTGCGCGCTTCGATCTGTGGCGCGCATGTGGTGCTTGCCTCGGCCACCCCCAGTCTCGAAAGCTGGGCGAATGCCGAAGCAGGCAAATACGAAAAGCTCGAACTGACGTCGCGGTTTGGCGCGGCGGTGATGCCTCAGATGCGGGCGATCGACATGAGGCAGGAGAACCTGCCGTCGAATCGCTGGATTTCCGCCCGTATGCGCAAGGAAGTGGAGGCACGGATGGAGGCGGGCGAGCAGGCGATGCTGTTCATAAACCGCCGCGGCTATGCGCCGATCACGCTCTGCCGGGCCTGTGGACATCAGATCGGCTGTGATGATTGCGACGCACGGATGGTCGAACACCGTTTCCTCAAGCGGCTGGTTTGCCACCAATGCGGCGAGAGCAAGCCGATGCCGACGGTCTGCCCGGCCTGCCAAGCCGAGGATCGGCTCGCGCCCGTCGGGCCGGGTGTGGAGCGTCTTGGCGAGGAGGCTGCGGCACTTTTCCCTGATGCGCGCATCGCGACGCTGAGTTCGGACATGTATGGCTCAGCGCGGGCGCTCAAGGCAGAGATAGAACAGATCGCTGCCGGCGGTGCAGATATCATCATCGGCACGCAGCTGGTGGCGAAAGGCCATAATTTCCCGAACCTTACGCTGGTGGGAGTGATCGATGCGGACCTCGGGCTTCAGGGGTCGGACCTGCGCGCGGCAGAGCGGACCTTTCAACTGATGCGCCAGGTGGCCGGGCGCGCGGGCCGCGCGGAAAAGCCCGGTACCGCGCTTCTTCAGACCTACCAGCCTGAGCACCCGGTAATTCGTGCCATTCTGGACGGTGACGAGGAGCGGTTCTGGACGGCCGAAGCGCGGGAACGGGAGGCCGCCGGAGTACCGCCCTACGGCCGTATGGCGGGGATCATCCTCAGCGCGCCCGAGGTCACAACGGCCTTTGACGCCGGTAATCAGCTGGCGCGTCAGGACGGGGCGCTGCGCGCCATTGGAGCGCAGGTTTTTGGCCCGGCTCCGGCCCCGATCGCACGGGTGCGGGGGAGACACCGTGTGCGGCTGCTTGTCAAGGCGGCCAAGACCGCTGCGCTTCAACCTGCGCTGGCGCAATGGGTGGGCCAGTTGCGTCTCAAGAACGATTTGCGAGTGACGGTGGATATCGATCCGCAGAGCTTTTACTGACCCATCTTTTTTCGTGATGCATGACGTCAAAAATATTCGTTTAAATTATAGGTCGTGCCTCCCTATCTGACATGCAGACCGACAGTCCCGTCGGACCATCATGAAGGATCGGAAGATGTCACTGAACAATTCACATGCAACGGCGTCAGGATCGTCGTCGAACTTATGGGCTCTTGCACATGGAATAACTCGCAGGGCAGCACTTCTGGCGGGCGGCGCGCTGGCGTTTGGCCTTTGCTTCCTCGTACAGGGAACTATAGTGGATCAGGCGCTGGATGACTGGCACGGCAATGTAGCGGCATCCCAGCCCACCGCCCACCAGATACGCTAGAAACATTGTGCACAAATGGCGAGGGGCCCCTGTGTTTTAGGCCCTCGTCAAGCGCACTCAAAAGTCATATTCAGATTTCATGGCCAGATATGTCCCCCTAGCAGAAGCCAGAGAGTTGCCATTCTGGCAGCGTCCGGTCACGCTGCTGTTCCTGATGGCGCTTGCGATGCCGATCGCTTTCAACACGTGGTCGGCATTGCTGAACAACTTCGTCATCGAAGCGGCCAGCTTTGACGGCGCGGACATCGGCCTGCTGCATACGGTGCGCGAAATCCCCGGCTTCCTCGCGGTGGGCGTCATCGCCATCCTGCTTTTCATGCGCGAACAGGTGCTGGGGCTGGTGTCCCTGATCCTGCTCGGCGCGGCTACGGCGATCACGGCGTGGTTCCCCTCGCTGGGAGGCATACTGACCATCACAATGCTCAGTTCCATCGGTTTTCACTACTACGAGACGGTCAACCAGTCGCTTCAACTGCAATGGCTGCCCAAAGCCGACGCTCCGCGCATGCTGGGCTGGCTGATGGCGGCGGGGTCCTGCGCCACTCTTCTGGCCTATCTGGCGATCATGTCGCTCTGGAATACGCTGGGGCTGTCCTACAACACGGTTTACATGGCCGGCGGAGGCCTGACTGTCGCTATCGCGATTTATTCAATGCTGGCCTTTCCGCAGTTCGAAGCGCCCAATCCGCAACTCAAGAAGATGATCCTGCGTCGCCGTTACTGGCTGTACTACGCGCTGCAGTTCATGTCGGGTGCGCGACGGCAAATATTCGTCGTATTCGCAGGGTTCATGATGGTCGAACGGTTCGGCTTCGACGTGCATGAGATCACGCTGCTCTATCTCATCAATCTGGTGATCAATATCGTCGCGGCACCCATGCTAGGTCGCGCCGTGGGACATTTCGGAGAGCGTCGGACTCTGGGAGTGGAATACATCGGGCTGGTGATCGTGTTTCTGTGCTACGGCGGTGTCTATTATCTGGGCTGGGGTGTGGCCATCGCGGCCACGCTTTACGTGATCGACCACGTGTTTTTCGGGCTTGCCCTCGCGCTCAAGACCTATTTCCAGAAGATCGCAGACCCCGGCGACATCGCCCCCACGGCGGCGGTAGCCTTTACTATTAACCATATTGCCGCCGTGTTCCTGCCTGTTCTGCTGGGCCTGATGTGGCTGTGGTCACCGGCGGCCGTGTTCTTTCTGGCCGCTGCCATGGCGGGCGTGTCCTTCGTGCTTGCCATGATGATCCCGCGCCACCCTGAAATAGGCAATGAAACCATTTTCTCCCGACTGCTTCCTGCGCCCGCCGAATGATCCGCAAGAGCGACACGCGCTGGTAGCGAATGGCAGCGGGACGGAATGATCCCTGCTTCTCTTGGCGGTTCTGCTTGACGCGGGCCTGTCACGGGCCTACCCGACCTCCTGACTGACCCTGGAGGGATCGATGCCGACATATACTGCGCTGACCACGTTGCCCGGCAAAGCTGCCGCAGAAAAGCTGGGCGAGGCGATGGAGAACCTGACGCCCGAGCCGACCGGCGTCGGCGTGTTCGAAATGGAAGACGGGTCGGGTCTGTGGGAAGTGGGCGGCTATTTCAACGAACCCCCGGACGAGACGGCGTTGATGCTGCTGAGTTCGGCCCTTGGCGGGAGCGGTTTCGTGATCTCCGAAGTGCCTGAGACGGATTGGGTTGCTCATGTTCGGCGCGAGTTGGCTCCCGTCGCAGCGGGGCGTTTTTTCGTCTATGGCAGCCATGATGCGGATAAGGTGCCCCCCGATTGTGTGCCTTTGCTGATCGAAGCGGCCATGGCATTTGGCACCGGGCATCACGGCACGACACTTGGCTGTCTGCGCGCTCTTGACCGTCTGGCTGCGGGCGGCTTCTCCGCTGAGCGGGTGGCAGATATCGGGTGCGGTACTGCGGTATTAGCAATGGCGGCAGCGAGCATCTGGGAGCATCCGGTGCTGGCCAGCGATATTGACGAGGTGGCGGCGGAGGTTGCGCGCAGTAATGTCGCTGCAAACGGGCTTGAAGGCCGCGTCCATTGTTTCGAGGCAGCAGGCTTCGCCCATGATGCGCTTCATGAAGCCGCTCCCTTTGACCTCGTCTTCGCCAATAT
>JBFFFS010000252.1:0-4088 GCA_041557855.1 Roseobacter sp. | reverse complement strand
GTGATCGAGGAACTGCTGGAGACCCAGCCTGATGCGGTGCATCCGACCACTGCCAAGATCATTGGGGCTGCGCGTGAACTCAGCGCCGCTGATGCTTTCCGGGGGATCTACCGACTCAAGGAACTCGGTCGGCTCGCTGACATTTCCCTTGAAGGCATTGATCTGCTCTGCGTCCCGACAATCCCGACCTTTTACAGCCTCGCCGATCTGGAAGCCGATCCCGTCACGCCGAACTCGAACCTCGGGACCTACACCAATTTCGTCAATCTGCTGGACATGTGCGGCATTGCCGTGCCGACCGGTCCGCGCGCGGACGGGCGTCCGGGATCGGTGACGATGCTGGCGCGCAGCGGGCAGGACGGACTCGCGGCGTCGGTGGCGCGGTTGTTTGAGGCAGAAGGCGCGGAACCTGCTTTGTCCGAGCGGCGTGCAGACTCCGACATGCTGCCCCTCGTGGTATGCGGAGCACACATGTCGGGCCTGCCGTTGAATCACGAACTGACGACGCTTGGTGCCATATTCAAACGCATTGGCCGCACGGCGGATAAATACCGGCTCTATGCGCTGGCAGGAGGACCGCCGTTCCGACCCGGCCTTTTGAAAATCGAGAAGGGTGCGGCGATAGACGTGGAAGTCTGGGCCATGCCGCGCGCGTCGGTCGGCAATTTTCTTGCGGGTATTCCGCAGCCCTTATCGCTCGGGACGATTGACCTTGAAGACGGTACGCAGGCGCATGGTTTCCTCGTTGAGGCGGCAGGCGTTCAGGGAGCGGAAGACATCACCCACCTGGGAAGCTGGCGTGCGTTTCTTCAGAGCCGTGAGGAAACCGTTGTATCCTGATACCCCGCCTGCGGCAGACGGTTAACCGGGTGTCGATTAGACCTTGGGCAATGTCGGTCTTTGGGCGCATGCTTGTGCTTTATGCCGCCCGAAAAGGCTTGAACGTCCCCCGGTAAAAAAGCCAAGCTGCGCATAACCAAAAGGGGGTTATCCAAGATGCCAAAGCAACCAATCATCAATCGCAGACATTTCCTGGGTTCGACTGCGGGGGCGGCCATGCTGGCCGGCACCTTCGGTGCGACCCGTGCCTTTGCGGCCGAGCCGATCAAGACAGCGGGGATCTACACCGTGCCGGTCGAGCAGCAGTGGGTCAGCCGGATTCACAAGGCGGCGCTGATCGCTCAGGAGCGTGGCGATATCGACTACACCTTCTCTGAAAACGTCAGCAACACCGATTATGCGCGCGTTCTTCGGGAATACGCAGAAGCGGGCAACAAGCTCATTATCGGCGAAGTCTTCGGCGCGGAACAGGAAGCGCGCGAAGTGGCCGCCGAATATCCGGATGTTGCCTTCCTCATGGGCTCGAGCTTCAAGGAAGACCCCGCGCTGCCGAATTTCGCGGTCTTCGACAACTACATTCAGGACGCATCCTACCTGTCCGGTATCATTGCCGGCGCGATGACGAAGACCGGCAACATCGGCATGGTCGGCGGCTTCCCGATCCCCGAAGTGAACCGGCTGATGCATGCCTTCATGGCCGGCGCGCGTGAAATGAACCCGGATATCACCTTCCAGGTGAGTTTCATCGGCAGCTGGTTCGATCCGCCCAAGGCCAAGGAAACCGCCTTTGCCATGATCGAGAACGGGGCAGACCTGCTCTACGCTGAGCGGTTCGGCGTGTCCGATGCGGCGAAAGAAAAGGGTATTCTGGCGATCGGCAACGTGATCGACACGCAGTCCGAATATCCCGATACCGTTGTTGCTTCTGCCATCTGGCATTTCGAGCCGACGCTCGATGCGGCGATTGCTGCGGTGCAGGCCGATAGCTTTACGGCGGCGGATTACGGTGTTTACTCCTTTATGAAGGAAGGCGGAACATCGCTCGCACCGCTCGGAACTTTCGAGGGCAAAGTGCCGGAGGAAGCGATGGCTCTCGTGAACAAACGCACCGAAGAGATCAAATCGGGCGCCTTCGTTGTCGAGATCAACGACGAAGAACCCAAATCGTCCTGACCGGTATGAAGACGGAAACAGGCGCAGTCCTGCGCCTGAACAACATCACCAAACGGTTCGGAAAGCTGGTCGCAAACGATGCGATCAGCTTTTCGCTCGATCGTGGCGAAGTCATTGCCCTGCTCGGTGAAAACGGCGCGGGCAAGACGACGCTGATGAACATTCTCTTCGGCCAGTACACGGCGGATGAGGGAAGCGTCGAGGTCTTTGGCCAGCAGCTACCTCCGGGCAACTCCCGTGCCGCGCTTGATGCCGGCGTCGGCATGGTGCACCAGCACTTCACGCTGGCCGATAACCTGACGGTGCAGGAAAATATCACACTGGGCGCGCAGCCCCTGTTCAGCCCAAGGCAGAACCGCGCTCAGGCACGCGCGCATATCCTTGATCTGTCGGAACGCTTTAAACTGAAGGTTTCGCCGGATGCCCTGGTCGGCAAGCTGAGCGTGGGCGAGCGCCAACGCGTCGAGATTCTGAAAGCGTTGTACCGCGATGCACGCATTCTCATTCTGGACGAACCCACGGCGGTGCTGACCCCGCAGGAAACCGACGATCTCTTCGTGACGCTGCGCGAGGCGACAGCCAACGGATTATCGATCATTTTCATCTCGCACAAGCTGCACGAAGTCATGGCGATTTCCAACCGTGTCGTGGTTCTGCGGCATGGCAAACTTGTGGGCAGTGTGGCGACCGATGATAGTTCGCCCGCAAAGCTTGCCGCGATGATGATGGGCGCGCAGGCCGAGCCGCCAGACGTAGCGCCGGCGCGGCCGGGTATCGCCCGCATGCGCCTGCAGAATGTCTCCACACCAGATCGCGGTAATGCGCCGGGTTTGAAATCCGTCTCTCTTGATCTGCGCGAAGGTCAGATCATCGGGCTTGCCGGGGTGTCGGGAAACGGTCAGACCGCGCTCGCAGATGTTATCGGAGGTACGCTGGTGCCGCACTCCGGATCACTGCATCTCAACGACACGGAGATTACGGGCTGGTCACCGCGCCGTGCCGTGGAGAATGGCATCGCCCGTATTCCCGAAGACCGTCACAAAACCGGGACAGTAGCTGATTTCGATCTCATCGAAAACGCAATTCTGGAGCGATACCAGACAGATACCTTCAGCCGCCACGGCTGGCTCGATTGGACGTCGGCGCGGCGATTCACCGAGAACATCATCGAAAAATACGATGTACGCTGCCCGGGTCCGGACACGGCCATCCGGCTTTTGTCGGGCGGCAACATGCAAAAGCTGATCCTTGGGCGTGTCCTCGAAGCCGATCCGAAAATTATTCTTGCCAACCAGCCGGTGCGCGGGCTCGATATCGGCGCGGTGCATTATGTGCACGGCCAACTCCTTGCCGCGCGCGATGAGGGGGCGGCCATTTTGCTGATTTCCGAGGACCTCGACGAGATCATGACCCTTTCGGACGTAATCCATGTCATCGCTGAAGGGCGCTTGTCGCCTGCCTTCGCGAGGGGTCAGATGAGCCCTGCCGCGCTTGGTATGTGGATGGCAGGCAAGGGGGAGGAGAGCCATGCGTCTTGAACCGGTGGCCAATCCTTCGGCCTGGCGGCGCACGGTGCCGCCGGCCTGCGCACTGGGCGCGACCGTGGTGATCGCATCCCTGCTGGCAATGCTGGCTGGGGCCAACCCGTTTTCGGTCTTCGGGTTGATCGTCAAAGGGGCCTTCGGTTCGAAATTCGCGCTGCTCGAAACGCTGAACCGCGCCACCCCGCTGATCTTTACCGGACTTGCCGCCGCCGTGGCGTTCCGCGCCAAGTTCTGGAATATCGGAGCGGAGGCGCAGCTTTATGCAGGGGCGCTGATGACGGTGCTGCTGGGCACCGGGCTTCTGCCCTGGCCGAGCTTCCCCTTGCTTGTGACGTTGGGGCTTGCCGCGGTGCTGGCCGGTGCGGTTATGCTGCTGGTGCCCGCCATCCTGAAGACGCGTTTCGGTGTCGATGAGGTGGTTACCACGCTGCTTTTCAACTTCATCTTCCTGCTGTTCATTTCTATGCTGCTCGAAGGGCCGCTCAAGGATCCGATGGGCATGGGCTGGCCGAAGTCGCCGCGCGTGCTGCC
>JBFFFS010000251.1:0-4089 GCA_041557855.1 Roseobacter sp. | reverse complement strand
GCCGTTGCGCGATAGCCGGCGTGGAGGCCAGATCGAGGATTGTAAGGTCCGCATCAAAGCCCGCTGCCAGGGTGCCGATCCTGTCATGAAGGTGCAGGCTGCGCGCGGAGCCTGCGGTTGCCAGCCACATCAGTTGTGCCGGATGCAGCGCGGTGCCGCGCAGCTGTGCGATCTCGTAGGCGGCAGCCATGGTGCGCAGCATGGAAAAGGACGACCCGCCGCCCGTGTCGGTAGCAAGCCCGACGGGGATGCCGCCGCTGGCGAGGCTGGGGAGGTCCATCAGGCCCGAGCCGATGAAGGTGTTGGATGTCGGGCAATGGACCAGCGCCGCCCCGGTTTCTCCGATGCGGTCGATCTCGCGGGGTGTGAGGTGTATGGCATGCCCGAAAGCGGCACGGGCACCGAGTAGCCCGTGTGCCTCATCGGTGTCGAGGTAGTTACGGGCATTCGGGAAACGCGACTGCACCCAGGCAATCTCGGCGGGTTGCTCGCTGAGATGGGTTTGCATGAGGCACTCCGGATGCTCGGCCCAAAGCGCGCCGAGGGCGCTCAGCTGCTCCGGCGTCGAGGTGGGGGAGAAACGCGGCGTGATGGCATAATTCGCCCGCCCTTTCCCGTGCCATTGCTCGATGAGTGCCTTGCTGTCGTCATAGGCGCTTTGCGCGGTATCGCGCAGACCGTCGGGTGCATTGCGATCCATACAGGTCTTTCCGGCCACCGACGCCACGTTGCGCAGCGCGCAGGCCTCGAAAAATGCGGTGACGCTGTGCGGGTGGATCGTGGTGTAAGAGCACATGGTCGTTGTGCCGTTCGAGATCGCAAGATCGAGATACCGCGTGGCGATTTCGCGCGCGTAGGCAGGATCGGCCAGACGTATTTCTTCGGGGAAGGTGTAGGTGTTCAGCCAATCGATCAACTGCTTACCCCAACTGGCGATCATCGCTGTCTGCGGATAATGCACATGGGCGTCTATGAATCCCGGCGAAATCAGATGTTGCCCGTAGTCGGTCACCTTGGCCTGCGGGTGTGCTGCGCGCAGGGGGGCTGCATCGCCGCACGCGCTGATGCGCCCGTTCTCTATCAGTACCGCACCCTGAGAATTGACGCGGATCACATCCTGCCACGGCTGGGTGAAGGAGTTGCCGGACACCTCGAATGTCTGGCCGAGAAGGAGATGCGTGTCGTTCATGAGAAATCTTTATGCGTTCACGCGGCACAGAACAACGCAGAACCGGTGGGGCCATTGTATCCTTCTCGGCCGCTGCATATGGTCGGCGCAACGCACGACCGGGGGGGGGCTATGTCCGACCAAGCCGAGGTAATAGAGGACGACGCGGAAGAAGACGCCTATGTGCTGGACCCCAAGTCCATCGCGGCGATCCTCTATGCGGTGGACATCGACGATCAGGCGAAGCTGACGGAATTGATGGAGCCGCTTCACGCGGCGGATATTGCGGACCTGCTGGAGCAGATCAACGCCTATGACCGGGCCCGGCTGATCCGGCTTTATGACCGCGAGTTCGATGGTGAGATTCTGTCCGAACTCGATGAAAGCATCCGCGAAGAGGTCATGGCGGTCCTGACGCCGCAGGTGTTGACGCAGGCCGTGCGCGACATGGACAGCGACGATGTGGTCGATCTGGTCGAGGACCTTGAGGGCGACCAGCAGGAGGCCATTCTCGATGCGCTGGAAGAAACCGACCGAATGGCGGTGGAACGGGCGCTGAGCTATCCTGAATATTCCGCCGGTCGCCTGATGCAGCGCGAAGTGGTCATGGCCCCGGAGTTCTGGACAGTGGGGCAGGCAATTGACCATCTGCGCGCCACCCCGGAGGACGATCTGCCGGACCAGTTCTATCACATCACCATCGTCGATCCGCGCCTGCATCCGGTTGGTAACGTGACGCTGGGCAAGCTGATGCGGTCCAAGCGCGCGACGAAGCTTACCGACATCATGGAGGAGACCTTTCGCGTCATCCCAGCCACGCAGATGGAATCTGACGTGGCCTATGCCTTCAACCAGTATCACCTGATCTCGGCACCGGTGGTGGATGACGAAGGGCGCCTGATCGGGGTCATTACCATCGACGACGCCATGATCGTCATGGACGAAGAGCACGAGGAGGATATCCTCCGGCTCGCCGGCGTCGGCGAGGGGTCGCTTTCGGACCGTGTGATCGACACGACAAAGCAGCGCCTGCCATGGTTGGCCGTCAACCTTTTAACAGCCATTGCGGCTTCGATGGTGATCGCGCAGTTCGAGAACGCGCTGGCGCAGCTTGTCGCCTTGGCGGTGCTGATGCCGATCGTGGCTTCGATGGGTGGCAATGCTGGCACGCAGTCGCTGACGGTGGCGGTGCGCGCGATTGCCACCAAGGACCTGACCGGGGCAAACGTCTGGCGCGTGATCCGGCGTGAAGTGCTGGTGGGCCTCGTCAACGGCCTCATTTTCGCGGTGATCATGGGGGTTGTGGGGCTGATCTGGTTCGGCTCGCCGGGGCTTGGCTATGTGATTGCGGCGGCGATGGTCATCAACCTTGTGGTGGCGGGGCTCGCGGGCACGGTGATCCCGGTTTTGCTGGAACGTCTGGGCGTTGATCCCGCGCTGGCGTCGGGCGCTTTCGTGACGACAGTAACCGATGTGGTCGGTTTTTTTGCCTTTCTCGGCCTCGCGGCTGTGGTGCTTTTGTGACAGATCCGACAGACTTCGCGGCTTTGAAGGAGCAGGCGCGCAAGGCGGCCTTTGCCGCGCGCAAGGCCGCGCATGCAGCGGATGACGGTCACCCGGCCGGGGTGCTGTCGAGTTTCCTGGCTGGCTACCGTGGCGTGCCGCTCGCCGGATACATGCCGATCCGCACGGAAATCGATCCTCTCCCCGCCATGGGTGAAGCCAGTGCTTATGGTCCTGTCGGGGTGCCGGTGATCGATGCGGCGGGCCGGCCTTTGCGTTTTGCCCGCTGGGAGCCGGATGCGAAGATGGTCACCGGAGTTTTCGGCGCACAAATTCCCGCCGATCCCGTATTTTTCGAGCCGGAAATCCTGATCGTGCCGCTGGTGGCATTTGATCTGTCCGGAGGGCGGCTTGGCTATGGGGGCGGCTTCTATGACCGCACGCTTGAAAAGCTGCGGGCAATACGGGCAACGCTGGCGGTGGGGTTTGCCTACGCGGCCCAGCAGATGGCAGATTTGCCGCTGGCGCCGACCGATCAGCGGTTGGATCTGGTCATTACCGAGACCGGGGTGATCGATTGCCGGGCAGCCTAGCTGGGCGCTTCAGGCCACCATTCTGTGATTGCCTGGCCGCCGGGAGCAGCCTGCTTTATCCGTTTATTTCACCGAAGCCCTTGTCCTGAGCGCACCACGGCCCTACCCATCACGTATGAAAATCTTGTTTCTGGGCGATGTCATGGGGCGCGCGGGACGGCGTGCCGTCACCGAAAATCTGGCGCGGTTGCGTACGGAGTGGCGTCTCGATTTCATTGTGGTGAACGGCGAGAACTCGACCTCCGGCATGGGCCTCTCCGCAATGCATGCCAAGGTTCTTCTCGACGCGGGAGCCGATTGCATCACGCTGGGGGATCATGCCTTCGACCAAAAGGATATGCTTCAATTCATCGAGCAGGAGCCGCGCATTCTGCGCCCGCTGAATTTTTCGAAGACCGCACCGGGGAAGGGCGCGCGCCTGTTCACTACGACGCAGGGCCGCAAGGTGCTGGTCGCGCAGGCCTTGGGGCAGGTGTTCATGAAGCGACCGTTCGATGATCCGTTCTCGGCACTGGAGCCCGTGCTGAAAGCGCATCCGCTGGGCGGTCAGGCAGCGGCGGTGATACTGGATTTTCATTGCGAGGCCACGTCGGAAAAGATGGCCATGGGTCACTACTGCGATGGTCGGGCGAGCCTTGTCGTGGGCACGCACACCCATGTCCCTACCGGGGATGCGATGATCCTGCCGGGCGGCACCGGGTATCTGAGCGATGCCGGGATGTGCGGCGATTATCATTCTGTGATCGGCATGGAAAAGACGGAACCCTTGCGGCGCTTCATCACCGGAATGCCGAAGGAGCGCTTTACCCCGGCCACCGGGGCGGC
>JBFFFS010000250.1:0-4117 GCA_041557855.1 Roseobacter sp. | reverse complement strand
GCGCGCTTCCAGCCCTGATACCCTACTCTAATTCGCATTCTTAAAGGGAGAGGACCTATGTCCCCCAAGACGCTCTATGACAAAATATGGGACGCGCATGTCGCCCATGAAGCAGAGGACGGCACCTGCCTTCTCTACATCGACCGCCACCTCGTTCACGAGGTAACAAGTCCACAGGCCTTCGAGGGACTCCGCATGTCGGGCCGCACGGTCCGCGCACCCGACAAGACCATCGCCGTACCGGACCACAACGTGCCGACGACGCCGGATCGCGCCAACCCGGAAACGATGACCGAGGACAGCCGCATTCAAGTGGCGGCATTGGATCAGAACGCCAAGGACTTCGGCATTCACTACTATCCGGTTTCCGATATACGGCAAGGGATCGTGCACATCGTGGGACCTGAGCAAGGTTGGACTCTGCCCGGAATGACCGTCGTCTGCGGCGACAGCCACACTGCGACCCACGGTGCATTCGGCGCGCTGGCGCACGGGATCGGCACTTCCGAAGTAGAGCACGTACTGGCCACGCAGACGCTTATCCAGAAAAAATCGAAGAACATGAAAGTCGAAATCACGGGCAAGCTCGCGCCCGGTGTGACAGCCAAGGACATCACCTTGTCCGTCATCGGAGCAACCGGCACCGCCGGCGGCACCGGCTACGTGATCGAGTACTGTGGCGAAGCGATCCGCGACCTTTCTATGGAAGGCCGCATGACGGTTTGCAACATGGCCATTGAAGGCGGTGCGCGCGCAGGCCTCATCGCGCCGGATGAGAAAACCTTCGAGTATTGCAAAGGTCGCCCACACGCCCCGAAAGGCGCGCAATGGGAAGCCGCGATGGAATGGTGGAAAACGCTGCGCTCGGACGATGATGCGGTCTGGGACAAGGTCGTGACGATCAAAGGCGAAGACATCGCTCCCGTGGTCACTTGGGGCACCTCGCCCGAGGACGTCCTGCCTATCACCGCAAGCGTACCCAGCCCGCAGGATTTCAAGGGCGGCAAGGTAAGTGCGGCACAGCGTTCGCTTGACTATATGGGACTGACCCCTGGCACGCCGCTGAGCGAAATCGAAATCGACACGGTTTTCATTGGATCCTGCACCAACGGACGGATCGAGGATTTGCGCGCCGCCGCACAAATCCTCAAGGGCAAGAAGATCAAGGAAGGTCTCAGAGCCATGGTGGTGCCCGGTTCAGGATTGGTGCGCGCGCAGGCCGAGGAGGAAGGACTGGCGGATATCTTCAAGGAGGCCGGTTTTGAATGGCGCCTTGCGGGGTGCTCCATGTGTCTGGCCATGAACCCGGACCAGCTCGCCGAAGGAGAGCGCTGCGCCTCGACGTCGAACCGCAACTTCGAGGGGCGTCAAGGCTTCAAGGGGCGCACGCATCTTGTCTCTCCCGGCATGGCGGCAGCTGCCGCGATCACGGGGCGGCTCACCGATGTGCGTGAAATGATGGGATAGTACCCGTGTTCGGGCAGGCCTGATACCTGCGCGAACGCAAGGAGATTGGCAATGAAACTCTGGGTTAGATGGCTGGTTCTTGGTGTCGCGTCGCTGGCACTCGGAATTTTCGTGCTCGCCAATCCGATCGCGGCGTCTGTCGCCGTGACGGTTCTGGCGGGGATCATCTTTGTCCTGATGGGGGCCGCGCAGATATTCGCGGGCAGAGGCGCGCCGGAAGGCCTGTCAAAAATAATGGGCTTCGGTCTGGGCATCCTGATGCTGCTTTTGGGCCTCATGCTGGTTTTCAAGCCGCTGGAGGGGATCATATCGCTGGCGACTCTGGCGACCGTCATCATCGGCGCGAACGGGATCATGCGGCTGGCCACAAGCTTTCGCATGCGCGAAACGGCGATGTTCTGGCCGATGCTGATCTCTGGCGCGCTTTCCGTTCTTCTGGCCGGCTACATCATTGCGAACTTCTTCGAGATTGCACCGCAGCTGCTCGGTATCCTTCTGGGGGTCGAGCTGCTGTTCAACGGGGCCGGCCTGATCGCTCTGGCGATCTTTCTGCGCACCGCATCAGAAACCATCCGAACCAAAATCGAGCGCAAGCTCGACAAATGACTTTCAGGGGCCTTGCCGCCCCGTCTGGAGACACAATGGACAAATTCGACACACTGACCGGGATCGCAGCGCCCATGCCGCTTGTGAATATCGACACCGATATGATCATCCCGAAACAATTCCTGAAAACCATCAAGCGCTCGGGGCTTGGCGTCAATCTCTTTGATGAGATGCGCTACGACCGCCAAGGCAATGAGATACCCGATTTCGTGCTCAATCAGGACGCATATCGCGAGGCGGAAATCCTTGTCGCCGGAGAGAACTTCGGCTGCGGTTCGTCGCGTGAGCACGCGCCCTGGGCGATCAAGGATTTCGGTATCCGCTGCGTGATCGCGCCGTCCTTCGCCGACATCTTCTACAACAATTGCTTCAAGAACGGCATCCTGCCCATCGCGCTGCCGCAAGAGCAGGTCGATGTCATCATGAAGGACGCTGAAAAAGGTGCGAATGCCCGGATCACCGTCGATCTGGAGGCACAATCCATCACCACATCCGATGGCGAGGTCTTTTCCTTCGAGGTCGACCCGTTCAAGAAACACTGCCTGATGAACGGTCTCGACGACATTGGCCTGACCCTCGAAAAGGCGTCTTCGATCGACAAGTTCGAGTCGGAGACAGCACAATCCCGCCCTTGGGTTTAGGATTGATTTAGCTTCGGCGACAAAAATCTTCATTATTTCCAAAATTTTAGTGGGCGCCCAAATGGCGCCCACAATATCTTGTGATCAGCCTAAATTCTGCCACATTATTGATGCAAGATGGCACCACCTCTTCCCTCAAAAGGCCAAACCGATTGCGTCTTGTTAACCACGAGACTTGCGGAACTATGGCGAATGATGTCACAAATGGGGCAGAAATGAGGCAGACCACCGCCCCGGTGGCATCAAGTTGGGACAAGACGCGGCATTGAATCGCGACTGGCCAGTTTGAAGGGATTGAAACGGATGCTTGTACGGATGTCAGGCGCATTCATGCGTGGTCTGTTAGTGGCACTCTTGATAGCCACGCCAGCTTTATTGCTGCCAGAAGTCGCTACTGATCAGTCCCAGATTGTCGTACTCGTCGCGTTGCTCGCCGCCTTCCTGACATTTGTGGAATACAACTCGAACGCGCCCAGCATCGTCGAATTCCGTGATGCCGCACCGTTCAACCGCCTTCGGTTCATCGCCCTCTTTCTGACCGTTTTCCTGCTGACCGCCATCGCGAAAGGCAAGACGGAACCCTCCTCGCTCACCTACGGACTAACTTCCCTTGGCACCATCATCGGCAATGCAATCGACTTTCCCTATTCGCCTGTCCGCCTGATCGTGTTGATGCTGCCCTATGATGTAAGCATAGGGACGGTTCACGACGTCAGGACCGCAGCAGGAATTTCCTACCTGATCTCGATGATTGCGCTACTGGGCTTCTATCTGCTGGTGCGGGTTTGGGGATGGCCCGTGCGCTACGGTTCGTTCAATGTCTGGGTCAACCTGCCACTTTTTGACCCCACTGCCGGGGGTGATGTACTGTTCCGGCTCAAACGGGATGCGCGGGTGAACATTGCGCTCGGGTTCCTGCTGCCCTTCATCATTCCCGCAGTGGTCAAGGCCACGTCTGATCTGATAGACCCGATCACATTGGAAAATCCGCAAACTCTCATTTGGACAATCTCGGCATGGGCCTTCCTTCCCGCAAGTATGATCATGCGCGGCATTGCCATGCACCGGGTGGCCACTCTGATCGAGGAAAAACGTCGCCGGGCCTATGCGAGCGCAGCAAAGAACGGCGATTTGCAGCCCGCCTGACCGGTGCGGTCTGCGCGCTGGCCGCCTCGGTCAGCGCTGTTCTTGCAGATCCACTGAGAGTGGCAACCTTCAACACAGAGCTTGCACGCAAGGGTCCGGGCCTCCTCTTTCGTGATATTACGCGCGGGGACGACCCTCAGATTGCTGCGGTGGTCCAGGTCCTTGTTGCGACCGCGCCGGATATCGTCGCCCTGCAGGGCTTTGACTATGACCTGACCGGAGAGGCCCTGCGCGCCTTCGCCGCCGTACTTGCCGAG
>JBFFFS010000249.1:0-4133 GCA_041557855.1 Roseobacter sp. | reverse complement strand
GCCTCTTTGAGTTTGTAGATCAGATCGAGTGCCTCTCTTGGGGTGAGCTCGTCCGGGTGAATGGCTTCAAGAGTTTCCTCGACCTTTGACGTTTTTGCGGGCTGCGGACGTGGTGGCGGCGTTGCTGCGAAAAGAGGCAGATCGTCGATCAGGGTTTTCTGCGTAGCGCCCCCTTCGCGTTCTCCTTTTTCCAACGCGTCGAGAACAACACGGGCTCGGGCGATGACCGCAGGCGGCAGGCCGGCGAGTTGCGCCACCTGCACACCGTAAGAGCGGTCCGCCGCGCCTTTCCGGACTTCGTGCAGGAAGATCACTTCGCCTTCCCACTCCTTGACTGCCACAGTGGCGTTTTCGACGCCGGGCAGTTTACCGGCCAAAGCGGTCATTTCATGGTAATGGGTGGCAAAGAGCGCACGGCTTTTGTTGACGTCATGCAGGTGTTCCAGCGTCGCCCAGGCAATGGACAGACCGTCGTAGGTCGCCGTGCCGCGTCCGATTTCATCGAGGATAACCAGCGCGCGGTCATCAGCCTGATTGAGGATGGCGGCAGTTTCGACCATTTCCACCATGAAGGTAGACCGCCCGCGCGCCAGGTCGTCGGAGGCGCCCACACGGCTGAACAGCTGGCTGATAAGCCCGATGTGCGCCTGCGTGGCCGGAACGAAACTGCCCATCTGAGCGAGTAGGGCAATCAGCGCGTTTTGGCGGAGAAAGGTGGATTTGCCAGACATGTTCGGACCGGTCAGGAGCCAGACCTTCGCGGCGTCGTCCGCCGCGGACAGATCGCAATCATTGGCAATGAAGGGCGTGCCATCTTGCTGTCGCAGCGCGTGCTCGACCACCGGATGGCGGCCTGCGGTGATTTCGAAAGCGCGGGAGCTGTCCACCTTGGGCCTCGTCCAGCGTTCCGCCGCCGCAAGTTCTGCCAGTCCGCAGGTCAAATCGATCTCGGCCATCGCGGCTGCAGTTCTTGCGATACCGGCGGCCGCTGCCAAGATCTCCTGGCGCAGGACTTCGAAAAGGCGTTTTTCGATCTCGAGCGCGCGGGCACCGGCATTGAGTATCTTTGTTTCGAGTTCAGACAGTTCGACCGTGGTAAACCGAACCTGGTTTGCAGTGGTCTGACGGTGAATGAAGGTTTCGGAGAGCGGCGGGGACAACATCTTGTCCGCATGGGTCGCGGTGGTCTCTATGAAATAACCCAGCACGTTGTTGTGTTTGATTTTCAGCGAGGAAATCCCCGTGTCAGAGACGAATTGCCGCTGCATTTCGGCAATCACGCCACGGCCTTTGTCGCGCAGTTCCCGGGCCTCGTCCAGTTCGGCATCATGACAGGTGGCGATGAATCCGCCATCACGCGCCAGCAGAGGGGGTTCCGCGACCAGCGCTGCATCCAGCCTGTCCACCAGATCGTCATGGCCTTGGAGATCGCGCAGCGCGCCATCGAGCAGATCGGATACGGCCCGGGACGCAAGCATCCGGGCGAGATTTTCAGCTTCGGTCAGTCCGGCGCGGATAGCGGCAAGATCGCGCGGGCCACCACGATCGAGCGACAGTCGTGACAGCGACCGGTCGAGGTCCGGTACTTTTCGCAAATGGTCACGCAGTTTGTGGCGCAGGTCGTTGTCTTCGCTTGCAAAGCTTATGGCATCGAGGCGCCTTTGAATCGTTTCGAGAGATCGGGAGGGGCTGGACAGGCGCTGGGCGAGAAGCCGCGCCCCGCCGGCGGTGACGGTCCGGTCAATGACCGCCAGCAGGGACCCGGCGCGTCCGCCGGACAAGGCGTCGGTCAGTTCCAGATTGCGGCGGGTCGCGGCGTCGATCTGTACCGTACCGGTCTGACTGTCTCGCTGCGGCGGTCGCAGCAGTGGCAATTTCCCTTTCTGCGTGATGTCGAGATACTGAATGATCGCTCCCATGGCGGCGACTTCCGCGCGCTCGAAGGTTCCGTAGGCATCCAGTGTCTCCACTCCAAAAAGATCGCAGATCCTCTTTTCGCCATTGCTGCTATCGAAGGCGGAGCGCGCCAGCGGGGTCAACGCGATACCGAAATCTTCGGTGGTTGCGCGCATATCCGCTTCGATGCTTTCGGAAACGATCAGTTCCGAGGGGGCCAGACGCGCAAGTTCCGGCCCCAGTCGCACGGTGGACAACGGCATCACGTGAAACTCACCGGTCGAGATATCGACCCAGGCCAGTGCCCGTGCGTCGCGCACCTCGGCAAAAGCGGCGAGATAATTGTGCCGCCGCGCTTCGAGCAGGGCATCTTCGGTCAAGGTCCCGGGGGTCACGAGGCGCACGACTTCACGCTTTACCACTGATTTAGAGCCGCGTTTCTTTGCTTCGGCCGGGCTTTCCATCTGCTCGCAAACACCTACGCGAAAGCCTTTGCGGATCAGGGTCAAAAGGTAGCCTTCGGCAGAGTGCACGGGCACGCCACACATCGGGATATCGGCTCCGTCATGCTTGCCGCGCTTGGTCAGGGCGATATCCAGCGCTTCGGCGGCGGCGACGGCATCGTCAAAGAACATCTCGTAGAAATCGCCCATGCGATAAAACAGCAGCGCATCGGGATGATCCGCCTTGATCTCGAGATATTGTGCCATCATCGGCGTGACGGTCATGTTCGGCCCCCAGAGAGTTTCGCAGACCTTACAAACGCAAACCCTGAGGTAAAAGCGGTAAAACACGCATGCTTGAGAGCATCGGGGCCTTGGGCTAAAGGTATCGGACTTGACTTCAGGGAGGAAGCCAGCGCGATGTCTAAAACCCGTATCACGGCAGAGGAGGCCCTCGCCTTTCATCTGGAACCAACGCCGGGCAAATTCGAAGTGACCGCGACAGTCCCGATGACGACGCAGCGCGATTTGAGCCTTGCTTATTCGCCGGGGGTCGCGGTGCCTTGCGAGGCAATCTTCGATAGCCCGGAAACGGCCTACGATTACACCAACAAGGGAAATCTCGTCGCGGTGATTTCAAATGGCACGGCCGTGCTCGGACTGGGCAATCTTGGAGCGCTGGCTTCCAAGCCGGTTATGGAGGGCAAGGCGGTTCTGTTCAAGCGTTTCGCGGACGTGAACTCCATCGATATCGAACTGGATACCGAAGATACCGACGCCTTCGTGAACGCAGTGAAACTGATGGGGCCGACTTTCGGCGGGATCAATCTTGAAGACATAAAGGCGCCGGAATGTTTCATCATCGAGCAGCGGCTCAAGGAAGAGATGGACATTCCCGTCTTTCACGATGACCAGCACGGTACGGCGGTGATCTGCGCGGCGGGGCTCATCAATGCGCTGCACATTTCCCACAAGAAAATCGAGGATGTGCGGATTGTTCTCAATGGGGCCGGGGCGGCAGGTATCGCTTGTCTGGAACTGCTGAAAGTGATGGGGGCGCGCCATCAGAACTGCATCATGTGCGACACCAAGGGCGTCATATACCAGGGTCGAACCGAAGGCATGAACCAGTGGAAATCGGGCCATGCGGTGGCGACCGAGTTGCGCACGCTCGAAGAGGCGATGAAAGGGGCCGATGTTTTCCTGGGCGTCTCGGTCAAGGGAGCGGTGACACAGGCGATGGTTGAAAGCATGGCCGAGAACCCGGTCATTTTCGCCATGGCCAACCCGGACCCGGAAATCACGCCGGAAGAGGCGCATGAAGTACGGCCCGATGCGATCGTGGCGACCGGGCGCAGCGACTATCCCAATCAGGTCAATAACGTGTTGGGGTTCCCTTATCTGTTTCGCGGGGCGCTGGACATCCATGCGCGCGCGATCAATGACGAAATGAAGATCGCTTGTGCCCATGCGCTGGCCAACCTCGCCCGCGAAGATGTGCCGGATGAGGTGGCGCTTGCCTATGGCAAGAACCTCAGCTTTGGCCGCGATTACATCATTCCAACGCCCTTTGATCCGCGTTTGATTTTCCGGGTGCCACCGGCGGTGGCCAAGGCAGGGATGGATACCGGCGCCGCGCGGCGGCCGATCATCGATATGGAGGCCTATGAGCTTTCGCTGAAAACGCGCATGGACCCGACAGCCAATATCCTCCGCGGAATCAATGCCCGGGCGCGGGCCAATCAGGCGCGGATGATCTTTGCCGAGGGCGACGACCCGCGCGTGCTGCGCGCG
>JBFFFS010000248.1:0-4140 GCA_041557855.1 Roseobacter sp. | reverse complement strand
GTACAGCTCCTCCACGTCCGGGTGGTCGTCGCTGTCTTCCAGCGCCTGCGCGATGACCCGGCGCTGTCCGGTCATGCGCAGGCCCTTTTCCTCACAACGGGAGATGATCGAATTATTCATAGCGGCGCGGGTCCTGTCGTGTAGGAGCCACATTTAACGGGGATTGAGCCGGGGTTCTAGCCAAGTTTAGCGCTTTGGGTTGACTTGAGGGGCAAAAACAGCCATCTGCGCCTCAGGTGATATCTTCTGCCGCGTGAGCAGTGTCGGACACCCGGTGCATCGCACCGTTGTCGCGTCCGACCCCGTAAGATCCGCCTGCGTTCCCAAAATCACGCGTGGGGCCGACCGCCACGGACAGGTCCGGACGTTTGGTCCGGCGCCTGCGATCTCGTTGGCGGGACCCAGGCTGCGCCGCAGACCGGCGCCGTACACGAGACGAGGCGTGCCGCCGAGGTGCGCAGAAATGAGATATATGAGCGATTTCGATATGATGGACCTGCCAGGCAAACTGGTGGCACGTCTAAATGCAATGGGTCTGAAGGACCCGACCCCGATCCAGAAACAGGCGATCCCGCACGCGCTGAATGGCCGCGATGTCATGGGCCTCGCCCAGACCGGAACCGGTAAAACCGCCGCCTTTGGTGTGCCTCTGGTGGCGCAGATGCTGGAATTGGAGGGCCGTCCCGCGCCCAAATCCGTGCGCGGTCTGGTGCTAGCACCGACCCGTGAACTTGCCACCCAGATCAGTCAGAACCTTCGGGCCTTTGCGGAGAATACTCCGATTAAGGTGGCGATGGTGGTGGGCGGTCAATCCATCAACAACCAGATAAAGCGCCTTGAGCGCGGCGTTGACCTCCTCGTGGCCACGCCGGGACGTCTTCTAGACCTGATGGACCGACGTGCCGTGCGCCTCGACGAAGCGGTATTCTTGGTTCTTGATGAGGCTGACCAGATGCTGGACATGGGGTTCATCCACGATCTGCGCAAGATCGCGAGCGTGATCCCGAAAGAGCGGCAGACGATGCTGTTTTCTGCAACCATGCCCAAACAGATGAACGAGTTGGCGCAAAGCTATCTGCGCAGCCCGATCCGCGTCGAGGTCTCGCCTCCCGGCAAGGCCGCCGACAAAGTTACCCAGGAAGTGCATTTTATCGCCAAAGCCGAAAAACCGGCGCTTTTGATCGAAATGCTCGACAAACACCGTGAAGAAAGGGCACTGGTCTTTGGCCGGACCAAGCATGGTTCGGAAAAGCTCATGAAGTCATTGGTCAAGGCCGGCTACGCTGCGGGCTCTATCCACGGCAACAAAAGCCAGGGCCAGCGCGACCGCGCGATCGCCGCTTTCAAGGCGGGTGAGATCACCGTTCTGGTGGCCACCGATGTCGCGGCGCGCGGGCTCGATATCCCGGATGTCAAACATGTCTACAACTACGATTTGCCAAATGTCCCTGACAACTACGTGCACCGGATCGGCCGTACGGCACGAGCCGGAAAAGACGGCGCGGCCATCGCATTCTGCGCGCCCGACGAGATGGGCGAACTGATTGCAATCCAGAAGACCATGGGGATCAAGATTCCCGTGGGGTCGGGGCGTCCTTGGGAGAAATCGGACATCCCCGAAGGCGAAAAGCCTACAGGCCGCGGACGTGGACGCGGACGGGGTGGTCGTCCGTCGCCGGCCGGTAAATCCGGCAGTTCTGGCAGCGCTCCGGGTAAAAAGTCCGGCAGCGGTCGGAGACGGCGCCGGGGCGGCAAACCGGGAGGCGGCCAGCGCGCCGCCTGACCCTGCGGGCGGTTCCGTGAAGGGGTGAAGTCCTCTGTGGCGGCGTGAAGCCCGGTTTCCGGCGAGTACCGCGCGGGCGCGCGTCTGATTGACAATCGCAGCGCGGGCGCTCTTTGTGGCGCAATGGAAAAGAAATCCCATATGGATGCGATTGGCGCGGCGGCCCTGATTGCCTTCGCGCTGCATCTGGCATTCAATCAGGTGGTCATCAAGGTCACCAACGGCGGCTTCGGTCCGGTGTTCAGCGCCGGCATCCGCTCCGCCGGGGCGGTCGTCGTTCTGCTTATCTGGATGTATTTGCGCGGCATTTCTTTCAAGGTGCCGCGCGCGGCCATTCCTGCGGGTTTGCTCGTTGGCGTAATTTTCGGCGTTGAATTCATGATGCTTTTTTCTGCGCTGGATTTCACCACCGTCAGTCGCGCTTCCGTGATCTTCTATTCCATGCCGGTCTGGCTTGCCACCGCCAGCCACTTCCTGATCCCCTCGGACCGCATGTCAGGTGGGCGGATCATCGGGCTTGGCCTTGCGATGGCCGGTGTCGCGCTCGCCTTGCTGGACCGCAGTGATACAACCGCGAGCCTTGCCGGAGACATCCTGGCGCTTGGCTCTGCGCTCAGTTGGGCGGCCATCGCACTTTGTGTGAAAATCACACCACTGGCGCAGGTGCCGCCCGCCCAGCAACTGCTCTTTCAGGTCACGATATCTGCGCCGATCCTGCTGATCGCGGGCGTCTCCAGCGGCGATATCCTGCGCGATCCGCAGCTGATCCACGTGGCAGGGCTGCTCTTTCAGATCGTCGCGGTGGCCAGTCTCGGTTTTCTTGCATGGTTCTGGCTGCTGACGATATATCCCGCGTCCTCTGTCGCCTCGTTCAGCTTTCTGTCTCCCGTGTTCGCGGTCATTCTTGGATGGCTTTTGCTGCGGGAAGAGGTTGGCGCGCAGGTGTGGGTCGCGCTGGCGCTGGTATCCACCGGCATCTACCTCATCAACCGTCGCCCCAGATCGGCTCAGGTCCCGCAGAACGTGGCCGCTACGCGCTGAGCCTTGGTCGGCGGGCGCATCATTTCCAGATCATCGGTATTGTAAGGATCGCCAAGCGCCTTCATCAGGCGGTGAAACGGAGCATAATCGCCGGCCACGGCGGCCGAAATCATTTCCTCGATCCGGTGGTTGCGCGGGATGATACGTGGTGAAGCCGCCTGCATGACTGCCTGCGGATCGTCCTCCGATGCCAGCCGTTTTTGCCAGTCCGCGGCCCAGTCGTCATTGGCGGCGCGGTCCAGCATCTGGTCCCGCACCTTGCCGCCACGTGCGAGCGCATCAAAGGTATTGGTGAAATCTGCCTGCTGTTCCTGCATCAGCGCCAGCAGCCCTTCGACAAGTGGCAGATCGTCGCGCGATGCCTCCGCGATGCCGATCTTCGCCCCCAGGCGGCGTATCCACGCAGCTTCGATTTGCAAGGGCATCGCGTGCACGATCTTGGTTGCCTCTTCGACAGCGGACTGAGGTTCGTCAAACTGTTGAAGGAGAGCAGTTGCCAGTTGCGCCATGTTCCAGACAGCGATGCGCGGCTGGTTGGAATAGGCATAACGCCCTGTCCGGTCGATCGAACTGAACACCGTATCGGGATGGTATTCGTCCATGAAGGCGCAGGGGCCATAGTCGATGGTCTCGCCGGAAATAGCACTGTTGTCGGTATTCATGACACCATGGATGAAACCCACCGACATCCACGCCGCGATGAGATCAGCCTGCGCGGCGCAGACCGCGCGCAACAGGCCAAGCGGGCCGTCCGCCTCCGGGTAGTGCCGGGCGATCGCGTAGTCGGTCAGTTGCCGCAAATCCTCCAATTGCCCGCGATGGGCGAAAACTTCAAATGTGCCAACGCGCAAGTGACTGCGCGCTACCCGCGTCAGCACCGCGCCGGGCAAGACGGTTTCGCGGATTACGTTCTCGCCTGTCAGAACAGCTGCCAAAGCCCGGGTGGTCGGGATTCCGAGCGCATGCATCGCCTCGGAAACCACGTACTCCCTAAGCACCGGGCCAAGCCATGCGCGTCCGTCGCCCATGCGCGAATAAGGGGTCGGCCCGGAGCCCTTGAGCTGGATATCACGCCGGACCCCGTCGTTTCCCACGACTTCGCCCAATAGCAACGCGCGCCCGTCACCAAGTTGCGGGTTGTAGCCGCCGAATTGATGTCCCGCGTAAAGCTGTGCGAGAGGTTCGGCGCCCGGTGGGACTTCCACGCCGGCAAATACGGCGGCGCGGGTCCCTTCAGACGCCTTCGGCACACCCAGCAGTGCGCCCAGCGGCTCATTATAGGCGATCAGCTCCGGCGCCCGCACGGGTGTGGGTTT
>JBFFFS010000247.1:0-4149 GCA_041557855.1 Roseobacter sp. | reverse complement strand
TAATCCGCATGTTTTCGCCGCAAGGCCCAACACCGGGCTGCATACCGGTTTGGACATGGACGGCAATGGCCGGTTGGCAGAGGCTCGCGATGCACAGGGCTACGGGTATTTTGCCGGTCAGGGCGGCATGGCCGTGATGTCGCGCTACCCGATTGTCACCAACGAAGTGCAGGATTTTTCCTCGCTGCTTTGGAAAGACATGCCGGACCCGATGCTGCCACAGCGCGATGGAGCAGCCTTCCCCTCGGACAAGGTACAGGCCATTCAACGTCTATCCACTACTGCGCATTGGGTGGTGCCGGTCGAGGTACCGGGCATCGGACGTGTCAGCCTGTTGACCTTCCACGCAAGCCCGCCCGTGTTTGACGGAGCCGAAGATATCAACGGTCGGCGCAACCACGATGAGATCATCTTCTGGCGGCATTTCCTCGATGGTGTTTTCGGTGCGTCCCCGCAGGAAAGCTTTGTGCTGCTTGGAGATGCCAATCAGGACCCGCGCGCGGGCGAGGGCATCAAGGACGCAATCGGGTGGCTGCTGACCGACGAGCGCATGCAGGACGCGCGGCCGCGCAGCGACGGCAGCGCGATGGCGACAGGCGATCCGTTCGATACCGCCGATTGGGACACCCCAAGACCAGGAAATCTGCGCGTGGACTATGTTCTGCCGCCAAAGGACTGGATCATAGTGGATGCAGGCGTGTACTGGCCGACGGGTCCCGAAGGAGAGACGGTGGCGCGCGCTAGCCGCCATCGGCTGGTTTGGGTCGATCTGGAACGCTGATCCTGCCCGGATCGCAAGTTATTCACGCGCCGCATGCTTGACCCTGCAGCGGCTGCAGGCTACGCCGCTGCAGAAATTTCTTTGCAGGAGACACCTCATGGCTAACCCCACCCTTCTGATCCTCGCAGGCGACGGCATCGGCCCGGAAGTCATGGAACAGGTAAAACGCGTCATCACGTGGTTCGGCGACAAGCGCGATCTGAAATTCGACGTCAGCGAAGACCTGGTCGGCGGTGCCGCCTATGACGCGCACGGTACGCCCCTGCACGACGACACAATGGCCAAGGCACTCGAAGTGGATGCCGTCCTGCTCGGAGCCGTTGGCGGCCCGAAGTACGACAACCTTGATTTCAGCGTGAAACCTGAGCGTGGCCTTCTCCGTTTGCGTAAGGAAATGGATCTCTTTTCCAACCTGCGCCCGGCGCAATGCTTTGACGCGCTGGCCGATTTCTCCTCGCTCAAGAAGGACGTGGTGGCCGGTCTCGATATCATGATCGTGCGCGAACTGACCTCAGGCGTCTATTTCGGCGAACCACGCGGCATCTTCGAGGAAGGTAATGAACGCGTCGGGATCAATACGCAGCGCTACACCGAGAGCGAGATCGAACGGGTCGCGCGGTCCGCGTTCGAACTGGCGCGGCGGCGCAACAACAAGGTCTGCTCCATGGAGAAGGCCAACGTGATGGAAAGCGGCATCCTTTGGCGCGAAGTCGTTCAGAAGGTCCACGACGAGGAATATCCCGATGTGGAGCTGAGCCACATGTATGCCGATGCCGGGGCGATGCAGCTGACACGCTGGCCCAAGCAATTCGACGTGATCGTGACCGATAACCTCTTTGGTGACCTTCTGTCGGATCTTGCGGCGATGCTGACAGGCAGCCTCGGCATGCTGCCCTCCGCCAGCCTCGGCGCTCCGGCCGCCAACGGACGGCCCAAGGCGCTTTACGAGCCGGTGCACGGCTCTGCCCCGGACATCGCCGGTCAAGGCAAGGCCAACCCGATCGCCTGCATTCTTAGCTTTGCCATGGCGCTGCGGTACTCCTTCGATCAGGGCGACGAGGCCGCACGGCTCGAAGCTGCGATCGAGAGCGTGCTTGCAAGCGGTGACCGGACGGCGGACCTGATGGGTGAAGAAGGCGGCTCTCCGATCAGCACGAGCGGGATGGGCGATGCCATTCTCGCGGCCCTCGACAACAGCCTGTAGCAACCCTGCTATGCGCGCAGCGCTCTTGCTCGCATGATCCTTCAGGTCTAGTCAAAACGCATCAGCCTCCCGTTTTGGGAGGCTGATCGTTTTCAGACATGAAGGACCGGGACCATGCCGCGCACGCCGCTCAATCCCAATCTTAAAGGCGCTCTTTGTGCGCTGGCCGCGTTTGCGCTCTTTGCCGGGCACGACGTTCTCATCAAGGTTCTGGGCGGGGGGTATTCCCCGATTCAGATCCTTTTTTTCAGCGTGCTGTTCGGCTTTCCGCTGGCAACCGTGCATCTGCTGCGCGACACCACCTCGGCAACCTTGCGACCGGTGCATCCCTGGTGGATGGCCGCTCGCTCGCTGGCGGCGGTGGTCACCGGGTTCTGTGCCTTCTACGCCTTCTCCGTCCTGCCGCTGGCGCAGGTCTATGCGATCCTCTTCGCGATGCCGCTGCTGATTACGATCCTGTCGATCCCGATTCTGGGCGAGCAGGTCAAAATGCAGCGCTGGATTGCCGTCATCATCGGCCTCGGCGGCGTTCTTATCGTGTTGCGCCCGGGCCAGCAGGATCTGGAACTAGGTCACCTGGCAGCCCTCGTTTCCGCCATAGGCGGTTCTTTCGCCGCCGTCATTGTTCGCAAAATCGGGCGCGAGGAACGCTCCGTCGTGATCATGCTTTATCCGATGATGGCGAATTTCGTGGTCATGGCAGCGTTGCTGCCTTTCGTGTACGAACCCCTGCCAATCGAGGATCTTGGCACGCTCGGCATCATCGCCCTTCTGGCCTGGACCGCCGGGCGTTTCCTGATCGTCGCCTACAACGCAGCTGCGGCCGTCATCGTCGCACCGATGCAATATTCACAGATTCTCTGGGCCACGTTCTATGGCTTGATATTCTTCAACGAGACACCCGACACATACACCGCTGTCGGCTCCGCCATCATTATAACCAGCGGGCTTTTCATCGTGTTGCGCGAAAGCAGAGCGCCCGGATCGGAACAGCCGGTCCTGCGCACGCGGTCACGTGCCGAAACCGGGACTTCCCCGCGGGTATCTGTTTTTCTGTCACCCGAGCGTCGCTGGAGAAAATCACCAAAAGCCAGCTTGCCAAAGTGAGAAGAGAGGCGTATTTCCGCCCCACGGTCGGGCTGTAGCGCAGCCTGGTAGCGCACCTGCTTCGGGAGCAGGGGGTCGGAGGTTCGAATCCTCTCAGCCCGACCAGTCAGCCAAACCCGAAAATCAGACAGCGGCAAACCTGCAGCCAAGTGCCAACTGGGTGTAAAGCCGCTTGCCTTTGCAGCGCATTGGAAGCTCGCGACGGACGCGAAAAAAATACGCAGACTTTACCTCGGCTCGCCCTGGTCTGAAGGGCACGCGGGGTGTCCACATTGCCCGCGCGCGTTCGCGCCCATCATTAATGTGTGTGCTCGACTGAGGATATCGCAGTACCCTGATTTGTCTTCTCTTCCATTTTGAGAGGAACAGGTGCGAACCGCGTGAACGAGGCAGCGCAAACAGGACGCTCATGAAGATTTAATCGACCGTGAAAAGTTTTCCAAAGTGGCCTGCGGCGCAAGGGCGCTCAACTCGATCGTCGAGACGGTTGTGGCGCTAAAGTATGGTGAATCCACCCACTACAGCCGTCCCGGCTGCGATAAAATCGTGCCGGATCGAATTATCGAATGGCAAGGGCGAGGCCTGCGCGAAAGCCCGGCACTTTCAATTGCCGCACAATGACTTTTAACAGGTGAAGATGGTTCAGGGCAAAGGCGACCATGAATGAATGCCCGGAGCAAACGAAGCCTTGTGCAGAAAGATGAGCAATACGCGAGGATCAGACCGGGCTATGTGCCAAACGCCCAGCCCCGGACGTTAAAAATCCTTCCCTCTAGGCGTGGCGTATCGAAACGGGGATGCGCGCGAAAGCGCGTAACCCGGAACAAGATTGCCCGCGAGTGAAAGAGGTTGGCGTCAATTTTGGAAGTACAGAGGTCGGCAATCTTTTCGTTGGCGCGTAGGCTCCGAAACACGGCAGCACAAGGTTGCAGCGGAATGCACTTTGAACGATCATGGCGATCCCGGCAGGATATAAACAATCGAACTATACGATTGGTTAGCCTGTCCAACCTCCCTCTAAGTACGCATTGATATCGTTGCGCAAAACTTCGCTTTG
>JBFFFS010000246.1:0-4169 GCA_041557855.1 Roseobacter sp. | reverse complement strand
TGACAGACAGCGATAGAGAAACCGTCGATCTCCAGTTCATTCGTGACTCCCGCGGACTGCACGTAGGTCCCTGTGCCGTAGAACTTTTTCATGATGCCCTCGGCCATGGGAGAGCGCACTGCGTTGTGATCGCAACAAAAAAGAACCGTCTGTGGCAGTTCCTGCGTCATCTACCCTCCGAAGTGCAGCACACAGATCAGGGTGAAAAGACGGCGTGCCGTATCGGTGTCCACCTCCGCCTTGCCTTCCAGCCGTTCCTGCAGGACCCGGCTGCCTTCGTTGTGAATACCGCGCCGCGCCATGTCGATCGTCTCGATCTGGCTGGGCGGCAGCTTCTTGACCGCATCAAAGTAGCTTTCGCAAATCTGGAAATAGTCTTTGACCACCTGTCGGAACGGTCCCAATGACAGATGGAACTCCGCGGCTTTTTCCTCCGCCTCCGTGTTGACGTCGAAGACAAGCCTCTTGTCGCGGATCGCCAGGCCCACATGATACGGACCTTCAGGAGCCGGTTTGCCGGCGCGCGAAGGCAGAACGAAGCTGTTATCTTCCAGAAGATCGAACATCGCGACCTTCCGCTCCTGCTCTATTTCAGGCGTCGGGGGAGGCAGGCCGGAATCATCGATATGAATTTGCGATATACGTGACATGAGAACGCTTTTTGGCAGACGATGAGTAAACCCGCATTGCTTAGCGCGGGAATTGCCTTCGTGGCAACAGCTTAGGGCTTCGCTACTCGTTTAGTTTGCTCAAGCGCGCCGTGACCGAAAGACCGTGCGCCTCCAGCCGTTCGGTGATGGCGAGGGTCTCGGCGGCGGGACCGATCGCTCGTAACGCGGATGGGGTCATACGCGCAACGGTCGTGCGCTTGACGAAATCCAGCACCGACAGACCTGACGAAAAGCGAGCGGAGCGGGCCGTCGGCAGTACGTGATTTGGCCCGCCGACATAGTCGCCGATCGCCTCGGGCGTCCACTGCCCCAGAAAGATCGCACCGGCATGGGTGATTTTCTCGCTAAGATCTTCTGGGTTGGCGACACATAGCTCAAGGTGTTCCGGCGCGATGCGGTCGCTCAGCGCCGCCGCCGTTTCGAGATCGGGCACGACGATGATTGCACCGAAGTCACGCCAAGACGCACCGGCGATCGCGCGCCGCTCAAGGGTTTCAAGCCGCGCCGCGACGGCGCGCGCGACTGCAGCGCCAAAGCCAGCGTCAGTGGTGATAAGGATTGATTGAGCACTCTCGTCATGTTCGGCCTGGCTGAGCAGATCGAGAGCTATCCAGTCCGGGTCGTTGTCGGCATCGGCGATGACGAGGATTTCCGAAGGGCCCGCGATCATGTCGATGCCCACCTTTCCGAAGACCCGCCTTTTGGCCGCGGCGACAAAGGCATTGCCGGGGCCAGTGATCTTGTCCACCGGCGCGATACTCTCGGTCCCGTAGGCGAGTGCCGCGACCGCCTGCGCACCACCAATTCGGTAGATTTCATCAACGCCCGAAAGCCGGGCCGCCGCAAGCACCAGCGGATTCAATACACCGTCCGGCGCGGGTACCACCATGGCGAGGCGAGGCACGCCCGCCACCTTGGCAGGAATGGCGTTCATCAATACCGAGGATGGGTAGGAGGCAAGACCGCCCGGAACATACAGGCCAGCAGCGGCCACGGGCGTCCAGCGCCAGCCCAGTGTCGCCCCCGCCCCATCTTCCCATTGCGCGTCCTGCGGAAGCTGCCGGTCATGGTATGCGCGAATCCGCTCTGCTGCCAGTTCCAGCGCGCGCTGCTGGTCTTCCGGCACCTGAGCAACCGCCGCATCGACCTCGCCGGTGCTGACACGCAGGGTTTCCGGCGTCAGGCGGACCCGGTCGAATTTCTCGGTCAGTTCAATGATCGCCGCGTCGCCGCGTCCGCGGACATCGGCAATGATGTCGGCCACGATGTCATCAACGTCCGGACTATCTTCACGTTTGGCACTCAGCAGCGCGGCGAAGGACGCTTCGAAGTCTTTATCGGTTGCGTTCAGAATGACGGGCATGAAGGGCCTCTGGCAAAGGGGATCGGGATTTCGGTACTTCGGCGGCGATGCCGCGGCTCCACGGAACTTTCAATCCGGATGTTTCGGGACATGTCCTGATGGTGCCATGTAGGGTTTGGTGACATCTTTCAAGCTGACCTCGATCGCCTCAACCGCCAGCCGGATCGCCCCGTCGCCCGCGAGGGTAAGCACAATATGCCCGGACGGGCTGTCGGTTGGGCTGAAATCGATGGACAGAAGCGACAGAACCATATCCTTGTCCCTCCGGTCGATCCCGCTGCTTGCAACCGCCGTCACCGTCTCGAACATCAGAACAGACTGCACTCTTTCGGGAGATTTCATGCGCGCCGCACCGTCCTCCCAACGGAAACGGTTCAGAAGCAGTCCGAATTGCCGCGCTTTAGGATTCCACGTCATTTCAGTCGCCGGAAATACCGCATCCTGTGTCAGAGCCGCCAGAACCTGCAGATCATCTTCATCAAGCGCGCCGAGATTTAGCGGCGCCTCGCGGCCATCTTCGAAACGTGCGTCGCTCATTGCTCCGAAATCCTTTTGATCTGGGCTCCAACACCAGAAAGCTTCGCCACCACATGTTCGTAACCGCGGTCGAGGTGGTAGACGCGCGAGACCAGGGTTTCCCCCTGCGCCGCCAGTCCGGCCAGGATCAGAGATACCGAGGCCCGCAGGTCGGTGGCCATCACGGGCGCGCCCTTGAGTTGCTCAACGCCGGTCACCGTGGCCGTGCCTCCATGTACGGCGATATCCGCCCCCATGCGGACCAGTTCCGGGGCATGCATGAAGCGGTTTTCGAAAATCTTCTCTTCAAGCACGGATGTGCCCTTTGCGGTGCAGAGGAGCGCCATCATCTGCGCCTGCAGATCGGTGGGAAAGCCGGGGAAAGGTTCAGTGGTGATGTTAACCGCGTGGATATCGCCACCGGAACGCGCGACTGTCAGCCCGTTTGCAGTTTCGCTGACGGAAACGCCCGCCGCGTCCAGTTTTTCGCAGAAAGCTGTTAGCAGATCGATCCGTCCACCGATCAGTTCGACGGAACCACCACATATCGCAGGGGCCAGCATGTAGGTGCCCAGCTCGATACGGTCGGTGACCACGGCATGTGTTGCCGCGCCCAGCCGGTCCACGCCTTCGATGGTAATGGTCGACGTCCCTGCCCCGTCGATGTGTGCGCCCATGGCACTGAGACATTTCGCCAGATCAACGATCTCCGGCTCACGGGCAGCATTTTTCAGAACCGTTGTCCCCTTGGCCAGCGTGGCCGCCATCAGCGCGTTTTCCGTGGCGCCCACCGAGGCGAATTCGAATTCGACCACACCCCCCTTGAGGCCACTCGGCGCCTTGGCGTGTACATACCCGTCGACGAGATCTAGTTCCGCGCCCATCGCCTCAAGCGCCTTGAGGTGCAAATCCACGGGCCGCGCACCAATCGCACATCCGCCGGGCAACGACACTTCGGCATAACCATGCCGCGCCAGCAACGGGCCGAGAACCAGAATGGACGCGCGCATCTTGCGCACGATGTCATAATCCGCTCTCTGACTATTAAGCGCATGGCTCGACATCGCGAGAACTTTTCCTTCCTGCAGCGATGTCACCTCTGCACCAAGAGACTGCAGCAACTGCGTCATCGTACGAATGTCACTGAGGCGCGGCGCGTTGGTCAGCGTCAGAGGCTCATCCGACAGCAGCGTCGCCGGCATCAGCGTGAGGCAGGCGTTCTTTGCGCCGGCGATCGGAATCTGGCCCTGCAACGGCCCGCCACCTTTGACGAGAATGGAATCCATGCGCCTATGTATCCTTGTCCTGCCCGGAACGCTCCGGCGTATCATTTTTCTGGGCCCGCACGCGGCTCTGCGCCTTCCTGCGTGCGAGGTTCGCCTTCAAAGCGGCCTTGAGCCGCTCATCGCGCGATGCAGCAGCCTTGGCGCTGCGGGATGACGTCGGTTTGTCTGCCATGGGCGCTATGTATCGCAGGGTATCGGAAGGGTCCAGATTAGGCTTGCACCGATCTGGGATTGCGTCTAATCACCCGCGCATCAGTGCTGCTGTAGCTCAGAGGTAGAGCACTCCCTTGGTAAGGGAGAGGTCGAGAGTTCAATTCTCTCCAGCAGCACCAT
>JBFFFS010000245.1:0-4209 GCA_041557855.1 Roseobacter sp. | reverse complement strand
TGCGCCTTGGTCATGTGGATACGCTTCTGAGCGATAATCCGCAGGCCCGCCTCTTCGAATTTCGCATTAATCTTGCCGGTCAGGTTACGGCGTGTGGCATCGGGTTTGATGATCGAGAATGTACGCTCAAGGGCCATGTCAGCTCTCCTGCAAAGTGTGAATTGCGGCGCGTCTACCATGCGTATGTCCGGGGGGGAAGGGCTTTATTTCTTGCTTATTTACGGGTTGAGACAGGTTGAGGTTTTTTGATGCCTGCACGTGCAGATAAGCGCCTTCTGAGTCGAACTCCCTGCTCGACAGCAGTCCCTGCCCCACCCCAAGCGCAGGCACTACCCTGCCCTTGAGCCCGCCCGAGTGAAAATGCAGCTGTGCTCTACCCAACTATCGGCGCGCAGCGCATTGACATGACCTCCGACCTGCTTCAGTGCAGCAGCCATGTTACGCCTGTCAGATATAAGCTATTCCGTAGAAGGTCGGCCGCTCTTTGAGGGGGCCAGTGCGGTCATACCTACTGGTCACAAAGTCGGTCTGGTCGGCCGCAATGGGGCCGGCAAGACAACTCTCTTCAAGATCATCCGCGGCGAGCTTGCGCTGGATGGCGGCGAGTTCTCCATGCCCAGCCGCGCCAAGATCGGTGGCGTCGCGCAGGAGGTGCCCTCCTCTGATACTTCGCTGCTCGACACGGTGCTGCAGGCCGATACCGAGCGCGACGCGCTGCTGCGCGAAGCCGAAGCAGCCAGTGTACCGGAACGCATCGCGGAGATACAGACCCGCCTTGCAGATATCGACGCATGGTCCGCCGAGGCGCGGGCGGCAACTATTCTCAAGGGTCTGGGCTTCGATGATGAAGAGCAGCTCAAGCCCTGCTCGGATTTTTCGGGCGGATGGCGGATGCGCGTGGCTCTTGCGGCCGTCCTGTTTGCCCAGCCCGATCTGCTGCTGCTCGACGAGCCGACGAACTACCTTGACCTTGAAGGCGCACTCTGGCTGGAGGCCTACCTGGCCCGCTACCCGCACACGGTCATCATCATCAGCCACGACCGCGGTTTGCTGAACCGCGCGGTGGGCGCGATCCTGCACCTAGAAGACCGCAAGCTGACGTTCTACCAGGGACCCTATGACCAGTTCGCGCGCCAGCGGGCAGAGCAGCGCGCCCTGCAGGCGGCGATGGCCAAGAAGCAACAGGCCCGGCGCGACCACATGCAGGCCTTCGTCGATCGCTTCAAGGCCAAGGCCTCGAAAGCCAAGCAGGCCCAGTCCCGGCTCAAGATGATTGAGAAGATGGACATGATCGCCAGCCCCGAGCAGGTCGCCAAGCGGGTGTTCACCTTTCCGGAACCCGAGGAACTTGCGCCCCCCATCATCTCCATGGAAGGCGGCGTAACCGGATACGACGGTATCCCCGTCCTGCGCAATCTCAACCTGCGCATCGATCAGGACGACCGGATCGCGCTTCTGGGCAAGAACGGTCAGGGCAAATCGACACTGTCCAAACTGCTCAGCGACAGGCTGGAGCTGATGCAGGGCAAGGTGGTGCGATCGAACAAGCTGCGCATCGGCTATTTCGCGCAGCATCAGGTCGATGAGCTTCACGTCAATGAAACGCCGCTGCAGCACATGATTTCCGCGCGCCCGGGGGTTTTGCATTCCAAGTTGCGCGCGCAGCTGGCGGGCTTCGGGCTGGGCCCGGAACAGGCCAAAACCGAAGTCGGCCGCCTCTCAGGCGGGCAGAAAGCGCGGCTGTCGCTTCTGCTGGCCACTCTGCATGCGCCGCATCTGCTGATCCTTGACGAGCCGACCAACCACCTCGACATCGAAAGCCGCGAAGCCTTGGTCGAGGCGCTTACAGCCTATTCCGGCGCGGTGATCCTCGTCAGCCACGACATGCACCTGCTGTCGATGGTGGCCGACCGCCTCTGGCTGGTGTCGGGCGGCACCGTGAAGCCTTACGAGGACGACCTTGAAGCCTATCGAAAGATGCTGCTGGCGCCGGTGAAACCTGAAAGCAAAAGCGCGCCGAAGGCGGCCCCCAAGCCCCGGCAGGTCTCTCGCGAAGGCATCCTTGCGCTGCGTTCCGAGGTGCGCAAATCCGAAGCCCGCGTGGAAAAGCTCAACGAGATGCGCGACAAGCTGGCGAAAAAACTAGCGGATCCGATGCTGTACGAAGACAACAAGCATGGCGAACTGGCGGTATGGAACAAGAAATACGCCGAAGTCATGGAAGCGCTGGACCGGGCGGAGACATTGTGGATGACATCGCTTGAAAAACTTGAAAAAGCTGAAAACGCATGATTGACCGAGACCGGTTCGGATACGACGGAAAGCCCTGAAGATGATCGATACCGCCTTCCTCATTACCGCTTTCGTGACCATGTTCGTGGTCATCGACCCCATTGGTCTGGCACCGCTATTCGTGGCACTGACACAGGGCATGTCGGATGGAGCGCGGCGCAGAATTGCCCTGCGCGCCACCGTGACAGCGGTCATTGTCCTGCTGGTATTTGCGGCTTTCGGCGAGACCTTGCTGGAATTCATCGGCATCTCAATGCCCGCCTTCCGTGTAGCGGGCGGCATTCTGCTCTTCCTGACCGCGCTGGAAATGCTGTTTGAGCGCCGCTCGAAACGCCGCGAAAGCCAGTCCGAAGCGGATGACGACACCCGCGATGACCCGTCTGTTTTCCCCCTTGCCATTCCGCTGATTGCGGGCCCTGGCGCAATTGCATCGGTGATCCTGCTGATGGGTCAGCGCCCGGGCATCGAAGGAACGGTGATGGTGCTGGGCGCCACCGGGCTGGTCATGCTGATCGTGATGGCCTTCTTTATGGTGTCGGGCC
Organism: Roseobacter sp.; assembly: GCA_041557855.1. Taxonomy (GTDB): domain Bacteria; phylum Pseudomonadota; class Alphaproteobacteria; order Rhodobacterales; family Rhodobacteraceae; genus Roseobacter. The sequence continues at coordinate 1,375 of JBFFFS010000245.1, read as the reverse complement.
CGATGGAACGGGCATTGGGCAAGACCGGTATCACCGTGGTCACCCGCCTGCTCGGCATGCTGCTGGCCGCGCTCTCCGTGCAATTCGTGCTCGATGGCCTGTCGGCTTTCGGATTTGGCCCCGGCGCGGGCTGACATTCGGAGGACAGTGCCTATCTTGACGGTGTAACCGGCGGAGCATGCACGTGGACAGTTTTGACACAGGACGCCTGATTTACCTTATCCTGCTTGGCCTGATGGTCGCGGGCTGGTTCTTTGCGCAGGGGCGCGCCTCCTGGAACAAGACGCTCCAGCATGCGGCGGTCTGGCTTTTCATCTTTCTGGGTGCCATCGCGGCCTTCGGCCTCTGGGGCGACATCTCGCAGACGGTAAAGCCGCGGCAAGCGGTTTTTGCCGATGAAAACCGTATTGTCGTGCCGCGCAGCCCCAATGGTCACTACTACATCGATACCACCGTCAACGGGGCCGCCGTGCGCTTCGTGCTCGACACGGGCGCATCGGCGCTGGTGCTGACGCAGGACGACGCACGCCGCGCGGGTCTGGAGCCTTCAAAACTCGACTACTTCAGCCGCGCCATGACCGCCAACGGCGAAGTGCGTACCGCACCTGTCCGGCTGGAGAGCCTGACGCTCGGGTCGGTCACCGACACGAATATCGCCGCCGTGGTCAACGGCGGCGAAATGTCGGAATCGCTGATGGGCATGGAGTATCTGCAGCGCTGGGGCCGGATCGAAATAGCCGGCAACCGGCTGACGCTGACCCGCTGATCACGGGTCTCGGCGGGCGCAGGGTGCCCCGCCCGAGCCCGCTTCGTCAGGTGGAGGCTTTTTTCTCCCACGCGCCGCTGTCTTCGGACCAGTATTCGGCCGAGGCACCGGCGGAAGCCAGTGCCTTCCATTGTCCCCGCGCGCGCTCCAGTGCCGCCGCATCGTTGCCATCGAAAAGCACGCAGGTGCGTTCCAGCACGGCCACTTCCGCCGCGTCGGTTTCCGCGCCGTCAACGGTCATCAGGCAGGCGATGCCGTCAAGCACCTGGCGTCGCGTGGTCAGCAGCACCGGTTGCAAAACATCATGCGGCCCGCCCTCAAGACCATGCGGCAGAAACCCGGCCTCGTCGCCCAGCCACAGCTTCTCATCGAGCCAAGCCATCCGCGCCGGATCCTCGCCCCGGACGACAACGCGCCACCCTGCCTGTCGCGCTTTGCCCAGAAGCATCGACAGCGTCTCCTCCATGGGGCGGCGCGTGAGATGGTAGAACATCGCCTTGCCCAAGAGAATTACTCCGTTTCGAACCTATCCGCCACCAAACGGTCCAGCGCACGTACGCCCCAACCAGTGGCCCCCTTCGGTGCAAGCGGTGTTTCGGTTTTGAGCGA
>JBFFFS010000244.1:0-4224 GCA_041557855.1 Roseobacter sp. | reverse complement strand
CGTTTGCAGCGCTCGCTCGATGCGCTGGAGATGCGCAGCCCGATCAGCAAGGCGGAGCTGCTGGAGGTGCATCGGCAGCTTGTGCGCCTTAATGGGATCGAAGAAGGGATGATCTACCTGCAGGTGACGCGCGGTGCGCCCGGAGATCGGGATTTCGTCTTTCCGGACCCGGAGACGACGGCACCGACGATCGTGCTCTTCACCCAGAACAAGCCGGCCCTTGCGGACAACCCTGCCGCAAAGAAAGGCATAAAAGTCATCAGCATCGAGGATATCCGCTGGGGTCGGCGGGACATCAAGACGGTGCAGTTGCTCTATCCCAGCATGGGCAAGATGATGGCCAAGAAAGCCGGGGCCGATGACGCCTGGATGGTCGAAGACGGCTTCGTGACGGAAGGGACCTCGAACAACGCCTATATCGTCAAGGGCAACCGGATCATCACCCGCGCGCTGAGCAATGACATCCTGCACGGGATCACCCGCGCCGCCGTATTGCGCTTTGCGCGCGAGGCGCAGATGGAAGTGGAAGAGCGCAGCTTTACCATCGATGAGGCCAAGGAGGCGGACGAGGCCTTTGTCACCTCGGCCTCGACTTTCGTGATGCCGGTGGTCGAGATCGACGGGGTGGCGCTGGGCGAGGGCGTGCCGGGGCGCGTGGCACCACGTCTGCGCGAAATCTACCTTGAAGAAAGCCGAAAGGCAGCGGTCTGAGGGCTTGAGGGAAACTGTACGCAACGCCCGGTGACGATCTGGGATAGGCGGGCGTTGCCCCGGGACTGAAACTCCATGAAAAAGGGCCAATTCGGACATCACAGCCCGTGCACGGGCTGTGCACCGCGCGTGCACCGGGAATGCGCCTTATCGTGTGGCAGGCCTGATATTGCGTGACCAAACGGGCGCGCGCAGGATTAATCCTGACAAGATGTTAAGACGGCACAGGGCGTTTTCGGCAGACGTGATCTCTGAGGATCGACCCTTGGGTGACAAGGTTGCCGAATGGGCTTCATTTGTGGCCAGAAAAGGTGCAGCGCCGTGAAATCTGTTTCGATCGCCGCTGTCTTCACAGTACCGCCTTGCCTGCCATCCGGTGCGGCCGTCATGCCATGCACATACGAACAGTTTTGGCAGTGCAGTAGGCCCTCGGGCAAGGATGAAGGGGGACAAGTTCTCACAGAACAGCAGTTTTTCGGCCCGTAAGTTTCTGTTCGAGATGAATGGGAGCGACCCCGAACGGCGATCCCCGGACGCAAAGAAAGTGGATTACAAGGTATTCATTCGCCATTATTCCGGTGGAGCGTCCGCGGAGGTATTCCTCGAGGCGGGGGTCCCTCTATCCAGAGGGCGACCGGCCACAGGTGTGAATAGGAGTAGCTGACAAAAGGCCGGGCACATTCTGCGCGGCCCGGGACAGGAGGGCAGTTCATGTGGACACGAGAGGACCTGACGCAGGCGGTTGGTGCGCCTCTTGGAACGTCGGCTTTCGTGGACTTGACGCAGGAGCGTATCGCAACTTTTGCAGATGTCACCGAAGACTGGCAGGACATTCATCTTGATGTGGAGGCAGGCCGCGCAGCGGGCTTTGGCGGGACGGTAGCTCATGGGTTCCTGACGCTTTCGATGCTTTCCGCGATGGCGCGTGACGTGCTGCCGGACATCGATGGGCAGGGAGCGTCAGTTAACTACGGGTTCGACCGCATCAGGTTCGTGGCCCCGGTGGCGGGTGGCGCACGGGTACGCGGGCACTTCGTACTGGAGGGGGTGGAACCGCGCGGTGGTGACCTGCTCCTGCGTCTCGACGTCACTGTCGAGATCGAGGGCGCCGCGCGCCCGGCACTGCAGGCGCTTTGGCGGATTCTCTACCTTTTCTGAACGTGAAGGGGGGCTGTTCCGCGCGGCATGGAGATCGCGGCGCACGCTCGTGCCCCTCGACCTGTAGGTTCTGCTGTGGCAGGATATATTTGCGTTTGAAGGTTATGCCCGCGCGCCCGCTGGCCGTTGGGAGAAAGGGAGACGTACTATGATCCGTAAAATTTTTGCAGTGACACTGGCGGCAGGTGGGCTGGTTGCCGCCGGCGCGCTGGCGCAGGGCACCAATGTGGCGCATCCGATGGGCTTTTTCGTCACGTCGGTCGGGCTGGGTGACGGGGGCAACCTCGGGGGGCTGGAAGGTGCCGATGCCCATTGCCAGAGCCTTGCCACGGCTGCGGGCGCGGGCGATCGCGACTGGCGCGCCTATTTGTCGACGCAGGAGGAAGGTGCACGGGGCATTTCGGCGCGCAGCCGCATCGGTCAGGGGCCGTGGTACAACGCCAATGGCGAACTCATCGCTTCGGACCTCGACCAGTTGCATATCATGCCGAACCTCTATTACCGCACGGCGGTCGACGAGAACGGAAACCCGATCAAAGGACGTGGCGACAGCCCCAATGAACATGACATCCTGACCGGCACGCAGGAAGACGGCACTGCCTATTTCCCATGGCAGGAGGGTGACAAGACCTGTTCCAACTGGACATCGAATGGCGAAGGCTCGGCGACCGTTGGCCATCATGACCGCCATGGCGGCGGAAATACCTCGTGGAACGCCGCGCACCCAAGCCGGGGATGTTCGCCGGATGCGCTTCGCAGCACCGGCGGTAACGGATATTTCTACTGCTTCGCCGCGGATTGATCCGTTCCATGCGTGGCAGCGGCCCGGTAGAGGACTGCCGGGTTGCTGGCATGCGTGTCATTTGATTTTGTCCCGGCCGGGCTATCTTCACCCCTTGGTTTGAAGAGGTTTGGCCGGTTGTGAAGGACGCGCTGTACAGCAGGATCGCCGGGATCGGGAGTGCTGCCGAAAGCGGCGATGCGACCCGGTTCCTGCGGCATTTATTCTCGCTCACGGCGACCAAGCTGGCCGACGGGCTGATCGATCCCAAGCTGGTCTTGTCCTGGGTTCTGGGGGCAGTGGGCGCGCCCGGTTACCTGATCGGGGCATTGGTGCCGGTGCGCGAATCCGGTGCGCTGCTGCCGCAGATCGTGCTGGCGCGGGAAATCCAGAAGCGGCGGCGGCGCAAGTACTTCTGGGCGCTTGGCGCGGCGGTGCAGGGGGTGGCGGCGCTGGGAATGGCAGCGGCTGCGCTGATGCTGCATGGGGCCGCGGCGGGCTGGGTGATCCTGTGTTGTCTGGCGGTTCTGTCGCTGGCGCGCGCGTCCTGCTCGGCGAGCTACAAGGACATTGCCGCACGCACGATCCGCAAGGGCGAGCGGGGCACCGTATCGGGGGCGGCCGGCACGGTGGCTGCAATCGGGGTGTTCGCCTTTGCGGTACTGCTGAGCCTTGGTTGGATTCCGCGCACGCCGACCTTTGTGGCCGGGGCCATCGCTCTTGCAGGCTTTTTGTGGCTCATGGCGGCGATGATCTTTGCCGGGCTGGACGAGCCCGGGGATGATCGTGCCTCTGGCGGTTTCGAGAGTGCTGCCGAAATGCTGCGCCCGCTGCGCGAGGACGCCGAGTTCCGCACCTATGTGCTGGTGCGCGGCCTGCTGATTTCGACGGCGCTGGCGCCGCCTTTTCTCGTCATGTTGAGCAATGCCACCGAGGGTGGCGGCGGCCTTGGCAACCTCGGGCTTTTCCTGCTGGCCTCTTCGGCGGCGGCGATCATATCTTCCTATCTCTGGGGGCGCACATCCGACTGGTCGAGCCGCCGCACGCTGATGCTGGCCGCAGCGCTGGCCACATTGGCGCTTGGCGGAGCCGCCGTGACGGGAGTGCTGACGGGGGGCATCGGCGGGTCGGTCTGGGCGGCGCTTTTCATCTTCACCGCGCAGATCGCTTATGAAGGGGTGCGCGCTGGCCGCAAGACGCATTTGACCGACATGGATACCGGTGGCGAGAAAGCCGTGTATACGACATTGTCGAACACGATGATCGGTGTTCTGCTGCTGGCAGGCGGCGGCTTCGGCGTGCTGGCGGATATGGCCGGCCCGGCAGTGGTGCTTGCGGTTTTCGCCGCATTCAGCGCGCTGGCTGCCGTGGCGGCGCTGGGGCTTGGTGAGCAGCAGCAGGCGTGACCCGCTGCAAGCGACGTGCGGATGTGCCGGTGGGCGCATGAACGTGCGAGGTGCCGCTGCGCGGCAGGAGGTGTGATCGATGCGTATCGTTTTCTTTTGCCTGATTCTGTGCCTGAGCGCCGCCGCCGCGCAGGCGAGAGACTGCGAGGTGCCCGGCCTCGGCAGGGG
>JBFFFS010000243.1:0-4273 GCA_041557855.1 Roseobacter sp. | reverse complement strand
GCTGGCTTTACCAGCATCGCACCGCCGGATGGGGCTTTTTACGTCTATGCGAATGTGTCCGAAATGACCGACGACAGCCGGGCATTTGCAGCCGAAATTCTTGAAAAGGCGGGAGTGGCCGTGACGCCCGGACTCGATTTCGATCCGGCGCGCGGTCATCAAACACTTCGGTTTTCCTATGCCCGCAGCAGTGAGGATATTGCCGAAGGACTGGAGCGCCTGAAACGCTTCATGCAGTCCCGGTAGGGGATTCCCCTGCGGCGGGCACTGCGTTAATATCGTCGTCAGGTAACTAGGCAGAGCAGCCAATGATCCGACATCTTTTCCTATGTGCGGCCTTTTGGGCCGGCATGACCACCGCCGTGGCCGCCGAGACCGAGGGCGCGGTGGCACAGGTGCGTGCCGAGGGAAGCCGAATTTCCCAGAACTGGCTCGGTCGCACGATGCTTCGGCTGGAGTTGACGCAGGGCGTGCCGTTCCGTGTGTTCACATTGGATGAGCCAGAACGTCTGGTGCTGGATTTCCGGGATCTCGATTGGTCAGGCCTCCGCCCGGAAGACCTGCTGGAGGATGGGTCGGGTGTCAAAGCGGTGCGTTTCGGTGCGTTTCAGCCCGGATGGACAAGGTTGGTCGCCGATCTGAGCCGGCCGCTTTTGCCTGACAGCATCGAGATGGCCGTGGATAACGAGACCGGCAACGCTCTTTTATCAATCGCGCTGGTCTCTGCCGATCCCGAGGTTTTCGCGGCCCGATCCGGTGCCCCGTCGGATGCGCTATGGCCGGTAACACCGCCATTGGAGCGGCAACCGCCGGTCAGTGACGATCGTTTCGTGGTGGTTGTCGACCCGGGACACGGTGGTATCGATCCTGGTGCAGAACGGGAAGGGTTGTTCGAGAAGGACCTGATGCTGACTCTGGCCCATGAATTTCGTAAGGCGCTTTATCGTGCCGGTGCGGGTGAGGTGGTACTGACCAGGGCAAGTGACGGCTTTGTGTCGCTCGATGCAAGGGTCGCGATTGCGCACCGAAGCGCGGCGGATGTGTTTATTTCCCTGCATGCCGATGCATTGAGCGAAGGCGGGGCACAAGGCGCCACGGTCTATACGCTGTCCGATACCGCAAGTGACGCGGCGGATGCGCAGCTTGCAGCGCGCCACAATCGTGCCGACCTCATTGCCGGGATCGACCTGACCGGATCGGACGATGGTGTGACCGGCGTGCTGCTTGACCTTGCCCGGCAGGAAACAGAACCGCGATCCGTGGCGCTGGCGCAGGCGCTGGTGGCGCAGATGCAGGATGCAGGTGGCCCGATGAACAGCCGCCCGCTTCGCAAGGCCGGGTTTTCGGTCTTGAAATCGGCGGACATTCCTTCCGTACTGGTAGAAATCGGCTTCCTGTCGAGTGCGCGCGATCTCGACAATATCCGCGATCCACTGTGGCGTCAGGAGATTGCAGACGCCATGGCGCAGGCGGTGTTGAAATGGCACGCGCAGGATACCGCCCGCCGCAGCCATTACCGCCAGTAGCGGCTTATGACCAATCACGCGTAGCTGTTTTGACGCGCCCTGCGGAAATGCCTATATGAGGTCTCGCGGTACTGGCTTTGGGATTCATCGTGGTTTTTCGTTTCATCCTGTCTTTCTTCGGTGGCATCTTCACCACTCTCACCATGGCCATCGGCATGGCAGCACTGACCATTGGGGCGGTGTTCTGGATGTACGGGCGCGACCTGCCAAGCCACGAATCGCTAGCGCAATACGCGCCTCCGACCATCAGCCGCATTTATTCCGGGCAGGGTGAAATTATCGACGAATTCGCCAAGGAGCGGCGCTTGTTCGCTCCGGCATACACTATACCGGACCTCGTAAAACAAGCCTTCATATCCGCCGAAGACAAGAACTTCTACGAGCACGGGGGATATGATGTGCGCGGGATCGGGGCCGCGGTGGTCGAAGCGATCAAGTCACGGGGTCGGGATGTCCGCGGTGCATCGACGATCACCCAGCAGGTCATGAAAAACTTCCTTTTGTCCGGCGATCGACGCGCGGAGCGTAAGATCAAGGAAATCATTCTTGCGTCGCGGCTAGAAGAAACTCTGAGCAAGGAAGAGATCCTAGAACTCTATCTCAATGAAATCTTTCTCGGCCAGAATTCCTATGGGGTGGCCGCCGCCAGCCAGACGTATTTCAACAAGGCGCTGGACCAACTGGCACCGCACGAAGCGGCATTTCTGGCCTCCTTGCCGAAAGCGCCCAGCGACTATCATCCGGTCAGGGAGAAAGAGCGCCTGCTGGCCCGGCGTAACTTCGTGCTGCGTGAGATGATGGAGAACGGCTATATCACGGCCGAAGTCTATGAATCCGAGGTCGCCGCGCCGCTGCGCTCGGTTCAAAACGGCGATTTCGAAAGCTTCAAGGACGAATTGCCGCCGCGCGATTACTTCAGCGATGAAATTCGCCGGCAGTTAAGCGAAGACTTCGGCGAGGGTGAATTCTTTACCGGTGGTCTGAGCGTCCGGGCCACGATTGACCAGGAACTGCAGCCGGTGGCCGCCGAATCGTTGCGGCGCGAGTTGGAAGCCTATGACCGCCGGCAGGGTATCTGGCGTGAAACCCGCCGCAAGATGGACCCCGAGGCATTGCAAGACGAACCAAGTTGGCGTGCGGCCCTTTCCGATGTGGAGATTGCGCGGGACATCGATCTCGACGGTCCGTGGTATCCGGCGGTTGTTCTTTCCGTTGGCAAGAATGACGCCCGGATCGGGATTGAAGGGGTCGAAGAGGACGAGGACGGTCATTACATCGCTGCGCGCGACGTGACATGGGCACGCAAACGCCGCCTTGACGGTACTACCAGCGGAACGGCGAAGGTGGCCGGAGATCTCTTGTCCGTCGGTGACGTCGTGCACGTGCGGGCTATCACCTCCGACGACGATGGCTCCTTCGTCCGCTGGAGCCTGCGTCAGGTACCGCAGGTGCAGGGTGGCTTTGTCGCGATGGATGTGAACTCGGGCCGGGTACTGGCAATGCAGGGCGGATTTTCCTACCAGGACAGCGTATTCAACCGCGCCACCCAAGCGCGCCGTCAGCCCGGTTCCAGCTTCAAGCCCTTTGTCTATGCATCGGCACTCGACAGTGGCTACACGCCAGCCACAATCGTGGTGGATGCGCCCATCGAGATCGACACACCGCAGGGCCTCTGGCGTCCGCGCAACGCAACACGTGAATTCTACGGTCCGACACCGCTGCGCACGGGTATCGAGCGTTCGCGGAACCTCATGACGATCCGTCTTGCGCAGGAAGTGGGTATGGATGTCGTGGCCGATTACGCAGAGCGGTTCGGCGTTTACGACAACATGGGCACGTTTCTTGCCAACGCACTGGGGTCGGAGGAAACCACGCTCTACCGAATGGTCGCGGCTTACGCGATGTTTGCCAATGGTGGCGAACGGGTCGAACCATCGCTGGTGGACCGCGTTCAGGACAGGTACGGCAAAACCATTTACCGACATGACGACCGACGCTGTTACGATTGTGAATTGGCCAGCCTAGACCCCGGACTGGCGCCGCGCATCATCTCCGACCGCGAACGGGTGATGAACCCGATCACGGCTTATCAGCTGACTTCCATGATGCGTGGCGTGGTGGAGCGCGGAACTGCCGCGGGTTCGGTAAATCTCCCGGTGCCCACAGCGGGCAAGACAGGGACCACCAATGACGCCAAGGATGTGTGGTTTATCGGCTTCACCAGCAACATCGTAGCGGGATGCTATATCGGCTACGATCAGCCGCGTTCGCTGGGGAGAGGAGCCTCCGGTGGCGGCATGTGCGGGCCGGTTTTCCAGCGCTTCATGGAAGAGGCGACCGCAAAATACGGCGGGGGCCCTTTCGAAATTCCACCGGGAGGACGGTTCATCAAGATCGACCGATATACCGGGGCGCGTCTGCCTGACGATGCGACGGGTGAGACCGTTGTGGCGGAGTATTTCCGCGACGGCGAGGAACCGATTTTCGGGCTGATGTTCGATGGCGGCTTTGCCATGGGGCAGGATCTGCCTCTTTTCGAAGAGGTTGGCACGGGCCAGACGCAGCAAGTGACTACCTCAAGCGGAGAAACGATCAACGTCGGGCCAAAGGCAAATTTCGGCACCCTCAGTTCCGGCGGTCTTTACTGACGCAGATACAAAAAGGCCGGGCTTCAAGGCGCGTCTTGCCGCTGAACGGACGCTGGTCTATCACCACGCTTATCAATTCATCGCCAGAGGCACTTCATG
>JBFFFS010000242.1:0-4290 GCA_041557855.1 Roseobacter sp. | reverse complement strand
TGACCAGGGCGACAACGATCCAGTCAGGTTCTGGACATACCTGATCGCCGCTATTCAAACCATTCACCAGGAAGCAGGCGGCGAAGCCCGCCAGATTGTCAGTGCGCCCGAGCTGCGCAGCACCGAGCCTGTGGCGATCAGTCTAATCAATGGCATCTCCCAACTTGCCCACGATCTGATCATGGTCCTGGATGACTATCACGTCATCGAGGAAGGACAGGTTCATGAGGGCTTGAGCTATCTTCTGGAACACCAGCCCCCAAATGTCCACATCATACTGCTCACCCGTGCCGATCCATCAATTTCCCTGGCCCCCAATCAAGCCCGCCGGAAGCATGAGGTTCATGACGTTCACCCCCCGAACAGATCCGTCTGGGGGCGCGGGGGCGCCATTCCAAGATGCGTCCAGGCCTTTTGTGCGAGCATTCGTCCGCGCGGAGTACGCTGGATCAGCCCCTGCTGCAACAAGAAGGGCTCGATCACCTCCTCCAGCGCATCCCGGCTTTCGCTGAGCGCGGCGCTGAGCGTTTCGACCCCGACCGGCCCGCCGGCGTAATTCTCCGCGATCAGCGCCAGGTAGCGGCGATCGGCGCCATCCAGGCCGAGATGATCCACCCCCAGCCGCGTCAACGCCATATCAGCCAGATCTCGGGTCACCTGCCCGTCGCCTTCCACAAGAGCGAAATCGACGACCCGCCGCAGCAGACGACCGGCTATGCGTGGCGTGCCGCGCGCTCGGCGGGCGATCTCGCGCGCGCCGCCCTCATCGGCGGGCGCCCCGAGTTTACGGGCATTACGGCTGACGATGGTGAACAATTCGTCCTCGGTATAGAACTGCAACCGCGTTGGAATGCCGAAACGATCCCTGAGCGGTGTCGTCAAAAGCCCCATGCGTGTGGTCGCCCCGACCAGCGTGAAAGGTTGCAATTCGATCCGGACGGTCCGCGCAGCGGGCCCCTCGCCGATCACCAGATCCAGTTCGAAATCTTCCAGAGCAGGATAGAGCACCTCTTCCACCGCCGGGTTCAGACGGTGGATTTCGTCAATGAAAAGCACATCGCGCGCTTCCAGGTTGGTCAGGATCGCGGCCAGATCGCCAGCCTTCGCCAACACCGGTCCGCTTGTCATTCGGAAGTTTACGCCCAACTCGCGTGCAATGATCTGCGCCAGCGTGGTCTTTCCCAGACCGGGCGGGCCGTGAAACAGGGTATGGTCCATCGCCTCTCCCCGCTGTCGTGCGGACGCGATGAAGACCCGCAGATTGGCACGCGCCTCGGCCTGACCCACGAATTCATCCAGCATCTGCGGGCGCAGAGCCCGGTCCTGGTCTTCAGGCATCGGATCGGGACGCACGGTCGGTTCAATATCGCTCATATGTCATCCTGCACGACCGAATTCCTCTAGCTCTTGGGCGCCAGTAACTTCAGCGCAGCGCGGATCAGGGCCGGCGTATCCGCATCCGGGATGTCGCCGACCGCGCGCGCCACGGCTCCCGCCGCGTCGCTTGGACCATACCCAAGGTTGGCCAGCGCGGAAAGCGCTTCGGCCTGCGCCGACGATGCTTGGCGCGAGGGAGGCGGGACCGGGACCGTCGTTTCGATCACGGCGTCGGACGTATCCTGCGGCGCCTGCGCTGCCGCGCCGCTCATTGCCATGACCGACGGGGCCTTGTCCTTGAGGTCAAGCACCACGCGTTGCGCGATCTTGGGGCCGATCCCCTTTGCCGCCTTGACCGCCGTCCAGTCTCCCAGAGCAATGGCTCTGCTCACGCCATCGGCGCCGAGTGTTCCCAGTATGGCCAGCGAGGCCTTGGCACCCACCCCTTGCACCGAGGTCAGCAAACGATGCCATTCCTTTTCAGCCAGCGTTGTGAAACCGAAAAGCTGCATCAGGTCTTCGCGCACCACGAGATCGGTATAAAGTGCCACCGCCTCGCCCACCCCGGGCAAGGCGGCCAGTGTCCGCTCCGAGCAATAGACAAGATAGCCGACCCCGCGCACATCCACGAGCACATGATCCGCCGCGCGGTATTCCAGCCGACCGCTGATCTTTCCGATCATGCGCGCGCCCGCGCAATGGCGGCTCCCAGACCCATCGCCCCTCCGTGGTGGGCATGGCAGATCGCAATGGCAAGCGCATCCGCCGCATCCGGCCCGACCACATGCACGCCGGGCAATTGCATCTGCACCATGTGAAGCACCTGAGCCTTGGCGGCATGGCCAACACCCACCACCGTTTTCTTGACCGTATTGGGCGCGTATTCACCCACGTCCAGCCCCGCCTGCGCCGGAACCAGCATCGCGATCCCGCGCGCCTGCCCGAGCTTAAGCGTACCGGCACCGTCCTTGTTCACGAATGTCTGTTCAACGGCGGCGCTTTGCGGCGCGTAGCGCACAACCACCTCTGTCAGTTGCCGGTGCAGGGACAAAAGCCTTTCGGCCAGCGTGGCCCCTTCCGAGACGCAAATCCCGTTTGCGACATGCGTCAACCTGCTGCCGGATATGTCGATGATCCCCCATCCGAGATTTCGCAACCCCGGATCAATCCCAATTACCCGTCCCATGGTCCTGCCCTGACAAATTATTTTATTTTTTCCGCATTAGCACGAAAGGCGAACATCCGCCAAGCGCTTCATTTTCGCGGCGTAAATCCGGGCAAAACCGCAGAAAGCCGAGAAACGGGGTCTGAAACCGTCAGTTCCGAGTTTTTTTCGACATAAATGCAGCGCTATTTTTCTTTTATTTACGTGAAGTTAACACCCGTTTCGACCCATGCAGAAATTGCATATCCCACATGCGTTTTCACATCTTGCTTAAAAATCAGGCGACCCATATGTGCCGCTCACAACACACCGGCTTGACCGGTCAACCATTAGTTAAAGGACGGCTATAATGGCTAGTTTTGACACATCACGCACCACCTACGGCACCGCAAGCGCGGTCAACCGCCTCGTTTTGGCCATCAGCGACGCTGTCGCGTCGATCATTGCGTGGAATGACGCTCGCGTTACCCGCAAAGCGCTGTCCGGCCTGACCGACCGCGAACTGGAAGATATTGGCCTGAGCCGTTCGGACATCGATTCCGTTGCTGTCAGCTCCTTTATCCGCTGAACCAGTATCCCTCCGCTCTTTTGTGAGCGACGGACCACGCGAACGAAGAAAAAGCCGCGCATTTCCTGATTGGAAAGCGCGGCTTTTTTTACCATTCGAAAACCTTGGAGGGACTTTCGGTCACGCACTCGAACGGCGCTGCCGCCGCTCGTACAAATTTCTCAGCGCAGCAGATCCAACACCATACCCGAAACCGTCTGGGTGACTGGGTCATTCTGAAGCATCCATGCGCCGAAGCGCTCCGCACCGGTGCCCTGACGCATACCCTCGAGCCGCTCCTCGTAAACCGCGGGACCGACGAGGATTATCGTCACAATCTTGAAAACCATGAAACCAAGAAAACTGGCGACCAAAACACGCGCCCCGATCCGTCCGTTGGTGCGCTTCGGTTCGATGGTGATGAGACCATCGGGATTAATCTTCGGCACGTAACCATGCGCCAGCTCCTTGTGCTTGCGCTCAAGGCTGGCGAGCCTTTTTTCGAACTGAGTGAATGTATCGGCCATCCCACTCTCCTGAAGATCAGGCCCCCACCTAACCAATTAACAGGATGCGCCCGAAATGTGTCAAATTAATGACAGAATGGGCGAATATGGCCGAATTAGGGCCGTGGGCGTTAGTTTTTCACCAGTGTTAGCGTCGTCCAGTCAACAATCTCTTCGCGTGTTACAAGATTGAACCCGTTTTGTGCATAAACAGTGATGACGTTTTCTGCCTGATCGTTAAGGAGTCCGGACAGAATCGCGTGCCCGCCAGGTGCAACATGGGTCGCCATGTCTGGCGCCAGAGCCACCAGCGGTCCCTTCAGGATATTGGCGAAGACGAGGTCAAAGGGAGCGGCTTCATGAAGCGCATCATGGGCGAAGCCTGCTGCCTCGAAACAATGGACGCGGCCTTCAAGCCCGTTTGCAGCGACATTACTGCGCGCGACCTCCACCGCCACCTCGTCAATATCGCTGGCCAGCACCGGATGCTCCCAGATGCTCGCCGCCGCCATTGCTAATACCGCAGTACCGCACCCGATATCTGCCACCCGCTCAGCGGAGAAGCTGCCCGCAGCCAGACGGTCAAGAGCGCGCAGACAGCCAAGTGTCGTGCCGTGATGCCCGGTGCCAAATGCCATGGCCGCTTCGATCAGCAAAGGCACACAATCGGGGGGCACCTTATCCGCATCATGGCT
>JBFFFS010000241.1:0-4294 GCA_041557855.1 Roseobacter sp. | reverse complement strand
GCGACGGAAATCTGGCTGTATCACGCGGGCGCGCCGTTGGTTCTTTCAATCAGCCCCGACGAGGCAGGCCCCGCCGTCGATTGCCTGCTCGGTCCGGACCTCGACAGCGCCGCGCCGCAGCTGATCGTGCCGGAAAATCATTGGCAGGCAGCGCGCAGCACAGGTGTTTACACTCTGGTAAGTTGCACCGTTTCTCCGGGTTTCAGTTTCGACGGGTTTACACTTGCCGATCCGGATTTTGACATCCCGCGCGCCTAGCCTGCGCTGACGGTGAGGGCCTCTTCCGCGTCGCCCCGCCGGGGCATACTCAGGGTACCACCGCCCACCGCGGCGCGCACACCTGTCGTGCTGGGGCAGGATGTCGGCAAACCGCGCGCCACGCGAACCGCGAGATAGGCGAAGGCCTGCGCTTCGAGCATATCGCCATCCAGCCCGACGGCCTCGACAGGCAGAACCTGGCAATCCAGTGCGACCCGCAGCATTTCCATCAGCACCGGATTGTGACGCCCGCCACCAGTCACAAGCAATTGCGCGGGTTCCGCGGGACAGTGGCGCAGACCCTCCAGAACGCCCGCCGCGCACATGCCCGTCAGGGTAGCCGCCGCATCCGCGTCTTCCAGCTCGCAGACCAGTTCGATCATCTGGGCAAAGTCGTTACGGTCAAGGGACTTTGGCGGCATACGGGCGAAATACGGCTCCGCGAGGAAGAGCTCCAGCGCGCCCTGCTCTACCGTCCCACGCCGCGCCAGCGCGCCGTCCTTGTCGAACGGCTTTCCGCGTCTTGCGCGCATCAGATCGTTCAAAGGCGCATTGGCCGGTCCGGTGTCGAAAGCAAGCAGCGCCCCCGGCGCTTCGGGGTGCGCAAAGGTCGGATCCACGTAGGTCAGGTTGCCAACGCCACCTAGGTTGAGAAAGGCCAGCGGCTCCGTCGCCTCGATGTACTTGGCGCAGGCAAAGTGGAAGAACGGCGCCAAGGGAGCCCCCTCTCCGCCCAGATGCACATCCGCGCTGCGAAAATCCCAGACTACCGGCACACCCAGAGCTTCGGCCAGCCACGCGCCATCACCAACCTGCAGGGTCCCCCGGGTGCGGGGTGCATGTGCCAGCGTCTGGCCATGAAACCCGACGAGATCGACGCCTTCAAAGGGCTCCAGCGCGGCAAGATGCGCCTGTTCGACCACATCTGTTGCGGCATCTACCTTATCGCCCGACCACTGGCCAAGTGCTGCGCTCAATATCAATTGCTCCGCCTCGGTATAAGGATGATATGCGGTGGGTCCGAAACCGTCGATCGTGACGCCATCGGTGACCACCACAGCCACATCCACACCGTCCAGCGACGTACCGCTCATCGCGCCAAGAGCGGTCACCACACCTGTTTTAGAGATGGCCCTCGCCAAAGCCTTTTCCTTTGCCTGCTCTGCGCCTATAGAGTGGGCGCATTCAAAGCTGAGAGCAAGGCCAATGACCTACCATCCCAAATCCGATTTTATCACCGTCATGATGGAACGCGGCTTTCTGGCCGACTGCACGGATTATCAGGGTCTGGACAATGCGCTGCTGTCCGGCGTCAAGCCAGGCTATATCGGCTTTGATGCGACGGCAAAATCGCTCCATGTCGGCTCGCTGATCCAGATCATGATGCTGCGATGGTTGCAAAAAACCGGGCACAAGCCGATTACCCTGATGGGCGGCGGCACCACGAAGGTGGGCGATCCCAGTTTCCGCGCCGATGAGCGTCCGCTGCTGAGCCCGGAAGCGATCGACGACAACATCGCCGGGATCAAACAAGTGTTTTCAGCGTATATCGATTATTCGGATGCGCCGAACGGAGCCCTGATGCTCAACAACGCGGAATGGCTGGATGATCTGAACTACCTCGATTTCCTGCGCGACATCGGGCGGCATTTCTCGATCAACAGGATGCTGGCCTTCGAGAGCGTGAAATCTCGCCTCGACCGCGAGCAGTCGCTGTCGTTCCTCGAGTTCAACTACATGATCCTGCAGGCCTATGACTTCATGGAGCTGCACCGCCGCTACGGCTGCATCCTGCAGATGGGCGGCTCGGATCAATGGGGTAACATCGTCAACGGTATCGATCTGACACGACGCGTGATCGACGGTGAAGTTTACGGGCTGACCTCGCCCCTGCTGACCACGAGCGACGGCAAGAAAATGGGGAAATCGCAGTCCGGCGCGATCTGGCTCAATGCCGATATGCTCAGCCCCTACGAATTCTGGCAGTTCTGGCGCAATACGACCGACGCGGACGTGGGACGGTTCCTGAAACTCTATACCGAACTGCCGGTGGACGAATGCGACCGCCTCGGCGCTCTTGCCGGTTCTGAGATCAACGAAGCAAAGATCAGGCTCGCCAATGAGGTCACGACACTGCTGCACGGGGCGGACGCCGCCGCCGCGGCGGAAGCCACGGCGCGGGAAGTCTTCGAAAAGGGCGGCGTGGGTGAGGACTTGCCGAGACTGACCCTGTCGGCGGCAGAAGTGGGTGACGGTATTTCCGTCGTCCAACTGATCGTGAAATCCGGGCTGGCCAGTTCCGGCAAGGAAGCCAAGCGTCTGATCGCCGAGAACGGCGCGAAATTGGACGATGCGCCGCTGACCAATGCCGGTTTGATGATCGATGCGGCGGCCTTGTCGTCACCGATCAAGCTGAGCGCGGGCAAGAAACGCCATGCGCTGGTCGAATTGGGCTGAGGTCCCGCGGAGCGCGGACGCGGTTCAGCTGAACACGCCCGATCAGGTGTCCGTGCGTCACCTGCCGGGCTTGCGGTTTGGGAAAGGAACTTGGAATGCGGGTTGAAAGTACGGCTGCCATCGTAACCGGGGCGGCATCCGGCCTCGGAGAAGCGACTGCGCGTCATCTTGCGCTGATGGGGGCTGAGGTGACGCTGCTTGATCGGGACGCCATACGAGGTGCCGAGGTCGCGGATGAGATCGGCGGACATTTCATAGAAACCGACGTTACCGACGAAGCCTCTGTCGCCGAGGCCATCGCCTTTGCTGGCACCCAGATGGGTCGGATCACTGCAGCCATCAACTGCGCGGGAATTGCCCTGGCCATCAAAACAGTCGGCAAAGAGGGCGCGCACCCCCTCGACAGCTTCAAGCACACTATGGACATCAATCTCGTGGGCACTTTCAATGTGGCGCGGCTGGCGGCAGAGGCGATGCAGAGGAATGAGGCGGATGACGACGGGGCGCGCGGCGTTATCATCAACACCGCATCGATTGCCGCGTTTGACGGGCAGAAAGGTCAGGTGGCCTATGCGGCGTCCAAGGGCGGCGTGGTGGGTCTTTGCCTGCCGATGGCGCGGGATCTTGCTCGGTCGGGCATCCGCGTCATGACCATCGCGCCCGGCATTTTCATGACACCGATGCTCGCCGGTCTGGGTGAAGATGTGCAGGCGCAACTCGCCGCAGACGTGCCCTGCCCGCCGCGGCTGGGAGATCCGGCTGAATATGCGCAACTCGCCGCATTCATCATCGAAGCCGGCTATCTGAACGGTGAAGTAATCCGTATCGATGGCGGATTGCGGATGCGCTGATGCCGCGCCGGAACCGGGTTCAGCCGACCGGCGATATCCTCGCCCACCCGGCACGCGGCGCTTTCATGGGCAACAGGGGCATTCTGCATGACCCGGACGGCAAGCTGACCCCGGCGCGCTGGCGTCACAAGGCATGGGTCACCTGTCTGCTATCTTTCAAGGGCCGCAAGCGGCAGCTTATGGCCCCCGGACACTATACAGAGCTTTTCTTTCATGACGAAGCCGTGGCCTTTGCCGCCGGTCACAGACCCTGCGGCGAATGCCGGCGCGATGATTTCAACAGGTTCAGGGACGCCGCGGGAATCACGGGACGGATCGCCGATTACGACAATCGATTGCACGAGGCCCGTGCGGTGGCGCGAATCTACCGCCAGCGCAGGCATCAAGCCCAAGTGCGAGATCTGCCTGACGGGTGCTTTATCCTCGACGCTGACGGCAAGCCGATGCTGGTTCGCGATGACGCGCTTTATCCCTTCGCCCCAGAAGGATACCGCCCACCGATCAGGCGACCAAAAAGCGGGATCGTCACGCTGCTGACACCCCCACCACTGGTCGCGGCCATCCAAGCGGGATACGGTCTGCGCTTTCGTCTGACTGCTTAGCTCTGAGCCTTCTCTTCCAGCCGCAACCAGTCGTCTTCCGCCGCTTCCAGCTTAGCCTGCCGCTCAACCAGAGCATCCGTTGCTTTCCTGAATTTTACAGGGTTGCTCGCGAAGAGCTCAGGATCG
>JBFFFS010000240.1:0-4307 GCA_041557855.1 Roseobacter sp. | reverse complement strand
GGCGGACCGCATTGGCAAGGTTTGGGGCCTCGGCTCGGACACGCCCAAGGATCCCGGCCCATGGGAAGGCGAGCAGCGCAATATGTGGAAACCCACGCAGGTGGAAAACCTCTGGATGCATGGTGGCAACCTCCACCAGTCGCGCCACTACTCGCAGTTCCTGTCGCTGCAATTGAAGGCCCGGATGGAGGGCATCCCGACGCCGGTCTATGGTCTTCAGGAGGTCTACCACAAAGGTTGACCATCACCGGGGCAGGCCGTCAGGCCTGTCCCTCGACGACTCGGCTGAAAATTCGGCGTGGCGCTCCGGTAGCGATGGTCTGCCACAGTCCGCGATGTTCTGAGAGATGGCCGTCAGGCAGCAGTTCCGTTCAGAAAGATATCGGTTTCCTCTCTGAACGCGGCGGCCGTCTCCAGCAGCCACTCCCTGAAATCGGCCTGCAATCGGCCCATCGGGCGACCCCGTACCCAGAGCAACCGGTACATCCCGTCTGTCCTGCATCGCATGCCCGGTCCGAAAGGGGTGACGAGCCGCCCGGAACGGATTGAATTATAGGCTTCGACAAGTCCGCATAATACGAGACCTTGCCCGGCGACCGCCGATTGCAATCCCGAACTCACTTTTGAAAAATGCACCCCGTGACCGAGGTGTCGCGGGTCAAAGTCAAAGGCCTTGCCCCATCCGTCGAACCCGACCCAGCTCGGATCGCTCGTCCGGTTGGTGATGTGAATCAGAGGGATGTCCTTCAGCGACCGAAGAGAGGGGGCAAGCCGGTAGGCTTCCGCAAACTCAGGCGAGCAGACCGGAAGCACGTAATCTTCGAACAGGACCACCCCCTCCAGTTCATTCCCCGGCGGCGCGCCGTATCGAACGGCGAAATCAAACTTTTCGCGGGTCAGGTCCACGTCCCGGTTGGACGCATCCAGACGCAAATCGACGCTTGTATGCCGCTGGTAGAATTGGGAAATCGAGGTTGTCAGCCAGTTTTCGACAAAGGAGGCGGGCAATGTCACCGACAGGCGTGGTGCGGTGTTCTGCTGCTTCAATTCGGCCAGCGCCGCCGCGAGGCCGGAAAAGCCGTCGGTCAATCTTGCCCCGATGTGACGTGCGTCCTCGAGCGCCTCAATGCCCGATGGGGTTCTGACGAACAAGTCCTTGCCAAGGTAGTCTTCCAGCGTCCTGACGCGCTGGCCCACGGCCGCGGGCGTAATGCCAAGTTCATCTGCAGCAGCCGAGAAGCTGCCGTGACGCAGCGTCGCTTCAAGAGCACGCAAGGCGTTCAAGTGGGACAGGTCCATACGCGAATACTAAAGAAAATCTTTAGTATCCCCAAGGAAATTCTGCCGTGCACGAAGCCATACAAGCATGAAGTATGGTTAAAAGTGCCAGGCAAGAACGCCCGCGCTAAAGAAACTCTATCGGGAGATGAGGCAATGTACACATTGCATTGGGAATATATGGCGGGCTCGATTGTCGTACATGCGCTACTGCACGATGTCGGGGCGGAATTCGATCTGCACTACGTGGACATGGGCAACGACGCACACAAGCAACCGGCATATCTCGCCATCAACCCGACCGGGCGTGTGCCGGCGCTGACCCTGCCGGATGGATCGACCATCGGGGAGACTGGTGCGATAGTGACCTGTCTCTGCGAGGTCTTCCCGGAAGCGGGCCTTGCGCCAAAGCCCGGCGCAGCGGACAGGGCGGAGTTCCTTTTCTGGCTGAATGTCATGACGACGACCGGGTATCCCACCGTCGCCCGCTGGAACCACCCCGAACGATATGCCGCTTCCGAAGATGCGATTGCCGAGGTCGAACAGAAAGCCGCAGAGGATCTGAACGATTTCTTCGACCTGATGGAAGGTGCCATCTCGGGAAAGGATACATTCTTGAAGCGCGGGTTCTCGGTACTGGATTATTACCTGTCGATGCTCACGGAATGGCCCGCTGATCGACAGGGATTATTCGCGGTTCACCCAAGGTTGGAGGCGGTCTATCTTTCCGCCTCAAAGCGCCCGGCCTATAAAATTGCGATGAACAGGCATGCTTTGCCCAAGGTGGCGGTCTGACCGGGGCAGGCAGTATCCAGACGGGAGACCTTTCACCGAAGACTGCGTGTGATCGCCCTAAGGTGCCATGATGGGGGCGGCTTTTCCTGCGTCTGCGGCCACGCCGTCCCGCGACCCTCTCACCCCGGGCGTGATGCGGGTCTTACTGCATGCAGGGCGCGCAGATGTGACGACAGGGCGTTAGCGTCCCCGCATCTTCTGGAATGTCACCTGACGCCGCTCACGGCGGCACGGGGCAGGTTAACCCTGTGGTCATCTCTTCATACCAACGACCGTCAAAGGTTAGTTTTGCCGCCAATGCACCGACCGCATACCGACGTTTTGCCGACGGTTTACCGACACTGCTACCCCGCTGATTTCAATAGGACAAAGCGCCATGCTGCGGGGGTGGCCACGCGCTGCTCCAACGCCGTTGCGCGCACGCCGTCTTAACCGTGCCGCCCGCGCGGGTCATGCCTCAGCAACGTTCTGACCCGCACCAGCAGCCGCTGTGCCCTGGCTCAGCGTTTGACCCGCTTGCGCGTCGGTTGCGGCTTCACGCGCAACTCGATCTCGTCGTAAAGCTTGCCCACGATATCCTTGCCGCTGGCCTTCTCGATGCCCTCGAACCCGGGCGAAGAATTCACCTCCAGCACCTTCGGGCCGGCAGAGGAGCGCAGCAGATCGACCCCGGCCTTTCCGAGTCCGAAAGCCCGTGCCGCACGTACCGCCGTATCGCGTTCCTGCTTGGTAATCCGCACCACCTTGGCCGATCCGCCCCGGTGCAGGTTGGAGCGGAAATCGCCTTCGGCACCGGTACGTTTCATCGCCGCGACGACCTTGCCTGCAATGACGAGGCAACGGATGTCTTCCCCGGCTGCCTCCTTGACGAAATCCTGCACCAGGAAGTTTGCTTTCAGTCCGCGGAAGGCATCGATCACGCTTTCTGCGGCTTTCTTAGTTTCGGCAAGCACCACACCTTTGCCCTGCGTGCTTTCCAGCAGTTTCACGATCAGCGGTGCCGTGCCTACCAGCGCCATCAGGTTGGACGTGTCCTTGGGCGAGGCGGCAAAGGCGGTCGAGGGCATGCCGATCTTCTTGGTGGCAAGCACCTGGTGCGCATGCAGCTTGTCGCGGCTGGCGGTAATCCCGGCCGAGCCGTTGACGCAGTAGGTCCCGATTGCCTCAAACTGGCGGATCACGGCGGTGCCATAGGGCGTTATGGAAGCGCCGATACGCGGGATCACCGCGTCGTAACGCGGCAGCCGCTTGCCATCGTAATGGACCTCCGGGGCCATGGTGTTGATGGCCATGTAGCAGCGCGTGGTGTCGATCACCTCGACCGTATGTCCGCGCGCCTCGCCTACCTCGACCAGCCGCCGGGTCGAGTAATTGTCCTCACGGCTCAGAACCGCAATGCGCAGGGCGCGTTTGGGTGCGCGCTTTTTCAAGGCAGAGGTGTGATATTCCTCGTAGCTCAACTCCGGCTGGAGATGCTTTTCCACCGGTGAGATGGAGATGTGGTCCGTCAGTGCCTGACGCCCCAGCAGCATCCGTGAGGTCATCGTCGCGCGGTTCGTCAGAGTGATCTCGATGGGCCAGCTCTGGCCAGCCACCCGCAGGGTCGATGAAATGACGAACCGCTGTTCTGTCTCGCCATTGGATGAGGTCACCTCGCGGCGGTCCACCAGCGGCGCCGAGCATGTAATCGCCACGTCCGTACGGCCACCGATCGGATGCACGTAAAACCGCACCTTCGGATTTTTGGCCGAACCGAAGACCTCAATGTCATGCGCATGCAGCGCCGAGGTCCGCGCACCGGTGTCCACCTTGGCTTTGATCGCGGGAAGGCCGAGGTCGGGCAGCGATACCCATTCTTCCCAGCCGAACGTCAGTTTTTCCACGGTATCCTCCTGTCGGCGCATCCAACTTGATCGGGCAGGTAACAGGAGCGTCGGGCGACCTCAAGCCGTGCTGCTCGCGTCATGCGATTATCCTCGCGCCCCGTATCGGCGTGCGCCCCGGGAGCCGCTTCCGGTAATGAAAATCCCAGAAGCCCCCGGGCAAACACGGAAAACCGCTTCAGTCGTTGATATCGCGGGTGACGATGCTGGCGCCCGAGGACTGTTTCTTGAACACCACCCGCAAGCAGACCCAGGCGAGCAGGGATGCGACGGCGAAAACCGCGATCACCACGGCGGCTGCGGGCCCGCTGGCGACAGCAACGAACAGCGCCGTGGCCAGTGCGCCGAGCG
>JBFFFS010000239.1:0-4347 GCA_041557855.1 Roseobacter sp. | reverse complement strand
GCGCTGGAAGAGCGCTTTCGCAACGTGGTGACCCCGCAGACCGTCTGGACCATCGGCCATGTCAGTCTGCACCCTAATGCCTCTTCGATTGTACCGGGACGGGCGACCTTTTCCATGCAGTGGCGGGATGCGGACATCGCGCGGTTGGCGCGGATGGAAGAGATCATCCGCACCACGGCTGCCGAGATCGCCGAAGCAAGAGGCATGGGCCTGAGCTATGGTCCGATGCTGGGGCTGGAGCCCGTCGCGATGGCGCCAGAGCTGCAGGCGGCACTTGCGGATGCGGCGGAGGCCGTGGCGCCCGGCAACTGGCGGCGGATGCCGTCCGGTGCGCTGCACGATGCCACGAATGTCTCTCGGCTGATGCCGGTGGCGATGCTCTTCTTGCCCTCCATTGGCGGGGTCAGCCACGCCTTTTCCGAGGACACGCGCGAAGAAGACCTTGTGGCCGGCCTCAGGGTGCTGGCGCAGGCGGCCTGCCGAGTGGCGGGAGCGCCGAAAACTTAGCCTTGATAGCCGTGTTTTCACTGTTATTCTGACCTCGGCCGGAAGGGCTCGCTTGCCATCAAAGAGCAAGGTTTGGGAGGATACAATTTGAACACGCACTCTGCGGGAGCGGACTGGCCCCAGTCCGTCCCGGCGCTTCTGCATCGCAATGCCGTGATTTTCGCGAACGCGCCCGCGTACAGGGAGAAAGAGTACGGCATCTGGCAGTCGTGGACCTGGGCGCAGACGCTGGAAGAGGTCGAAGCCCTGGCGCTGGGTCTCGTGGACCTAGGCGCGAAAGAATGCGATTTCATTGCCATCATCGGGCGCAACAGGCCACGGCTCTACTGGTCGATGATCGCGGCAGAGATGGTGGGGGCGGTGCCCGTCCCGCTGTATCAGGATGCGGTGGCCGAAGAGATGGCCTATGTGCTGAACCATTGCGGCGCGCGCTTTGTCATCGCCGGCGATCAGGAGCAGGTGGACAAGGTCATCGAAGTGCAGGCGGAGCTGCCCGAGTTCGAGCAGATGATCTACCTGGACCCGCGCGGCCTGCGTAAATACGACCATTCCAAGCTGCACCAGTACAGCCATGTTCAGGATGCCGGACGCGCCAAGCGCGACGAGTTGCTGCCGGAAATTACGCGGCGGCAGGAAAAGCTGACATACGACAGCACCTGCGTGATGCTCTACACCTCCGGGACCACCGGCAAGCCCAAAGGGGTGGTGCTGAGCAACCGCAACGTGATCGAGACCTCCAAGTCCTCCTCCGAGTTCGATGGTCTGCGCCAGACGGATTCGATCCTCGCCTACCTGCCGATGGCCTGGGTGGGTGATTTCATCTTTTCCGTAGGGCAGGCGCTCTGGACGGGGTTCTGCACGAACTGCCCCGAAAGCGCGGAGACGATGCAGACCGACCTGCGCGAGATCGGGCCGACATACTATTTCGCACCGCCCCGGGTATTCGAGACGCAGCTTACCAACGTGATGATCCGGATGGAGGACGCGGGTAAGCTCAAGAAAAAGCTCTTCGACTATTTCATGGCGCATGCGCGTAAGGTCGGGCCGGATATCCTTGATGGAAACCCGGTCGGCCTGTGGGACCGGCTCAAATACGGGCTGGGCGAGCTGGCCATCTACGGGCCGCTGAAGAATACGCTGGGATTCAGCCGTATTCGGGTGGGCTATACGGCGGGCGAGGCCATCGGGCCGGAGATTTTCGACTTCTACCGCGCGCTGGGGATCAACCTGAAGCAGCTTTACGGGCAGACAGAGGCCACCGTCTTCATCACCGCGCAGCCCGACGGCGAAGTGCGCTCCGACACGGTGGGGGTGACCTGCCCCGGTGTGGAGCTGAAGGTCGCCGAGAACGGCGAGGTCTTCTACCGCAGCCCCGGCGTTTTCGTGGAGTACTACAAGAACCCCGAAAGCACGGCGGACACCAAGGATGCCGAGGGCTGGGTGGCGACGGGGGATGCGGGTTTCATCGAAGAGGCCACGGGCCATCTGCGCATCATCGACCGCGCCAAGGACGTGGGCCAGATGGCGGATGGCTCGCTGTTCGCGCCGAAATACGTCGAGAACAAGCTGAAGTTCTTTCCCAATATCCTCGAAGCGGTGGTGTTCGGAAACAACCGCGACGAATGCACGGCCTTCATCAACATCGACCTGACGGCGGTGGGCAACTGGGCGGAGCGCAACAACATCGGCTATGCCTCCTATCAGGAACTGGCGCGCCACCCGCAGGTGATGGATACGATCCAGTCCCATGTGGAGGACGTTAACCGGTCGGTTGCGGAGGACGAGATGTTGTCGGGTTGCCAGGTGCACCGCTTCGTGGTGCTGCACAAGGAACTTGACGCGGATGACGGGGAGCTGACGCGGACGCGCAAGGTGCGGCGGCGGATCATCGAAGAGAAATACGCGGATATCATCGCTGCGCTTTATGACGGGTCGTCCTCGATCAGCACGGTGACGGAAGTGACCTATGAGGACGGGCGCAAGGGGTCGATCTCGGCGACGCTGGAAATCCGCAAGGCCGCTGTTGTCCCCGCAGGGACAAGGAAGGCGGCGGCATGAGTGCGGCACGGGCAGGAGCCTCCGGCGGGAGTTTTCCTGGCAAAGTGAAGGGAGGGCCGCGTCATGCTTGATGGCTCCGAAGGCTATACCACGGCGGACGGCCGCAAGATCGGCGGCGTGGTGATGGAAATGCGCAATATCACCCTGAGATTTGGCGGTGTCGAGGCGATCAAGGATATCTCGTTCGATATCCGCGAAGGGGAGATCCGTGCGATCATCGGGCCGAACGGGGCCGGCAAATCCTCGATGCTGAACGTGATTTCGGGCTTTTACATCCCGCAGGAGGGCGAGGTCTGGTACAAGGGGGCGGTGCGCCCGCCGATGAAGCCCTTTCAGGTGGCCCGGCAGGGGATCGCGCGGACCTTTCAGAACATCGCGCTGTTCGAAGGGATGTCGGTGCTCGACAATGTCATGACCGGGCGGCTGACGCATATGAAGACCGGCCTTTGGCGGCAGGCGCTTTGGAAAGGGCGTGCCGAGGCGGACGAGACGGAAAACCGTGAGGTCGCTGAAAAGATTATTGATTTTCTGGAGATACAGGCGATCCGCAAGACTCCGGTCGCCCGGCTGCCCTACGGGCTGAAAAAGCGGGTGGAGCTGGCGCGCGCACTGGCCGCGGAGCCGTCGCTGCTGTTGCTCGATGAGCCGATGGCAGGCATGAACGTCGAGGAAAAGGAGGACATGAGCCGGTTTATTCTCGACGTGAACGACGAGTTCGGCACCACCATCGCGCTGATCGAGCACGACATGGGCGTGGTCATGGATCTGTCGGACCGGGTGGTGGTGATGGATTACGGCAAGAAGATCGGCGACGGCACGCCCGACGAGGTGCGGGGCAACCAGGACGTGATCGACGCCTACCTGGGGGTGGCCCATGACTGATTTTGCCGGTCGGTATCCTGTCGGCAAGACGTCGGTATTACGTCGGTGCGCAGCGCGCGCCGCGATAACGGAAGATTACGAAGTGCCCTGTGGCCGGAAGGAGGTCCGGGATGCCTGACCAGTTGCTGTTTTCGATCGAGGTCTTGCTCAACGGATTGATGGCCGGGGTTCTCTATGCGCTGGTGGCCCTTGGCTTCGTGCTGATCTACAAGGCGAGTGGTATCTTCAACTTCGCGCAGGGGGTGATGGCCCTTTTCGCGGCGATGACGCTCTACGGGATCATGAACGGGCAGGTGCCCTTCGCGCATCTCATCAACGCGATCTTCGGGACGGATATCCATTACTTCGGCTGGAACCTGCCGGCGCTGCTGGCCATCGTGCTGACGATGGCGGTGATGGTGCTCTTTGCCTGGCTCGTGCAGCGGTATGTCTTCCGTTTCCTCGTCGGGCAGGAGCCGATCATCCTGTTCATGGCGACCATCGGGCTGGCCTACTTCCTGGAAGGGGTGGGCGACCTGATGTGGGGCTCGGATATCAAGACGCTGGAAGTCGGCCTGCCGCAGGGGATCAACGAGACCATCGACGAGTTGACCTTCAACGCCTTTGGCTACGGCTTCTTCATCGACAATCTCGATATCGTCGCCTCGGTGGTGGCCGCGGTGCTGGTGCTGGCGCTGGTTCTTTTCGCGCAATACACCAAGCAGGGACGGGCCATGCGGGCGGTGGCGGATGACCACCAGGCGGCACTGTCCGTGGGCGTGTCGCTCAATTTCATCTGGATTCTCGTGTGGTCGCTGGCCGGGTTCGTAGCGCTGGTAGCCGGGATCATGTGGGGGGCGAAATCCGGGGTTCAGTTCTCGCTGAGTCTGATCGCCCTGAAGGCGCTGCCGGTGCTGATGC
>JBFFFS010000238.1:0-4352 GCA_041557855.1 Roseobacter sp. | reverse complement strand
GACGACCGATGAAGCTGGGCGGTAGCCCCAGTTCGCGGCCAAGCGCGCGCACCTCGTCCTTGAAGAGTTCGCGCAGCGGCTCGACCAGTTGCATGTTCATGCGTTCCGGAAGCCCGCCCACATTATGGTGCGACTTGATGGTGACGGAGGGTCCGCCCGAGAAGCTGACCGACTCGATGACATCCGGGTAAAGCGTTCCCTGCGCGAGGAAATCCGCGCCGCCGATTTCCTTGGCGTGTTTTTCGAACACTTCGATGAAAAGCCCGCCGATAATCTTGCGTTTGGTTTCGGGATCGCTCACGCCTTCCAGCCTGCCCAGGAACAAGTCGCTTTCGTCGGCATGAATGAGCGGCAGGTTGTAGTGCTCTCGGAACATGCCCACGACCTGTTCGCTCTCGCCCTTGCGCATCAGGCCGTGATCCACATAGACGCAGGTCAGTTGGTCGCCGATCGCCTCGTGGATCAGCACCGCCGCGACCGAGCTGTCAACGCCGCCCGAAAGCGCACAGATTACCCGTCCGTCCCCGACTTGCTCGCGGATACGTTCGATGGCTTCCTCGCGGTAGGCCCCCATCGTCCAGTCACCGCTGAACCCAGCAATCCGCACGAAGTTTTCGTAAAGTTTCGCGCCATTTGGTGTGTGGTGGACCTCGGGATGAAATTGCACCGCATAAAAGTGCCGCTCCGTGTCCGCGGTGATCGCAAAGGGAGCATTGGGCGAGGTGCCATAAACTTTGAAGCCCGGAGCGATCTGGCTGACATGATCGCCATGGCTCATCCAGACTTGCTCCCGGTCGGTTGCAAACCAGCCGGTGAGCAGATCCAGCGTGTCGTCCTTAGGTGTGACGAATGCGCGCCCGAATTCGGCGGTGCCGTGGCCACGTTCGACCTTGCCGCCAAGGCAATGCATCATCACCTGCTGGCCATAGCAGATGCCCAGAATTGGCACGCCCAGATCGAACACAGAGGCCGGCGGCATCGGGGCGCCCTCGGCAAAGACCGACGAGGGTCCTCCCGAGAAGATCACCGCTTTCGGCGCGAATTCCTCGAGAAAGGCGTCAGTGACACTGTTGAAAGGATGAATCTCGCAATAGACATTCAGTTCGCGCAAGCGCCGGGCGATCAGTTGCGTCACCTGGCTGCCGAAATCAATGATGAGAAGGCGGTCATGATCTTGAGTGCTCATGCAGGCTGATTAGGCTGCGCGCGCGGCTCTGGCAAGGGACAGAATGGAGGGCAGCTCTCAATCTCGGGGGATATTTTGCATCCAAAGAACCCGGTTCATCATCTGCATGTCGCTTTTTTCCCTGCGAGGACGCAAATTGCGACAGATTGCACTGCGTGATCGGGTAGCAGAAGTCCAGCGACAAACCCCGGGGAGAACGGACATGGCACTAGCAGAACGCCGGCGGGCACGTGGGGGCGGTGGCGCGGCACGGCGTGCCGAACGAACGGCCGTTTCTTTCGAGACCGCGCGCTACATCGAGCGCAACATTCCAAATTTCGAAGTGCTGAATGAAGAAGCGCTCGAAATCATCGAGACCAACGCGGAGACCGTGCTGGAAGAGGTGGGGGTGAACTTCGTGCAAAATCCGGAAGCTCTGCAGCGCTGGCGCGATGCGGGGGCGGACGTGGACGGTGAACGGGTGCGAATCCCGCGCGGTCTGGCACGGCAGCTATGCAAGACGGCTCCCTCTTCCTATACGCAACACGCCCGTAATCCCGAAAGATCGGTTGTTGTGGGCGGAAAGAACCTTGTACTGGCGCCGGTTTATGGACCTCCTTTCGTTCGTGATGCGATCGGCGGGCGCCGCTACGCGACGATGGAGGATTTCCGCAAATTCGTGAAGCTGGGGTACATGTCGAAATGGCTGCATCACTCCGGCGGCACGGTCTGCGAGCCGACCGACATCCCCGTAAACAAACGCCATCTCGATATGTTGCATGCGCATATGACGCTCAGCGACAAGCCCTTCATGGGATCGGTGACAGAGCCCAGCCGCGCCCAGGACAGTGTCGAGATGTGCGAAATCCTGTTCGGGTCCGAGTTCGTGCAGCAGAACACGGTCATGACCTCGCTCATCAACATCAACTCGCCGATGACGTTTGATGATGTGATGATGGGGGCGCTGGAAGTTTATGCGAAAAACAACCAGGCCTGCATAATCTCGCCATTCATCGTTGGCGGGGCCATGGCGCCGGTATCGGTGGCGGGCACGCTGACGCAGGTTCTGGCGGAAACGCTTGCCGGCATCGCCTACAGCCAGTTGGTCCGTCCCGGAGCGCCGGTTATCATGGGTGCCTTCGTGACATCCATCGACATGAACTCGGGCGCACCGACCTTCGGGACGCCGGAAGCCGCGCATATCACTTACGGAGCAGGGCAACTGGCGCGGCGTCTGGGACTGCCGTTTCGCTCGGCAGGCTCTTTCTGCGGGTCGAAACTGCCGGATGCGCAGGCGGCTTACGAGACGGCCAACAGCCTCAACGTGGGGCTTCTGGCCGGGGTGAATTTCATGCTTCATGCCTGTGGTTGGCTGGAAGGTGGCCTTGTTTCATCTTTCGAGAAATTCGTCATGGATGCAGATCAGCTTGGCGCGCTGCACCATCTGGCGCGTGGCGTGAACATGGACGAGGATGCGCAGGCCTTGGATGCAATCCGCGAAGTCGGTCCGGGCGGGCACTACCTGGGATGCGACCACACCCAGCGCAATTTCAAGCAGGCGTTCTGGAAATCCGATCTGCTGGATTACAAGCCTTTTGAGACTTGGGAAGACGAGGGCGCGCGCGACACCCAGGCGCTGGCAAGTCTTCGCGTGGAACGCATGCTGTCCGAATACCGCCAGCCGGAACTCGATCCTGCGATTGCGGAGGCTTTGACTGCCTTTGTTCAACGCAAGAAAGAGCAGGAGCCCGACAGCTTCATGTGATCATGCGGACTGCGAAGCGCGCAGAATGCGCGCTTCGCCCAGCATCGCGATCAGAATATCGACATGTTTGGCTATACTATACGCGCTGTTTCCATTGAGACGCAGCTCGTTCAGAGCACCTTCCAACTCGATCAGTCTCAGCAGTGCCGCACCCTGACGGGGCAAGACGCCATATCCTAGATGCCTTGGGAGATGGATGTCGCGGCGGTATTCATCCACGCCAATACGTGCGGCTCGCATCAAAAGACGAGGTCTGCGCAAAGCATGCAGCATTGAGATCAGGTCTTGCATTTCAGTGTCCTTCCTGAGTGCGTACCGGTCCTGGTTGGGCCAACGAAGATAGGTTTATGGCACACTTTATGCGGGTTTTGCGTGGTCGGGCTTTTGCACGCTCGAGGCGATTCAGGTCTTGTTCACATTTTCCACGATGCGGGGACAGTTTTCTCATTTTAGCAGGACTGTTGCGGTATTGGGAAAAACACCGCGCGTTTGTTTAAATACTGTTTATCCAATAGATACAATGCTCTGAGTAATTGATGATATTAACCAACCTGTAACCAAAAAAATTCTAAGGTTGAAGTTGTATTGGATATAACAACCTAAAGAAGGGATGGTTTCCGGTGAGTACGCAATGACAAATCAAGATACACGAACCCTGACCCAAGATATTCCAAACTGGGTTCCCCGGGCAGCGCAGATGTATCTCGCTCATACCGAAGCCGGCATGCCGATCCGTGCCCTGGCGCGGGCGACAGGGTGCCATGCATCAACGATCCTGCGTCAAATCCGTCGTGTTGAAACGCGTCGGGATGACCCGCTGGTCGATGCAGCACTTCGATCACTGGGCACTGTACACTTTCGGTCACCTCCATCTTCCCCCACCAATCAGAAGGTCAGCTTCCCCATGAGTTTCCAAGAAAAGATCACTTCCGCGGATGCCTCCGACATCGCCCCCGACTGCGTGCACTTCATGGCGGAAGCAGCGCGAGTGCTGCGGCGTTTGTGTGAAACCGGAGCCGTACTGGCCGTTGCAACGAATATGGAAAAAGCGGTCGTTGTTCGGGATGGAGTTTCAGGCACTGCTACAAGAACGGGCGTGGTTGGCCGCGATATCGCAGAAGCTATGGCCCTGAAAGAGTGGATTTCACCGAAGCAGACCGGAAAGATAACGCGTTATACGATCACGCCTGCCGGTCGCGCGGCAGTGGAAGATATTCTGCTGGACAGCAAGACCAGGACAGCGGGTTTTGCTGAAAGCCAGACGCCCTATGCGGATCAGCACCGGGTTTGGGGAGAGCGGACCATTACCGACGGCGACACCGGTCAGCCCGTTCGCATGCGCTACAATCTGGCGGAAAGCCCGCTGACGGCCCTCGCGCGGCGAAGGGACAAAAACGGAGAGGCTTTCCTGACGGACGATCT
>JBFFFS010000237.1:0-4375 GCA_041557855.1 Roseobacter sp. | reverse complement strand
ATGGCCGCGCGCAGAACGTCCGGGCGCAGGTCATAGGCCACCAGACCCGCGTCGCACCCTTCGCGCGCGGCTGCGCAGGCCACGTCCATTGGCGGATCGCCCGCCGTTAACATGCCATGGAACAGAGGGGGGAAATGCAGCCCGCTCATGCTTTCCCTTCTGCGATCAGCTTGCGCGCGACCTCGCGGAACGCGGCTGCCTGCGCGCTGTCGGGTTTCGAGACCACGATGGGTGCGCCGCCGTCCGCGGCGAGGCGGATGTCCAGATGCAGCGGGATTTCCGCCAGCAGCGGCACCCCGATCTTTTTCGCTTCGGCGGCAACCCCGCCATGACCGAACACATGCTCTTCGTGCCCGCAGTTTGAGCAGATATGCGTGGACATGTTCTCGATCATGCCCAGGATCGGCGTGCCGAGCTGGTTGAACATGTCGATGCCCTTGCGCGCGTCGAGCAACGCCACGTCCTGCGGCGTCGAGACCACGACAGCACCATCGACGTGGAACTTCTGCGTGAGGGTCATCTGCACGTCGCCGGTGCCGGGCGGCAGATCAACGATCAGCACGTCGAGCGCGCCCCATTGAACCTGCGTCATCATCTGTTGCAGCGCACCCATCAGCATCGGCCCGCGCCAGACGGTCGCCTGATCGTCATTGGTCATCAGGCCGATCGACATCATGGTGACCCCGAAATTACGCATCGGCAGGATCGTCTTGCCATCGGGCGAGGCAGGCCTGCCGGAAACACCGAGCATGCGCGGCTGCGACGGGCCATAGACATCCGCATCGAGCAGGCCGACGCGGCGCCCTTCGGCGGCCAGAGCACAGGCGAGATTAGCCGAAAGCGTCGATTTGCCGACCCCGCCTTTGCCGGAGGCAATGGCGATGATCCGGTCCACGCCAGGCACCTTCTGGGGCCCCGACGGCGTCGAGGCGCGCTGCGGTTTGAGGTCCGGTGGCGGCGTAGGGGCGCTGTGGGCGGTCATCAGCACCTGAGGCTTCGTCGCGCCGATCTTCGTCAGTGCGGCCTCGGCTTGCTGTTTGACGGCCTGATATTTCTGTGCCTGAGAGGCGGGCACTTCCATCACGAAGCGTACGGCGCCGTCATCGCTGACAGTCAGCGCCTTGACCAGCCCGGCTGCGACAATATCGGTATCCGTAATCGGATCGGTAACGGTCTTGAGGGCGGCCAGAGCCGCGTCGCGCGTGAGACTCATGTGGCGGACGCACCCGTGATCTTGCCCGTGACCTCGTGGGTCAGATCCAGCCCGTCCACGGTCAGAACCATCTTGGCCGTGAAGGTCTTGCCTTCGGTGTCACCAGCTTTGCGCATCGCTTCTTCGATGGCTTGTTGCGAGGTCACGCCAACCTGCTTGAGAAACTTGCGCATCGACATGTTGAAATCTTCGTTCATGGGAACTCTCCTTTGAGGGTCTCAGGCTTGACGGTGTATCGGCTGCGCACCTAGGCTGGCACGCAGGAGAAGGGTTCGGGAGGAGCAATGAAACGTCTGGTGCTTTCGCTGATCGCGGGTTTCATGCTCTTTGGCAAGACAAGCGTTGCCCAGGATGATACGCTGCGGCTGGCGGTGCCGGAGGCTCTGGAGGCATCGGGTTTCACGCAGTATCTGGTGCCGCGCTTTTCGCTCAAGACCAGTATCCGTATCGCCCGCGTTGAGGAAGACGCCCCGGCCGACATGCGCTTTGGTACGCAGGGCGAAGCGGTTTTTGCGGGTCTTGGCACGACGTGGTCGCTGTCTCACGACGGGGATCCACGGGCGGAACAGTTCCTCAAATGGCTGAAATCCGATATTGGCAAGCGCACCATCGATAGCTTCGAGGGCCCCGGCGGCGCGAGTTTCACGGCGGAACTGCGAAAGGCGCGCAAGGAAGTCGAGACGGTCTTCGAGGGTGATGCCGCAGCCGGAGAAAAATTGTCTCTCGCGATGTGCGGGCGCTGTCATGTCATCAACGAAAAAAACCGTATGAAGGGCATGGGCTCGACTCCCTCCTTCGCGGTGTTGCGCGGTTTGCCGAACTGGGACACGCGCTTCTCCACGTTTCACCTGCTTAACCCTCACCCCAGCTTCACGCAGATCGCCGAAGTAACAGAGCCGTTCGACCCTTCGCTGCCATCGCCCATCGTGCCATTGCGATTGACCCTCGACGACCTTGAGGCGATCCTCGCCTACGTGTCGCGCATCGAGGCTGCTGATCTGGGCGCGCCTATCCAATTTCAGTGATCCCTGCGCTTACTCAGGTAATCGTCGGTTGTGCGGATGCGTGGGCGCTCCTTGCCGGCAAAGGGGTTGTCCTTCGAGTGGTATTGCGCCTTGACACGGCAATTATCGCACATCTGGATCATGCGGATCGTGTCCGGTCTTGAGAACATCGCATGATTGTTGGCCAGCTTTTCGGTAATCCTCTCGACGGTCGATTTAACCCCGAAGAGCACGCCGCATTCGATGCAAGCAAAAGGTTCTTCTTCATGCACGACCTTCTGCGTGAAGGCCGCGTCGGTGAGGTTGAGCTGCGGCGCCAGCGTGATCGCTTTTTCGGGGCAGATGTTGGCGCAGAGACCACATTGCAGGCAGGCGTCTTCCTGGAACCGGAGTTGCGGATTGTCGGGGTTGTCGCCAAGCGCGCCCGAGGGGCACAAGGAGACGCAGGACAGGCACAGCGTGCAGGCGTCGGTATCCACCACAATGGCGCCGTAGGGAGCGTTCTCCGGTAGTGGCAAAACTTCGGCGTCGGGTTGAAGCGCTTTTGCTGCAAGCCTCGTCACCTGCCGACGGCTGCCAAGAGGCAGTACCGGCTCGGCAAGCGGGGCAGGGGTGTCCTGGCCGTAGAGCGTTTCCGACAGGGCATCCGGGTCAGCCAGATCGAGCACGCGCAATTTCTCCGTGCCGCAGATCGCCTCGGCCAGCGCAGCCTCGTTGCGGACAACCTCGGCATCGGTCTTCGGGGCCAGAAGTACATCTACATGCGCAAAACCGCAGGCGAGTGCCGCCAGAATCTCCGCGTGACCAAAACCCGACAGCGCCGAAACTTCGAGCGGGATTACATCCGCTGGCAGTCCCCGCCCGTAGCGGGCCGCCAGCGAGATCATTTCGGTGCCATGCTCCGAGTCATGCACCAGCAGGCGCGGCGCTTTACCCCCGGCCTTGCGGTAGGTGCCGGCCAGCGTGTTCAATCGCGCGAAAACCGTGGCCACGGGAGGCGCGTCATAGGTGATTGCGCCGGATGGACACAGCGCAGAGCAGGCGCCGCAGCCCGCGCAGATCATCGGATCGATCGCCACATGCTCTCCGGCGGAGGTGATTGCCCCCGTGGGACAGGCATCGAGGCACCTGGAGCAGGCCGGTTTCTCAGCCCGGGAATGAGCGCATAGCGGCTCTTCCAGCCGCACGTAGAGCGGCTTTTCGAAAGTGCCGACGAGATGTGACGCCTCCAGCACAGCTTTCGCCGTGGCGGTCAGGCTGCCCGGGTCGGCGCGCAAATATCCGTCGCGTTTTTCCGGTGCCGGAAAAAGTGATGGTGCGCCTCTGAGATCCAGAATGATGTCGCAGGAACTGAGAGCACCATCGCGCGGCGCCGTCCAGGCCGCCTGGCCGCGGCCTCCGGAAATGACTTGTTGAAAGGAATCGATTCGCAGATTGAATTGCCCTAGGCTACCGCTTGCTCGGTTGAGCCGACCAGCGACGACCTCGAACCTGCCGTCGTGCGCCACGTCTCTGGGGGTGTCTGTCAGCAGAGTAACGGCCAAGGTCTCGCTCAGGTCACGCGCGGCTGACAAGGCCGCATCGCCGCTGCCAAGGATCAGGCACGCCCCGTGCGATGTGATATCGATGGTTTTTTCTGTCGGAGGTGAGAGAATCGCTTCGGCAGCCAGCGCGGCCATCTTCGGACCCGTGGTGGCTCCGTCATCGCTCCACCCGGCGCGGTCGCGCAAATCGACGAAACCGGGGGCTTCGGCTTCAATTTCCTCCGCGAGATCCCGGAACAGATGTGCCTGCTGCTGACAGGCGACAATCACATCGCCCTGGGCAATATATTTGGCGGTTTTCTCGATCTGCTCGCCGCAGGCGTCAGTCAACACGGCCCAGCATGCGAGACCCGTGGCCGATTCCAGGGTTGCAACGTCAATCTTCTGACTGCCCAGACAGTCGCACACTACCAGCTTTTTGGTCATCAACTCCCCCGTAGCGTCGCATTCGAATGCAATCATGGCGACGCGCCGCCGCATAGGTATCTAGTATTTTCGGCGCTCGCAAACCAGAATCTTCTTGTTTGAACGCAAGTTCGCCCCGCGCAGCACGAAGTGGTCGTTCATTCGAAAAAAATTATTAGTGCAGGAGCAGTAAACCCTAATATTTTCAT
>JBFFFS010000236.1:0-4378 GCA_041557855.1 Roseobacter sp. | reverse complement strand
GCACGCAAGGTACATCCAGCAATCACCCAGTGAAGTCCTATCTGTCCAGTCTACATGACGAAATTCGGCTCCTGAAGTCAATCTTGCCGGAAGGTATTTCCTTCAGCCGCGTTCATTGGGGCGGCGGAACGCCGACGCTACTCGATCCCTCCATGATGTCTGATCTGTTGGGTGCGATCACCGATCTTGCACCTGTCGCGGAAGAACGTGAATTCTCCGTCGAGATCGATCCCAACGAAATCGACCAGGCGCGCATCGATGTGCTGGCCAAAGCCGGGATGACCCGCGCGTCCATTGGTGTTCAGGATTTCAACAGCGAGATTCAGACCACGATTGGGCGGCTCCAGAGCTTCGAGATCACACGCGATGCGGTCGAAATGATACGCGCTGCCGGGATCAGATCGCTGAATACCGACATTCTTTTCGGACTGCCCTACCAGACGACGGAACGCATCTCCTCCTCGGTCCAGAAGCTACTGACGCTGAGCCCGGACCGCGTGGCGCTTTACGGGTATGCGCATGTACCCTGGATGGCGCGCCGGCAATCGATGATCCCGACCGACGCGTTGCCCGCGCCGGAAGAGCGGCTCCGCCTTTTCGAAACCGCGCGGCAGTTGTTCGAGTGGGATGGCTACCGCCAGATCGGCATCGACCATTTCGCGGTGCCGGAGGATTCGTTGTCGGTTGCGGCACAAAATGGCCAACTGCGTCGCAATTTCCAAGGCTACACTGACGAGCCCGCCGACGTCCTGCTCGGCGTGGGTGCTTCGTCGATCTCCCGCTTCCCACAAGGATACGCGCAGAACAACCCGGCGACATCCGGGTATCTGAAATCCGTGCGCAATGGCGATATGACGGTTGTACGTGGCCATGTATTCAGCGACGACGACCTGCTGCGGGGGCGCATCATCGAAGCGCTGATGTGCGATTTCGAAGTGCAGGTCGGCGCATTGTCAAAACAATTCCCCGGTCAGGAGAAAAAGATACGCGGCCTTCTTTCAGACGCGGCGGCGCACTTCGGCGACTTGGTGGACTTCAGCAATGACCGGCTGCGCATCCCGCCGGAGACCACGCCTCTGACACGGATCATAGCGCGTCACTTCGACGCCTACGACATGGCCAGCGCCGGGCACGCCTCCGCCATCTGACCTAGGCGGTGGCCTGAAGCAAGCTTCGGGTGTACGGGTCCTTCGGCGCATCAAATACCTCGTCCACAGGCCCGGCCTCCATCACGTCACCCCGCTTCATGACCATGACCTGATGCGACATGGCGCGCACAACCTTGAGATCGTGGCTGATGAAGATGTAGGCGAGTTGATATTTCTGCTGCAACTTGCGCAGCAGATCGACGATCTGCACCTGCACCGTCATGTCCAGTGCCGAGGTCGGCTCATCCAGAACCAGTAGGCGTGGGCGCAAAACCATCGCACGGGCGATGGCGATGCGCTGACGCTGACCGCCTGAAAACTCATGCGGATAGCGGTCCATGGTCGCCGGATCGAGCCCCACTTCCAACATGACCTCGCGCACCAGATCGCGTTGATCACGTCCCGGGTCGACCTTGTGAATCGTCAGCCCTTCGGAAATGATTTGCGCGCAGGTCATGCGCGGGCTCAGGCTGCCAAAGGGATCCTGGAAGACAATCTGCATATCCTTGCGCAGCGACCGCAACTGCCGCGTGGACCACTTGCGCACGTCCTCTCCGCAGAAAACGATCTGCCCCTCCGAGGCGATCAACCGCATGATCGCCAGCGCCATCGTCGTCTTGCCGGAACCGCTTTCGCCGACGATGCCTATGGTCTCACCGGCGCGCACGGTGAGGTTGGAATCGTTGACCGCCTTGACGTGACCGACCGTGCGCCGCAGCAGCCCCGCCTGAATAGGAAACCAGACCTTCAGATGTTCGGTCTGCGCGACAACCGGGGCGTCCGGTGCAACCGGCGCAGGCACGCCCGAAGGCTCCGCTGCCAACAATTTGCGGGTATAGGGATGTTGCGGATTGCCGAAGATCTCGCGCGTGGGGCCGGTCTCGACGATTTCGCCGTGCTGCATGACGCAGACCCGATCTGCGATGCGACGAACGATGCCAAGATCGTGGGTAATGAACAACAGCCCCATACCCATCCGATCCTTCAGATCCTTCAGCAGATCGAGGATTTGCGCCTGGATGGTCACATCCAGCGCGGTTGTCGGCTCGTCGGCAATGAGCACATCGGGCTTGTTGGCCAGTGCCATGGCGATCATGACGCGCTGCCGCTGGCCTCCAGAAAGCTGGTGCGGGTAGCTGCTCAGCCGGGTCTCGGCGTCCTGAATGCCCACCTGTTCGAGCAGTTCGATGATGCGCGCGCGCGCCTTGGCACCCGCAACGCCCTGATGCAGCGCTAGGCTTTCGCCCAATTGCTTTTCGATGGTATGCAACGGGTTGAGCGAGGTCATCGGCTCCTGAAAAATGAAGCTGATGTCATTACCGCGCACCTTGCGCAGCAGCGCGTCATCCGCGCCGATCATCTGCTGGCCATCGTAGGTGACCGATCCTGACACCTCGGCACTGTCCCCCAGAAGCGACACGGTGGACAAAGCCGAGACGGATTTGCCGGAGCCTGATTCACCCACGAGGGCCACGGTTTCCCCGCGCTCCACCTGAAAACTGACACCCCGGACGGCATGCGTTACCTGCCCGTCCTGCCGAAAACTCACGCAGAGGTCTTTGACATCCAGAAGGGCGGTCATGAGAAAGTCTTTCTGGGGTCGAAGGCATCGCGGATGCCTTCGAAAATGAAGACAAGCAGAGAGAGCATGATGGCAAAGGTGAAAAAGGCGGTGAAGGCCAGCCACGGCGCCTGCAGGTTCTGCTTGGCCTGAAGGGTCAGCTCCCCCAGCGAGGGCGCAGATGAGGGAAGCCCGAAGCCGAGAAAGTCGAGAATGGCCAGCGTCGAGATCGTACCCGTGATGATGAAAGGAAGCATGGTCAGCATGGCCACCATCGCATTGGGCAGCATGTGGCGGAACATGATGGTAATGTTGCTGACGCCGAGCGCGCGCGCGGCACGCACATACTCAAGATTGCGCGCGCGCAGGAACTCCGCCCTCACCACGCCCACCAGCGACGTCCAGCTGAACAGCACGAGCAGGATGACCAGTAGCCAGAAACTCCGCCCCAGAATGGCGAACATGATGATGATGACATAAAGCGATGGGGTCGAGGACCAGATCTCGATGATGCGTTGGAAGATCAGGTCGGTCTTGCCTCCGAAAAAGCCCTGTACCGCACCCGCGAAAATCCCGATCAGGCTGGATGCGCCAGTTACCAAGAGCGTAAAGATGATGGACAGTCGGAACCCGTGGATCACCCGCGCGAGCACGTCGCGCTTGGTGCCGTCCGTGCCCAGCAGGTTCTGGCTGTTGGGCGGCAGGGGCGCCGCTCCGGGGCGGTCCACGGCGGTGTCGAAGGAATATGGAATGAGCGGCCAGATCGCCCAGCCTTTTTCAATCTGCTCTCCCTCGATTATGCCGTCCTGCGCATCTTCGATATAGCCTTCGGGATCATCGAAACACATGTCGAGACCTCCCGTTTCGATCAGGCATTTCACCTCCGGATCGCGATAGACGGCCTCAGTCTCGAAATCTCCGCCAAAGGCGGTCTCGGGATAGAAGTTCCAGATCGGCGTGTAATATTCTCCGCGGTAGTTCACGAGGATAGGCTTGTCATAGGCCAGAAACTCCGCGAAGAGCGACAGCCCGAACAGCACCGTAAAAATCCACAGCGACCAGTACGCGCGCTTGTTGCGTTTGAAGTTGCGCCAGCGTCGCTGGTTGAGCGGCGACAGCCAACTGCGCTTTTGCGGCGTGGCGACTGGCGGCGGCGCGTCATGTCCGGGGCTGTGTTCGGGCAAGGGATCGGTGTGCGCCATCGCTCAGCCCTCCCGCCGCTCGAAGTCGATACGCGGATCGACGAAGACATACATCAGGTCCGACAGGATACCCACGACGAGCCCGATCAGGCCGAAGATGAAGAGCGTGCCGAAGACGATAGGATAATCTCGAGCCACCGCTGCCTCGAAGCCCAGCCGGCCCAGCCCGTCGAGGCTGAAGATTGTCTCGATGATCAGCGAGCCACCGAAAAAGACCCCGATGAAGACGGCTGGAAAACCGGCGATGACGATCAGCATCGCGTTGCGGAAGACATGCCCGTAAAGCACGCGCTTTTCTGACAGACCCTTGGCGCGGGCCGTCATCACGTAGTGTTTCTTGATCTCGTCAAGAAAACTGTTCTTGGTCAGAAGCGTCAGCGTGGCAAAGGCGGATATCGTGGAGGCAAGCACCGGCAAAGTGATGTGCCAGAAGTAATCCACCACCTTGCCCCAGGCGCTGAGCTCAT
>JBFFFS010000235.1:0-4429 GCA_041557855.1 Roseobacter sp. | reverse complement strand
TGGAAACCCGCTATGACGCTTTCATGAGCAGCGCACCCTACATTCTGCATTACGCGCCCGACAATGCCTCGCTGGTAATCCGGCTGGCCCTCGAGGAACTACGGCTGCCCTACGAGACCCGCCTCGTAGATCGCCGTCGCCAGGCACAACGCGCGCCTGCCTATCTCGCGCTCAACCCAAGCGGCCTGATTCCCGTCCTCGAAACCCCGGACGGACCGATCTTCGAAACCGCGGCGATCCTGTTGTGGCTCGCGGACCGGCATGGCGACCTCGGCCCTGCCCCCCCATCCCCCGAGCGCGGCGACTTTCTCAAATGGCTTTTCTTTTTGTCCAACACCCTGCACCCCGCCCTGCGCATACTCTTTTACACGCCGACCTTCATCGGAGACGACGCCAGGCACCAGGATCAGCTCACCGCCGTCACCCGGGACCGGGTCCTGAATTACCTCGATCTGCTTGACATCCGCTGGCAGCACCCGGTGCCGCGTGCCCTGTCGCTCTACCTCATGCCGATGCTGCGCTGGCTCGCGCTTTACCCCACCACGCGCGATACCGGCTGGTTCGAGCTTTCGCGCTGGCCTGCGCTGCAATCTGCCGCTACCCTCGAAGATGCACGCCCCGCCACCCGCGCAGTCCGGCAAGCGGAAGGCCTCGGCCCCGCGCCTTTTACCGCACCTGGCCTGCCCGACCCACCAGAAGGATCCGCCACCTGAATGTTTCTCTCCGTTTTCGACATGTTCAAAGTGGGCATCGGTCCCTCCTCCTCTCACACCATGGGGCCGATGTTGGCAGCAGCGCGCTTTCTCGACATGATGCGCGCCTCTCCCTTCGAATTTCACGGGGTCCGGGCGTCACTGCACGGCAGCCTCGCCTTCACCGGCGTCGGGCATGCCACGGATCGCGCCACCATTCTCGGACTGGCAGGCTTCGTCCCCGAAACCTATGACGCCGAGAAGGCCGAAGCCGCACTCGCCGAAATCGAGGAAACCGGCACGCTGTCGCCCCCGGGGCTGCCGCCGGTCCGCTTCAGCCGCAAGACGGACATGATCTTTGACTACGAAACCCCGCTGCCCGGTCATGCCAATGGCATGATCCTGCGCGCCACCGACGCGCAGGGCGACGTCACCCTGAGCGAGACCTTCTACTCGATCGGCGGCGGCTTCGTGGTGACCGAAGCGGAACTGGCCGCCGGCAAAGCCTCCGACGACGACGGGCCACCCATACCCTTCCCTTTCAAATCCGCGGCACAGATGCTGGAGATGTCCACAGTTTCAGGCAAAAGCATTGCAGATATGAAACGCGCCAATGAGGCCGCGCGCGGTGGGGCCGAAAAGCTGCACAGCGGGACGCGGAGGCTCTGGCAGGTGATGAACGACTGCATCAACCGCGGCCTGAGCACCGACGGCGAGTTACCCGGAGGCCTCAAGGTCCGGCGCCGCGCCAAGGGCATCTACGATGCGCTGATGGCAGAGCGCGGCATGAACCTGACCGCCCCTCATACGATCAACGACTGGATGAGCGTCTATGCCATGGCCGTCAACGAGGAGAACGCCGCTGGCGGTCAGGTCGTTACCGCCCCGACAAACGGGGCCGCAGGCGTGCTGCCGGCGACCTTGCGCTATTATCTCGACCATGTACCGGGCGCCAGCGAGAGCCACATCGAGGATTTCCTGTTGACCGCTGCCGCCATCGGCGGCCTCGTGAAGTTCAATGCATCGATCTCCGGCGCCGAAGCCGGCTGTCAGGCAGAGGTCGGCTCGGCGGCGGCGATGGCCGCGGCAGGTCTTTGCGCAGTTCTCGGCGGAACCCCGGCGCAGGTGGAAAACGCGGCGGAAATCGCACTGGAGCACCACCTCGGCATGACCTGCGACCCGGTCAAGGGACTGGTTCAGGTGCCCTGTATCGAACGCAACGGGCTGGGCGCAATCAAGGCGGTCTCGGCCGCGTCGCTGGCGCTGCGGGGCGACGGCACCCATTTGGTGCCGCTCGACGCCTGTATCGAGACCATGCGCCAGACCGGGGCTGACATGTCCGAAAAATACAAGGAAACGTCACTCGGCGGACTCGCCGTCAATGTTCCCAATTGCTGAGATGTGCAAACGGGCATTGAAAGTTTCTGAGGCAATACAACCTTAGCTTGCAATATCGCAAAGCGCGACTTAGGCTCGCGCCATGACTGTTGATCGGCCTCTATTGGGCATCATGCTGATGCTTGGGTTCTGCGTGCTCGCCCCGGTGGGCGACGCCGTCGCGAAAATTCTTGGACAGACGGTACCGATTGGCCAGCTGGTGCTTGTGCGATTTGCCGTGCAGGCAGTTGTTCTGGTGCCGCTGGTGTGGATGACGCGTCGGGTCTGGCGAACGTCTGCACGTGTCTTCTGGCTGACCCTTGTGCGCACCTTCCTGCATATCCTTGGAATCGGCACCATGGTCACGGCGCTCAAGTATCTGCCGCTGGCCGATGCCATCGCCATTGCCTTCGTCATGCCCTTCATCATGCTCGTACTGGGGAAATTCGCCCTGAAGGAAGAAGTCGGGGGGCGCCGGATCATCGCCTGCGGCGTGGGCTTCGTCGGCACGCTGCTGGTGGTCCAGCCCAGTTTCCGGGACGTGGGCTGGCCAGCGCTGCTGCCCGTGGGCGTCGCGGTGAACTTCGCCCTCTTCATGCTGGTTACCCGCCAGATCGCCAAGGAAACCGACCCGATCAGCCTGCAGGCGGTCAGCGGCGTCATGGCCGTCGTGGTGATGCTGCCGGCACTGTGGCTATTCCAGAACCACGACATCCCGCAACTCCGCCTGATGCAGGTGTCCTCCTACGAATGGACGCTGCTGATCGGGATCGGGGTGCTTGGCACGGTCGCGCACCTCTTGATGACATGGTCGCTGCGCTACGCGCTCTCGGCCACGCTCGCGCCTATGCAGTATCTCGAAATTCCCTTCGCCACCGTGCTCGGCTTCCTCGTTTTCGGCGACCTTCCCGACCCGGTGGCCACGGCCGGAATTCTCGTCACGATTGCGGCAGGTCTCTACGTTGTGCTGCGTGAGCGGTCCATCGCCCGTGCGCTGGCAACGCAAGCAGCGCCGATACAACCGGCTGAATGAAGCGCCGCGGCAGGATGCACAGCATCTGCGGCGCATCCATCTCAAGATGAAGATCGCCCGTCGTACGATTCGACGTGCCGCTGAGAACGCCGGGCGCAAAGCGCAGCCCGTCAATCGGCCAGTGCAGGCCGCGTGACCGCCCAGAAACCGGCCCCATCGGAAATAATGATACCCGCGTGCCTGCCTCCATCGGCAAGCTGAAGGCAGGCGGACACAAAAAGACGACATCGCCACGCCCCAGCACCACCACGGTCTGGTCCGAGCGGACCGCCAGCGTGTGCAGCGCCGCCAGTTCATGATCGATCCGCCCACCGCTGAAGCCGACCGCTATCACCAGCGGCGCATTGATACTGCGCAGCGCCTTGTCGAAATCGGTGCTGTCCTGCTCGGCGATGTGATGCAGCCGTTCACGTGGGATTTGCGTCCGCGCCCGCTCCGATATAGAGTCCATATCGCCGATCACGGCGGTCAAGCAAACGCCCGCAGCCAATGCGCTGTCGGCCCCGCCGTCCGCCGCAACAGAGGTCGGCGCGAGCTTCAGGGCTGTTTCCACATCCTCGATCGACGACTCACCGCCGCCGATCAGGGTCACGGGTTCCGAAACATCTACAATTACGACTTTCACGCGAACTTAATGCCCTTCCAGGAAACAGACCACATTCTCGCCACGAAATGATACGATTAAAATCACAGATTCGGGCGCCTTTGGACTTGGCTAAAATGTTAACCATCTTGTTGAAATCACGCAGAGGACGAGCATCCGATGATGAACAATAACAAGATACTTACAGTCTCTTATGGGACATTTTCCTGCACTCTGGAAGGGTTCGAAGATTCTTTCGACACGATGAAAGCCATCGCGGAATATTTCCGCGATCTGGCGGCGGATGATCGTTATTTTGGTGCCGAACCCCCGCAACCGGATGCCGAAATGCTGGCCCGTATTGCCGAACGTGAAGTCGCACGCCGAGTCGAGGCACGCGAACACGAAGGGCGCATAATGCTCAAAGCGCACGATGAAGCCATCGAACCCGCGCCTGCACCCTCTGCTCCGGCCCCCACCGCGGCGGTTGCCGCTGCCGCCGCCATGGCGGATCTGGCCAAAGCGCCCGCGGCCGAAGAGCCCGTCGCAGAGACGCAGGCCTTCTCTGCCCCCTACACGGACACGCCGGAACCGCCCGCAGAGGTACCTGCTGCCGAAGCAGCACCTTTCGTGCCGCCCTACGCTTATGAAGAACCCGCCGCAGCGCCCGCCGACACGCTTTGGGACAGCGCAGCGCCTTTTGCTGACGAGATCGCCACCGAAGAAGCGGAAGCTGCCGATGCG
>JBFFFS010000234.1:0-4489 GCA_041557855.1 Roseobacter sp. | reverse complement strand
GTCACACTGCCCGCCCGTCTCGCGATGTTATCCGACGACGTTGAACTCCGGGCCGTAGGGATAGCCTGTGATGTTCTCATTGCCGTCTTCGGTGATCACGAGGATATCGTGCTCGCGGTAACCGCCCGCTCCCGGCTGATCCGAAGCGATCGTCAGCATCGGCTCCATCGAGATCACCATGCCCGGCTCCAGCACCGTGTCGATGTC
Source organism: Roseobacter sp. (assembly GCA_041557855.1). Taxonomy (GTDB): domain Bacteria; phylum Pseudomonadota; class Alphaproteobacteria; order Rhodobacterales; family Rhodobacteraceae; genus Roseobacter. The sequence goes on along the minus strand of JBFFFS010000234.1, from coordinate 4,282 downwards.
CTCACGCAGTTCGAGCCCGGCCTCGCGCCCGTAATAGTGGCTCAGCACGCCAAAGGAATGCCCATATCCGAAAGTGCGATACTGCAGCAGGTCGCGCTCCTCAAAGAACGCGTTAACCTTATGGGTAACTTCCGAACAGGACACACCCGGTTTCAGAAGGCTCATGCCGTATTCATGCGCGGCAACATTCGCCTCCCAGATCTTCAGGCTCTCCGGGTCCACCTGCTCGACGAAAAGGGTCCGTTCAAGGGCCGTGTAATACCCCGAAATCATCGGAAAGGTGTTCAGGCTCAGGATATCGCCACGGACAAGCTTGCGCGCGGTTACCGGGTTATGCGCCCCGTCAGTATTCAGACCGGACTGAAACCAGACCCACGTATCGCGGTATTCGGCATCCGGGAACCTTTTTGCGATTTCCAGCTCCATCGCATCCCGTCCGGCCATGGCAACATCGATCTCGCGCACCCCTGCCTTGATGGCGTCGCGAATGGCATAACCACCGACATCGGCCACCTGCGCGCCTTGCCGGATGAGTGCGATTTCCGCCTCTGACTTGTGCATGCGCTGGCGCATCGTCGTCTCGTAGAGGTCCACCATGGTGAGCGGCGCAAGAAAATCTTCGAGCTTGTCTCGCTGCATGAGCGTCAGGTGATCGCCTTCATACCCGATAATCTGTTTGCGCCCCGTGACATGCGCCACGGCACGCCAGAAATTGTCGCGCTGCCAGTCGGTATAGGTGATGTTGTCGGCAAAGCAGCGCCGCCAGGGCTGACCGGCATCGATGCCGGCACTGATGGTGACGCACTCCGTCTGGGTTACGACGAGACCATAGGGGCGCCCGAAGCTACAGTAGAGGAAGCCGGAATAATAGGCGATGTTGTGCATCGAGGTGAAAACTGCGGCAGTGGCCCCGGCAGCTTCCATCCGCTCGCGCAATTCAGCCAGGCGCGCTTCGTATTCCGCAGCCTCGAAAGGCAGCGGCGACTTACCGCCATTGTGGTAGCGGTACATTTCAGGACGGGCAGTTTCTTTGGCGGTCATGTCAGACCCTCCTTTTCACAAGAAAGGTCCCGGCGTTCAGGACATACAGGTGCATTTGCGCAGACGACGCCATCGTCAGCCACCCTCACGCGCTCTTGGCCGATTTCGGGCTTTCGATCAAGAGTTATTGCCCGGTCAGGAAAGAAACCAGATCACTTTGCCCGTCTTCCAATGCTTCGATGATATCGAAGTGATGTTTTCCCGGCACGATCACCTGCCGTGCTCCCCAGGCGCGGGACAGGGCTGCCGACTGGTCGAGCAGCGCGGGGCGTTCATCGGCGCCAATCCAGATCTTGACCTCTGCCTCCTGCGGCGGGCTCATGTTGACGGGGCTTTCGGCGACCGCCTCCTCGGGGTCAAGGCCGAGGATATCGTTCATCGTCGTGTCCACCAACGGCACAAGATCGGCCAGCGGCGAAATGGGAGCGATCCGGACCACCCGCTTGCGGACCGGCTCGGGCAGCACCAGCGGGTCCAGCATCCGGGACACCAAATGCCCGCCTGCGGAATGGCCTGCAAGCGCGATCGGTTCAAAGGTGCGCTCAGCGATCCTGGTAACCGCCTGCGCGATCTGCCGGGTGATCTGGGAAATTTTCGCATCTGGGCACAGATCGTATTGCGGCATGGCGACAGACCATCCCTGGGCCAGCGCGCCAGCGGCCAGATGGGACCATGACGTGCGGTCGAAGGCTTTCCAATAGCCGCCGTGCACAAAGATCAACGTCCCCCGCGGCACACCCTCGGCGTTAAAGAAATCAAACACCTGCCGGTCGCTCTCCCCGTAGGAGAGCCCAAGCTCCGCCCGTGGCCCAAGTAGATTTCTGAAATCCGCCGCCTTGCGGGCCCACTGCGGAGGATAGTCCGCACCTCCCTTAATATAAGCACCAATCTCATAAGCACTATCCAACGGCTTCATGGAAAAGACCTCTCGAAGGGAACTGGACAATCATATCCAGAGTTGATTTTAGGACCATACGGAATTTCGCGAAGGAGTCGAAATGAAAGATATTCTAAACACCGACCTCAAGTCACTGCTCAAAGATCCCTCCCTGCTGGAGACCCGCGCCTACATCGGCGGGCAGTGGGTGGACGGCGACAATGGCACCTTTGACGTAACCAACCCGGCCCGCGGCGACGTGATCGCACAGGTGGCCGATCTGAGCCGTGCCCAGGTGGCGGGCGCCATCGCGCAGGCTGAAACGGCACAGAAGGAATGGTCCAAGTGGACCGGCAAGGAACGCGCGGCGGTGATGCGCAAATGGTTCGACCTGATGATGGAAAACGCCGATGATCTGGCCACCATCCTGACTGCCGAGCAAGGCAAACCCCATGCCGAAGCCAAGGGCGAAATCGGCTATGGCGCAAGCTTCATCGAATTCATGGGCGAACAGGCCAAGCGCGTCTATGGCGAGACGATCCCGGGCCATCAGCGCGACAAGCGCATCACGGTGCTGAAACAGCCCATCGGTGTCGCCGCCTCGATCACGCCGTGGAACTTCCCCAACGCGATGATCACCCGCAAGGCCGCACCGGCGCTTGCCGTTGGCTGCTCGTTCGTGGCACGCCCTGCGAAAGAAACACCGCTCTCTGCGATCGTGATGGGCGTACTGGCCGAGCGTGCAGGTATCCCTGCGGGCGCCTTCAACGTGGTCACCTCATCCTCCTCCTCGGAGATCGGCAAGGAGTTTTGCGAAAACCCAGCCGTGCGCAAGCTGACCTTCACCGGCTCCACCGAAGTCGGACGCATCCTGCTCAAGCAGGCAGCCGATCAGGTCATGAAGTGCTCCATGGAACTGGGGGGTAACGCACCCTTCATCGTCTTTGACGACGCCGACCTCGACGCGGCGGTCGAAGGGGCGATGCTGTGCAAGTTCCGCAACAATGGTCAGACCTGCGTTTGCGCCAACCGCATCTATGTGCAGGCGGGCGTCTATGATGCCTTTGCCGAGAAACTGAAGGCGGCGGTCGAAAAGCTGAAGGTCGGCGATGGCCTTGAAGAAGGTGTGACCACCGGGCCGCTCATCAACATGGAAGCGGTCGAAAAGGTGAAAGAGCACATGAACGACGTCGTCGAGCATGGCGGCGCGATCCTGACCGGTGGCAAAGAGCACGAAAAGGGCGGCACGTTCTTTGAGCCCACCATCGTGACCGGGGTCACGCAGAAGATGAAAGTCGCCACTGAGGAGACCTTTGGCCCCCTCGCCCCTCTGTTCAAGTTCGAGGACGAGGACGAGGTGATTGAAATGGCCAACGACACCATTTTCGGCCTCGCTTCCTACTTCTACGCCAAGGACCTCAGCCGCGTTTACAAAGTGGCCGAGGCACTGGAATACGGGATCGTCGGCGTGAACACCGGGATCATCTCGACAGAGGTGGGCCCCTTCGGCGGCGTAAAGCAGTCCGGACTGGGGCGTGAAGGCTCTCACCACGGAATCGAAGACTACCTGGAGATGAAATACATCTGCATGTCCGTCTGATTTCGGGCCAATTTTTTGCAAAGGGTCGCCTTCGGGCGGCCCTTTTTCGTTGCGCACCCAAATTTTCTTTCACGCATTTTCAATAGCTTGCACTTTTTGTGAACGTCGTTCGCGAACATTGCTCACAAAAGGAGAACCACAATGTTCATTCGCTCTGCTCTCGTTGGTCTTGCTCTGGCCACCACCGCAACCGCCGCTTTTGCGGGACCGTCCGGCCAGCATTCCGCCGAAGCCTCGTATCACAGCGGTGAAGCCGCCAGCCACGCAGGCGCCGCCGTAGCCTCGGGCACCGCCACCGCCGTTGCGGTACCGGTCATCGCGGTTGGTTCTGCGCTTGCAGTCACGGGGTCCGTTCTCGAAGAGATCGGAACCAGCACAATCGACGCCGGGGCTGACCTCAGCCTGTCCGCTCAACCGCACCGCGCCATCAATGTGACTGTCATGCCGAATGCGGCGCCCACGCTCGACTGAGCGGACCTGAACGAGGATATCTGACATGAAACGCGCACTTACCCTGATCGCTCTTGCCATCACACTGCTGCTGCCGTCCCTTTCCTGGGCCGGCAGCACAGAAAACGCCCCCCGCGTTCTGCCCATGAAAAAGGTGGCCGCCTATGCGGATGTCATTCAACGAGATCTGGCCGCCCGTGGCGCCAATGTCGCCATCGTCGCGCGCATCGGTCGCGACCCGGAGACCCTGCCGGGAGGAATCAACTACACCCATGTAGCCTATTGGGTTTATTCGAAAATCACGCGCACAGACG
>JBFFFS010000233.1:0-4513 GCA_041557855.1 Roseobacter sp. | reverse complement strand
GGATCGGCAGATTGCACAGGTCTTGAAGGACCGTTTGGAAGAAGCCCTGGCTGCCGTAAGGATCGATCTCGCCGGGTAGAAAAACGGCGTCGCGGGTGCGTTGACTCAACGGAGTGCTGGCGTTTTGGCACCTGCGATCAAGGGCTTGACCGATGCGCCTGCAGGGGATCCTAACAGGCTGCTATTCCTGAATGCTTTCGAGATAAAACAGCAAACCAGCCAATTCACGTGGCGTGGGCGTCAGGATGCCGTCAATATCCACAGGGACCAGATCATCGGCCATCGCACCGCCAAACTCCGGCATCACGCGTGAAAGGTGGTTGTCACCGGGTTCGCCGTAAATGTAGCTAAGCGCGCGCGCACGCGGAAAGGTACCGCCGTTGTTGTCGCTCAGCATTGTCAGATCGGACGGCGGAACCGCGAGACTGTTGGCCTCGGGGCCGTCTCCGTTGCCGCTCATGCCGTGGCAGGAAGCGCAATTCGCCGCGAAAAACATCGCGCCATCCTGCCGGTCCGGCATCGCCTCCTCCTGCTTCAGCATATCGCCGCAGGCCGCGAGCCCGAACAGGACAGGGCTCATCATCAACGCTTTCTTGATTGCACGGCTCATATCGCTCCTCGTCGTTGCTGCGACTCTACACCGGCCGGATTGATGTGCAACGGAAACCTTCGGCTGCGCGGCACCTGCCATGGACCGATGCGCGTTGTGCTTATACCATGGCAAAGAGTCCCCAGAAACACAGCAAGTCAGGAAATCGCTTGGTTATGGTCTCAACATCTGCCCCGAAGGACGGCGATCCGTCACCCGGCGATGATGTCCGCGCGCTTCTGGAAAGCCTGACCGGCCCGGGGCGTGGACGGATCGCCTGGCTGTCATCCGATCAAGCGCAGGTGTGCGTCGGCGAAGATCGCATATTGCGGATCAAGCGACCGCCACAAAAGCCATCTGAGGAGGACACAGGCGCAACGCTTTCCTGGTCCGGCAAAACCTACGAGATCGCAGCCGCACCAGACCGCGACCTCTGGGTGAACGGGCGCAAGGTCGGCAGCGCGCATCTGATGCACGGCGATATGATCGAATTTGGTGAAGACGGCCCCATGACCCGGTTTCGTCTCTGCCGCGATGGCTTGCCGACACACTGGCCAGTGGATGAAATACTCAGCGATGCGGTGGCTTATGCCCGAACGAGCCGAAGGCCATTTGGTCCGCGCCTGTCGCTCGCGCTTTATTACGGGGCGCGCAGGATCATTCTGGAAACGTCGCTGATCTTCCGCGTATCGGTGATTATCGTACTCGTCGTCCTGACCACATTCGTCGCCCTGCAATATCAAAACGACCGCCGCATCGAGCAAAGCATTCAGGAGGAGGCGCGACGACTCGAAGCCATTGCCACCGCACTTGCGGAAACCCAGCAGACGGCACTGACGGCGCAGGAGCTTGCGACGCTGCGGGATCAGCTCGACCTGCAACTGAGCACCAACGCAGACCGGCTGGCGCTGCTGGAGCGACGCTTGGGCGCTTCCGCCCGGGTCATCAGGACCTCGACCGCCTCAGTGGCTTTCCTGCAAGGGGCCTATGGACTTCGGCAAATCGAGAGCGGCAAGATGCTGCGCCATGTGCTCGGGCCGGACGGCACGCCGCTGATGACGCCGCTCGACAAGCCGGTGGCCGACCCCGAAGGCACCGGCGACCCCCTGGAATTTCAGTTCACCGGCACCGGCTTCTTACTCAAGGACAGCGGGCTGCTTGTCACGAACAGGCACGTGGCCCTGCCATGGACCGCGAATGACCGTTTGCGCGGATTGAACAAGATGGGTTTCGAGCCCGAGATGCTCAAACTGATCGTTTTTCTGCCCGGCCTTACCGCCCCGGTCGAAGCGACCTTCATCGGCGCAAGCGACAGCGCCGATCTGGCCTTGTTGTCCATAGCCCCCGGCGCATCTGAAGGCCGGGGACTGAGCTTGGCGGAAGATGCTGGAAACATCGGCGACGAAGTGATTGTCATGGGCTATCCGACTGGGCTGAGAGCATTGATCGCGCAGGCCGGACGCGACTTTCTCACAGCCCGTCAGGAAGCCGGCGAAACCGGCTTCTGGACCATCGCCCAACTGCTGTCCGATCAGGAGAGGATTGCACCGCTGGCAAGCCGGGGGATCATCGCCCAGATCACCGCCAACGCGGTGATTTACGATGCAGAGACGACAATCGGCGGCAGCGGCGGCCCGGCGCTCGACAGCAACGGCCGCGTGGTTGCGGTAAATTCGGCTATCCTGCCAGAATTCGGCGGCGCGAATATAGGCGTCCCCGTGGCCGAAGTGCATCGGCTTCTGCAAGAGGTGACGGGCAAGTAAGCCCCTATTCGGACGTGCGGTAGGGGGATATTTGCACAACAAGCACCACTAGCAGCGGCACGATCACGGAAATGACCGCAACAAGGATCAGCAGATGGCCAAGCTGAGAATAATCCGCCGCTGATATCTGTTCGCCAGTAACCGGATCAACCGATGCGCGCGTGACCAGATACATCTTGTTGAGGTATTTGGTGCCAAGGCTGCTGGCCGACAGCGCCATATTTGTGAAAGACGCCATGACCGCGAAGAAGGTAGCCTTGAGATCGGGCGGCGCGTTGCGCGCGATCCATGCCAGCATCGGCACCATGGCAATCTGCCCCAAGGGCGACTCGATCGCGGTGTCGAGGATGGCGATAAAACGCGCATCGACGATGCCGCCCGTATGTGCCGCAGTCCATTCCTGCACTCCGTAGTAAAGCCCGATGTTGGGAAGGGATAAAACACCGGCGGCAACCGTCAGCAACACCACGATATAGGCAATCGATCGGTTGGCCATCAACGGCCGCAAGACGATCAGGCCTACCAGCGCCAAAAGCGAGGTGATGAGCGACAGGATGGACAGAAACTGTTCGTCGAACCTGAGTTCATCTATCTCGAACCACGTCAGGCCCGGCCCCGGCAATGGCACGGCACGGAACACGAATATGATCGTGGCAGTGCCAATCAGACCCCGCGCGGCTTCGGGTTTGAGATCCTTCAGCAACTGGCGGATCAGGTAGAGGATGATGGTCAGCGAAACGGCAAAGACGGTTTCCTGAGCATAGGCAAAATCGGAGGCTCCCAAAACGAGGCTCATCACCACGAATGCGAGGCCGCCTCCCAGGATCTGCCAATCGACCTCTGTCTCGCTCTCGGGACCGGCATCAGGCAATCCTTTGGCGGCCCTCCTGCGCAGCACCAGCATGTGCATGACAATGCCGCTGACTGAAATAACCGGGATAATGAGCGCAATCAGATATACCCTGCCGTAAAGCTCAAGCCGCGCCTCGCGCGGTATCGCTTCGGTGTCTGAGAATATCCATATGTTGACCGCAGCGACCGATACGAAGCCGGAAATGATCGCGATCCTGCCGAGGGTCTGCATGGTTGTGTGCATGGCCCGAGATTGTGCCTCGCTGAAGGGCTGCCCCGCATCATCGGTGCGCGGCACGGCCTCGACCGTCATCGCATCGGCGACTACGTCCTGAATCGCGTAGCCTGAAGGCGCCAGCAGCAACGCGATCACATACCATGTCTCCAGCGGAAACAGGGCGCGCATCTCCTCGGGCCGGGACACCAGCCCGAACATGATCAGCAGGGACATGGTCACGAGCCCTGCCCCAAAAACGATCAGCGCCGCCTTCCATCGCCAGAACACATCGACCACATGGCCCATCGGCAGCTTCAGGATCCACGGCAGGCCTGCCCAGAACGCAAGCCCGGCGATAAAGGACGCGGAGAGATCAAGATACTCTTTCACGAAGAAGGCACCGACAACCGAGGTCAGCCCGGACACACCCGCGGCGAAATAGACCATGAGCGGTGGCAGAAAGGACCAGCGCATCTGCAAGGCCAGATCGACAAAGACGCGCTGATACCACGTGCTTTCACCAACGGCTTGTATGTTCTTCTGCTCTTCCATTCGCTTTTCCTCAGCGCCTTGCTGACACCTTGAATTCTCGCCTGTCGTCGCCACCTCCGGTCGCGGATCCTAACCACATGTAAAGGAAGTGCAGTCTTGATCCCCGCCGAACCTCTGCCCGGCGCAGCATGAATGTCCAGCGAAGGACAAGGTGCCAAAGCCCGATGAAAAAAGATAGTCGTGTGGTGCTCTGTATGCACCCGATCCGGCAACCTGTGTCAGGGCCGCGCTGTCGCAATCTTGAGGCAAATCGTTCCGGTATGAGCGCCCGGGCCACTCACTTGACCTGAATCAACGCGGTTCAGCGCATTTCGGCATAGCAAGAATACGGATCAAGGGAGGACATCATGTTCAAAACCATTCTTGTTGCCATCGATGGCTCGGACACGGCGGCACGCGCTTTGGACGCGGCGATCGACCTCGCGCTCAAACAGGGTGCGCGTCTCTATATCGCGCATGTACATCTGCATGGACGGCCAGTCGAAGAGTTGGAACGCCTCGCGGAGATCGAGCATATCGTGCCTGAAATGACGGCCCACG
>JBFFFS010000232.1:0-4530 GCA_041557855.1 Roseobacter sp. | reverse complement strand
TTTCACGATATTCAACGCCAGAATGAAGGATATGATCCTGAACATGGGTTACGTGCGGCAGACTATGCAAAGACCTTCCATAGGGCCGCGTTCTGCGATCTTTCGTATAATCAGCGTCCATTGGGTTGCAGCGCAGCTGCCCTTGCTAACCCCGTAAACTTGGGGGGCGTGCGTCCACCCATTTACCCTCTTGCACTGCGGAATCCACAGCCGCATAGACGGCCGCCATGGAGCGCAGGCCCTCTTCGGCCGTTGGCAGGCCATCGCGTGTCTCGCCACGGATCGCTGCGGCCAGATCGACGTAGATATTGGCAACTGCCAGCGGAAAGCCTTCGGGGTGAGCGATGGCGACCCGACTGAGGCGCGCGGCCTCATCGGACAGCCCAGCTTCGCCTTTTTCCATGATCTGGGTGCGCCCACCGACTGGCGTGTAGAGCACCTGATTGGGCTGCTCCGAAGCCCATCGCATACCTCCGGTCTCGCCGAAAACCTGGATGTCGAATCCGTGCTGCCTTCCGATCGCAACGGACGAGGTCCAGAGCCGGCCCACGGTGCCGCGGCTCAGGCGGAAATTCACCATTGCATCGTCTTCCAATTCTCGGCTTTCGATGGTGGAGGCGAAATCCGCGGCCATTGTCGTGACGTGATCTCCGGCAATGAACCCGGCCATATGCAGCGCATGAATGCCGCAATCGGCGAACTGTCCCGAGACCCCTGCCATCGTCGGATCATAGCGCCAGCGCACGCGTGGATTATCAGCGTCGGTGGCGTCGCCATGATGTCCATGGCTGAAGTTTGCAACGATCAGCCGCACTTTGCCCACTTGTCCGGAAGCCACCATGTGGCGCATCTCGCGCACCATCGGATAGGCCGAATAGCAGTAATTGACCGCGCAGATCCTGCCGCTGGCCTTGGCCACGCGCACGATCTCCTCACCCTCCTCCACCGTCATTGTCATCGGTTTCTCGCAAAGCACGTTGAACCCGGCTTCGAGAAAGGCCTTGGTTATCTCGAAGTGGGTGGAGTTCGGGGTTGCGACCGTGACGAGGTCAACCCGGTCCGCGCGATCCTTTTCGCCGGCCAGCATCTCGCGCCAGTCGCCATAGGCGCGGTCCGGGGCAACCCCGAGGCTTTGCGCGTAGGCGCGGCCTTTGTCTGCATCGACATCAAGCGCGCCTGCCGCCAGCACGAAGTTGCCGTCTGCTTGTGCGCCCAGACGATGCGCCGGTCCGATCTGGCTGCCTTCCCCGCCGCCGATCATGCCCCAGTTCAGTCTTTTCATGGTTGTGTCCTCTTACCACTTTGATGCCGGACGCGAGTCCGCATCCCGGGCCGCTCAGCGTGCCATGGCTCAAAATCCGATGCTTTGCAGGTAGTTGCGGTTAATCTTCGCGTCGCGCAGGCTGTCGGTGTCCGGCAGGGTCGGATCGCAGTCCTGCTCTACCGTGCACCAGCCTTCAAAGCCATTGTCCAGCAGGATTTGCCTCACCTTCGGGAAATCCACGTCGCCCTCGCCGAGGTTGCAGAAAATACCCTGACCGCAGGCTTTGTAAAAATCGGTGCCCTTTGCTATGACGTCCGCTTTGACGACCGGATCGATATCCTTGAAATGCATGTAGCTGATGCGATCGATGTGCCGCTCCATGAAGGCCACAGGGTCATAGCCCGCATAGGAGTGGTGGCCTGTGTCAAAGCAGATCTTCAGGATGCTTTCGTCCACCTCGTCGAGCAGGCGCTCCAACTCCGGCTCGAAGTCCATGAAGCCCGCCGCATGGGCGTGAATACCCACGGTCAGGCCGTATTCCTCGGTGCCCATTTTCGCTACATGCGCGATGCGGTCGCGGAAAGCCGACCATTCGCCGATGTCCATCTGCTCGGCTTCCGCCACGCGCCCGGCTGTTGCGGCGCGACGTGGCGAGATCGAGTCGATCAGCACCAGATGCTGTGCCCCATGCGCGCGCAACGCCTTGCAGGTTCGCTCCGCCCCGTCGAGAACATCGCCCCATTGATCCGGGTCGTGGAACGCGCGGAACACCACGCCGCCGATCAGTTCCAGATCGTGCTCCTGCAGCGCATCGCGCAGGATTGCCGGATCCTCCGGCATGAACCCCACCGGGCCCAGCTCAATCCCCTTGTATCCGGCTTCCGCGTTCTCGCGGAGAACGTCTCGCCAGTCTGGGTTGCGCGGATCGTCCGCGAACTCCACGCCCCATGAGCAGGGCGCATTGCCAATTCGTATGGTCATCGGGAAAGTCCTGTGTCTGTCTGTGTGATGTCGGTCCAGGCGCGGGCCTGATGCGAGCGGCGCGCGGCCTCGACCACGCGGGAAACTTCCAGCCCGTCGCGGAAAGCAGGCCAGATGGAACGCCCTTCGTGAATGGCCTGCAGAAAGTCTCGTGCTTCGATGATGATCTGATCCTGATAGCCAGTGCCATGCCCCGGCCCCAGGCAGAAATTCTCGTAATCGGGATGCGCCGGGCCGGTGAGGATCTGCGTGAAACCGCGCTGTGCCTCCGGCCCTTCGGCCTTATAAAGCCAAAGCGCATTCTGATCCTCCTGATTGAAGCGCAGCGCGCCCTTGGTGCCGAAGATCTCGTAGATATAACCCATCTTGCGGCCCGTCGCGGTGCGGCTGAAAAACAGATGCCCCATCGCGCCTCCGGCAAAGCGGCACATGATCTGCCCCTGGTCGTCATTGGTCACGGGCGCGCCGCCCCGGGTCGCATGCACTGTTTCGATTTCGGCCATGACCGAAGAAACAGGTCCCAAAAGCGCCAGCGCGCAATTGATCATATGCGGCGCCAGATCACCCATGCAGCCGTTGCTTTCGCCTTCTGCGCGCCACGTGGCAGGGGTTTCGGGGTCGGCATAAAAGTCCTCTGTGTGCTCACCCCGGAACCATGTTACATCGCCGATCGCTCCCTCTTCGATCAACTGCCGTGCATATCGCGACGCGGGCGTGCGGATGTAGTTGAAGCCGATCATGTTGACGATGCCGGCTTCTTCCGCTGCTGCGACCATAGCCTCGGCATCTCCCAGAGAGGCGCCCAGAGGTTTTTCGCAAAAGAGCGGCTTGCCGGCGGCTGCAACGGCGCGGGTGATCTCGAGATGCGTTTCCGGAGGGGAGGCGACGACAACGGCTTCGACCTTGGGATCTGCCACGAGCTTGCGCCAATCACCTGTGCCACGGGCAAATCCAAAGGCCTGCGCATGGCGCTCCGCCGATGCGTCGGATGAGGCCGCGACCATCTCCAGACGCGGACGCAGCGGCGTGCCGAACAACGCACCGACCGCCGACATGGCAACCGCATGGGCCTTGCCCATGTATCCGCCGCCAATGATCCCGATTCCGATCTCGGCCACTGCATCCTCCCAAAAAATATATTGCAACCGGTTGCAACACGGGTATCTATAAAAGACGGATCAGGTCAAGCGGCAATCGTCGGAACCGCTTGTAAGACGTACACTGGGAGGGAGGCCGGACCATGACAGATCAGACCATTCGTTTGACGACGGCACAGGCGATCATCCGCTATCTGAACGCGCAGTTCATTGAAATCGATGGAGAACGCACCCGGTTGTGCGGTGGCGGGTTCGGCATTTTCGGCCATGGCAACGTCACCTGTCTGGGAGAGGCGCTCTACGGGGTGCAAGACACCTTGCCACTCTACCGCGGCCAGAACGAGCAGAGCATGGGATTCGCGGCCGCGGCTTACGCCAAGTACCATCTGCGCCGTCGGTTCATGTTCTGTACCGCCTCAGCTGGTCCCGGCACGGCGAACCTGCTGACGGCGGCGGCTCTGGCGCATGCCAACCGGCTACCCATGCTGATGCTGTGCGGGGATACCTTTCTGACCCGCCTGCCGGACCCGGTGCTTCAGCAACTGGAGCACTATGGCAACCCTGCGCTGGGCCTGAATGATGCCTTCAAGGCAGTCTCGCGCTACTGGGACCGCATTACCCATCCCGCGCAGGTCATCCAGTCGCTGCCAGCCGCCCTTGCCACGATGCTGGATCCGGCGGATTGCGGGCCGGCTTTCATCGGGCTGCCGCAGGATGTGCAGGGATGGGCCTACGATTATCCTACGGCACTTTTCGAAGAGAAAACCCACCGCATCCGCAGGCAAGCTCCCGACGCGGAAGAGGTTACTGAGGCCGCCGCGCTGCTGCGCGCCGCCGAACGCCCCGTGATTATCGCCGGCGGAGGTGTCCAGTATTCCGGCGCCGTGGCGGAGCTGACGGCTTTTGCCGAGGCGCATGACATACCCGTCATCGAGAGCATCGCAGGTCGGGCCAACCTCCTCGATACCCATCCGCTGAACATCGGCCCCGTTGGCGTTACCGGATCGGATAGCGCCAATGCCGTGGCCGAGGCAGCGGACGTAATCCTATCTGTCGGCTGCCGGCTGCAGGATTTCACCACCGGTTCCTGGACCGCCTTTGCCAAGGACGCGCGGATTATCTCTATCAACGCGGCGCGGCATGACGCGGGAAAGCATATGTCGCTGCCTGTCGTCGGTGACGCGAAGC
>JBFFFS010000231.1:0-4532 GCA_041557855.1 Roseobacter sp. | reverse complement strand
GCTCCGGTCGTCTTTCGAGCCGATGCGGCCGAGTTTTTTCGCACCGGTTTTTTCGCACTAGTGGACTTGGGGGACGTGCTCATTATGGCCTCCTGAAGGTGGTTCGCGTCTCTGCGTCCAGGTAACGGCGGCGCGATTCTGGTTAAGATCAACTTACTTCAGAAAAGCGTCTGTGGACAAAGTCCGTTTCTCCCCTGCCGCAAAAAAACTAATCATTCATGTGAAACGCCGCATATCAAACTGACCTGGTTTGATTTTTATACCTCTTGGGCATGTGGGCTTCGGCCTACTGGAAAGGCTCAATCTCCTTACGTCGATGGAAAAAGGGCGCACCCGAAAGGATGCGCCCCTGTTTTAGAACGATACCGGGACGTTTAATGTGCCGTCGCTGCGTCCGCTTCGCTTTTGGACTGCGCCAAGGCGGCTGCCGCTGCCGCTTCTTCCGCTTCCTGATCCCACTCGATGGGTTCCGGGACGCGCACGAGGGCGTGCTCCAGCACTTCCGATACATGGGAGACGGGAATGATCGTCAGCCCTTCTTTGACGTTGTCGGGAATTTCGGTCAGATCCTTGGCATTTTCTTCCGGGATGAGAACCGTGGTCACCCCGCCCCGCAGCGCCGCGAGCAGTTTTTCCTTCAATCCGCCAATCGGCATTGCATTACCGCGCAAGGAGACCTCGCCGGTCATGGCAATGTCCTTGCGGACCGGGATCTGCGTCAGCACCGAAACGATCGACGTCACCATCGCGAGGCCGGCAGAAGGCCCATCCTTCGGCGTCGCACCATCCGGCACGTGCACGTGGATGTCGATCTTGTCGAACTGCGGCGGTTTCACCCCGATTTTCGGGCTGATTGAGCGCACATAGCTCGATGCGGCATCAATCGATTCCTTCATCACATCGCCCAGTTTGCCTGTGGTCTTCATCCGGCCCTTGCCCGGCAGGCGCAGTGCCTCGATGCTCAGCAATTCGCCGCCGACGGAAGTATAGGCAAGCCCCGTGACCACACCGATCTGATCCTCCTTCTCGGCAAGACCATAGCGGTATTTCTTGACGCCCAGGAACTCCTCGATGTTGTCAGCGGAGACGGTTACCGTCTCGGCCTCCTTCTTGATGATCCGTGTCAGCGATTTACGCGCCACCTTGGCAATTTCACGCTCGAGGTTCCGCACGCCTGCTTCACGCGTGTAGGTGCGGATCATTTCAGTCAAAGCGCTATCTTCGATCGTGAATTCCTTGGCTTTGAGCCCGTGGTTCTTGATCTGCTTGGGCACAAGGTGCTGTTTCGCGATTTCGCGCTTTTCATCCTCGGTGTACCCGGCCAGCGGAATGATCTCCATCCGGTCGAGCAGCGGCCCCGGCATGTTGTAGCTGTTAGATGTCGTCAGGAACATCACATTGGACAGGTCATATTCGACCTCGAGATAATGATCCACGAAAGTGGAGTTCTGTTCCGGATCGAGCACTTCCAGCATCGCCGACGCAGGGTCACCCCGGAAATCCTGACCCATCTTGTCGATCTCGTCGAGCAAGATAAGCGGATTTGTCGTCTTGGCTTTCTTGAGCGCCTGAATGATCTTGCCCGGCATGGAGCCGATATATGTCCGGCGGTGGCCACGGATTTCGGATTCGTCGCGCACACCACCGAGCGAGATGCGGATGAACTCGCGCCCTGTCGCCTTGGCAACGGATTTACCAAGTGAGGTCTTGCCCACGCCCGGGGGACCGACAAGGCACATGATCGGGCCTTTCAGCTTGCTGGAGCGCTGCTGAACCGCGAGATATTCGACGATCCGCTCCTTGACCTTTTCAAGCCCGTAATGATCGTCATCCAATACCTTCTGAGCGCGTGCCAGGTCCTTTTTGACACGGGATTTCACGCCCCATGGGATCGACAGCATCCAGTCGAGGTAATTGCGCACGACAGTCGCTTCGGCGGACATCGGGCTCATGTTCTTGAGCTTTTTGATCTCCGCTTCGGCTTTCTCGCGGGCTTCCTTGCTCAGCTTGGTCTCGGCGATCTTGGCTTCAAGCTCGGCCACTTCGTTCCTGCCGTCTTCGCCGTCGCCCAGCTCCTGCTGGATCGCCTTCATCTGTTCGTTCAGATAATACTCGCGTTGCGTCCGCTCCATCTGCGATTTGACGCGCGTCTTGATTTTCTTTTCGACCTGCAAGACAGACATTTCGCCCTGCATCAAGCCATACACTTTCTCCAGACGCTCCGACACACTGAGCGTTTCAAGAAGGTCCTGTTTCTGCGCCACTTCGATGCCCAGATGGCCTGCAACAAGGTCAGCCAGCTTAGCCGGTTCTGTGGATTCGCTGACCGCTGCGAGTGCTTCTTCAGGCACGTTTTTCTTTACTTTCGCATAGCGCTCAAATTCGTCCGTCACCGTCCGCAGCAAGGCTTCGGTCGTGGCCAAATCGCCTGGTATTTCCGTCAGGTATTCGGCGCGCGCCTCGAAAAAACTTTCGTTATCGAGATACTCGGTGATGCGCACGCGCGCCTGGCCCTCCACGAGCACCTTAACTGTTCCGTCAGGCAGCTTCAGCAACTGAAGGACATTGGCCAGCACCCCCGCCTTGAAGATGCCTTCCTTGTCGGGATCGTCCTCGCCCGGGTCGATCTGGCTGGACAGCAGAATCTGCTTGTCGTCAGACATCACTTCCTCAAGTGCGCGGACGGATTTATCGCGGCCGACGAAAAGCGGCACGATCATATGAGGGAACACCACGATATCGCGCAGCGGCAATACTGGGTAGGAGGCGTTCAGGGGCTCTTGCATGCTCAATCCTTATCTTTGGCAAGATGGCGCTGGTCCCGCTTTTGCGGCAACACTCGTCCATCTCCTGTCTATGAAGACAAAGGTGGGGCGCGCTGTGCCCAAAATCAACCTTGTCTCCACTGTGTTCAACACAGAATGCCAGAGAACGTGGAAACCTCAAGGTGTGCAATGCCGCACTGCAAAAATAATATACCCGGTCAGTGAAGCCTGTCAGTGAGCGAAACAGAAAGTGAGGACACCCGGGCAGACAGGGTTTTGACCTCATCGGCAATGACGGTGAAGCCCTTTCCCGCGTCACCGGCGCGTGCGGCTTCGATAGAGGCATTCGTCGCAACCATATTGATCACGCGCCCGATCTTTCCGATTTCCATCGCAATCGTGCTGGTCTTGTCGAATGCCTCTGCCTTGCCCTTCTCCGTCAGCTCCAGAAATAAGGCAGCCATTTGTGTGCCGAGGTCGTTCACGCCCTTGGCCACGCGGGTACAACACAGATCATACATATTCTGTCGCGGCCGGAAGCCCTTGATCCCTGCAGAGCCCTCGTCGCTGCAGCGATCCAGAATATTCCTGAGTTCTCCCAGATCATTCGCAACGTCGGTCAGTTTCCGCGAAAGCTTTTCCGGAAGCGCCACTCCCGCCGGGGCAAGATATTTTGTCTCCATGGTGCTCAGACATCTGTGCGCATGCTGGATGCACGCGGCCGCTTCGGTGAACTCCGCCGGCGGAATATCCTGATGTTCGTCAAGGCCGCGCTGCATGTGAAATATCAGGATTTGCATGGCCGCCACTCTTGCCGCAGCCATATCATCGAGTATGGCGTGCAGCGTCTTGTCGAGCGATACATCGCTTTTCCTGTCCGGTCGCGAATGCCTTGCATTCATGGTTTCTCTCCACGGCAATTTCTCCGACGTTTTACCCCCGGCCGGATTAATCGAGCGTAAACAGCCGGTGAAAACAACCGCGAGTTACGCCTTTCTCAGACCTAAAAATTAAAGAGGATCAATGTCCCCATCGGCCCGGCGCGCATGAAATTCCGCCTGCCAAGCCGCAAACCGGCCCTCATGGATCGCCGCGCGCATGCCGGCCATCAAGTCCTGATAATAGCGCAGATTATGCCAGGTCAGCAGCATCGACGAAATGATCTCCTGGCTGCGAAAAACGTGGTGGAGATAGGCGCGGCTGTAGCCCCGGCAGGCCGGGCAGTCGCAGTTCTCGTCGAGCGGGCGCGGATCATCGGCATGGCGTGCGTTCTTTATGTTCACCACGCCGCGCCGGGTAAATGCCTGTCCGGTGCGGCCAGAGCGACTGGGTAGCACACAGTCCATCATATCGACCCCACGCGCGACCGCCCCGACGATGTCGTCGGGCTTGCCGACCCCCATAAGGTAACGTGGCCGGTCCTGCGGCAACTGGTCAGCGGTAAAATCCAGACAGCCGAACATGGCCTCCTGCCCTTCACCCACGGCCAAGCCTCCGATGGCATAGCCGTCAAATCCGATATCCATGAGTGCCTGCGCGCTCTCAGCCCGCAAATCCTCCTCCAACCCTCCCTGTTGGATACCGAAAAGCGCATGCCCCGGGCGGTCACCAAACGCTTCCCTGGATCGCGCTGCCCATCGCATGGACAGCCGCATGCTATCGGCAATGGTGGCGCGGTCGGCGGGCAGCGCGGGACATTCGTCAAAACACATCACGATATCCGAGCCCAGAAGGCGCTGAATTTCCATCGACCGCTCCGGGGTAATC
>JBFFFS010000230.1:0-4533 GCA_041557855.1 Roseobacter sp. | reverse complement strand
TCTTTCATGCGTGCCTGAAGGTTAAGCGTACGCGTCTTGGCTTCATCGAGCATGATGACACTCCTGTGCAGATGTTCCTTAAGTTTTAGAACGCATAGCTGTGGCGCAATGTCGAATGCTTTGTTGGCGGCAGGTCCTTGCGGGTGCGAGAGTTTTGGCCGCTCCAGTGGGTATTCGATAAAGAAGGTGTCGCGTCAGGCGCTGTCTGTATGCGAACCTCGACCAGGCTGCAGCTCTTTGGTGGGAACGCGTGGGGCAGGGCACTCTGCCCATCCCCATTTGTCGAGACCGCCCCTGTGGCGGGGAGCTTCAGCGGTTCTGCGGTGTTTTGATGCCCAAGACGTTTCCCGCAATCTGCGTGCGCAGTACCTGTGCGGTGCCCCCACCGATAGTGAACATCCGTACATCGCGGTACATGCGCTCCAGCGGTTCGCGGTCGCCGTAGCCGCGCGCGCCAAACATCTGGAGTGCGTCGCTGACTACCGAGATCGCCATTTCAGAGGCAAAGAGCTTGGCGCGTGCGGCTTTGGTCATGTCGGGGAAGCGGCTTCCGTCCGGGCCTGTCGACTTGGCCGCTTCGTGCAGTAAAAGCCTCGCGGCGTGGATTTTTGTATCCATATCCGCGACCATCCATTGCAGGCCCTGAAAATCGGCCAACCTCCTGCCGAACTGTTCGCGTTCGTGCAAATACCGTTTTGCATGCTCAAGGGCGCCGGCGGCTACACCCATGGCGACCGTACCGGCCCCGACACGCTGCGAGTTGTAGGCATTCATCAGGTCCGCAAAACCCCGCCGGAAACCGGATGGCGGGACCAGAGCCCATTTCTGATGAAGTTCCAGATTTTCGAACTTCAGTTCCGCTTCGGGCATGCCGCAAAGACCCATGGTTCTTTCCCGCCTGACAAGCGAGAATCCTGAGGGAACGTTTTCCTTGGTAAAGTCGGCGTGGACGAGAAATCCGCCGATGCCCAGTTCCTCGCCGCCTTCATCGAGAACACGCGCGAAAATCAGGTACAGCTTCGAGACGCCGCCGCCGGTAATCCAGTGTTTGGTTCCATTGATGATATATTGGTCGCCCTGCCGCTGCGCGGTGGTTTGCATCTGGGTGGCCGCGCTGCCGGCATCCGGCTCCGTGATGCAAATCGCCGGTTTGTCACCTGCAAGCACGATCGGTGCACAGAATGCCTTTTGCTCTTCGGTTCCGTAGGCCATGACGGCGCTTATGCCGCCCATATTCGCCTCGACGACGATGCGCGCCGAGAGCGTGCAGGCTTTGGCAATCTCTTCCACCACATGAACCACATCAAGAAAGCTGGCACCTTTTCCGCCAAGCTCCTCGGGAATTGTCATGCCCATGATGCCTGCATCGACAAGATCGGCCACGTTTTCCCAACAGTAGGTGCGTTCGACATCCCACGTGCTGGCGCGTTTTGCAAAGATTGGGGAGAGGTCCCGAGCGCTAAGAACCGTCGGATGCGTTGTCTGCATTGAAGTGCCATCTGCTGATCGAAGTTAAGCCCCTTATATACAGGTTCGAAACCATCATTCTATCCGTCTGTTGAGCGGCAACCGTCTGAAGTATCGCTACTTTACTGTTTCATCGCGTATAAAGAGGGGCGGTCTAGCCTGTTATCCTGAACACAGGGCGACAGCGGGTGGCATGGAACTGAAAGGCTCGCGTCGCACAGGCTGGTCGCAGCGTTAGTCGGATTGAGAAACGAAGAAGCCGGTGATGTCCGCGATCATCTGCGGTGTCCGATCCGGCGCGTGGTTCATCCGGGTGCCCGGCACGGTGAGCGCCGGGGTAAGCGCGAACGCATAAAGACGCTCTGGTGTCCACGTGCCGCCATGGGCCATCAGCGCTTGCGAATAGTCGAACCCGGGCTGTTCCGCGACCGGTCGTCCAATCACACCGATGAGAGGTGGCCCTTGGCCAACACCTCTTCGAGCGGGATCACCGGCGGAAATGGTGTGACATTCCTCACAATAAGTATAGGCCAGTTCGCGCCCGCGTTCAGCATCTCCCATCCTGTCCAAATCAGTGGGGACCTCTGGCGGGATCGGACCGGCTCCCGCGTCGCGAAGCAGGGCGGTCGCCTCTTCCCGTTCGAATGCGATGGCAAGTTGCAGGGCGATCGTGGAGCCTCCGCCCATTTGCGTGCCACCGGGGGCTATGCCGACGGCATTGATATCAGCGCCGCCGGCAATCAGCGCGGCAACGGCCTCCGTCCGGTTTTCCGCGATGCTGCGCATCAGCGGCGTGAATTCGTCCCTGTCTTTTGCATTCGGATTGGCCCCGGCGGCCAGCAAAGCCTCTATCGCCTCCACTCGGCCAAAGCGTGCAGCGGCATGTAATGGCGCGCCGAGCATGCTGCTGGATGCGTCAAGGTCGGCACCATTTTCAGCCAGAAGGGTCACCACCGATGCATGTCCGTTCATCGCGGCCCAATGCAGAGGTGACGCCATCGCCTCGGCTTCGTTCAAATCGGCGCCCGACCCGATAAGTCGTGCGATCTCAGCCGTGTCTCCGGATTTTGCGGCGTCTCCTACCGGACCAGCCTGGACGGGTAAGGCAAACGTCAGAAGCGCAAGTGCGCCCGAAAAAAAGCGTCGCAATGCCCCCTCCAACTCTTAGATCCCATCGCCACAGGGTGTGGCTGAGGATCAAGATACCATAGGTATGGCAATAGCCAAAGCCGGACCTTGCGCGCGTAATCGGATGCGCGAGGGGCGTCAGTGCTTGGGCGCTAAGGCGTATTTTTATCGTGTTTGATTGGGGTCAGCTGACCCCATGAGCGGCCTCGGGGTGCTCGGCAAGAAACCCGCGCAATACCGCGAAGAGATCGCGCGCATGTGGTAGGTCGCCACTGTGCAGGGCAGAGCGGATATCGTCGCAGATCATCTCGTGCACTTTCTGCGGGCCGTGATGCACATGCATCAGATAGTCGCCCATCAACGCCGCGTCGAAAGTGCTGGAGTGTTCATGTTCAGCCAGAGCGTCGATCTCCTCTCGCGTCAGGGCGGACATGTCCTCGATATCTTCCAAACTGATCATGGCTGTTCAGACCTCTCAAATAAGATTCCGGTAGTTATGGTCCCGCTGGCCCGGTCGTACGTCATGTTCAGCGTACCACATAGACTGATGTCGGTGCATGTGATGCCACATACCCCGCGTTTGACGACAGGATGTGATCCTTGATGCCGGGCACATGGCTCGCCATAACAATGAGATCGCATCCCTTGTCTTCGGCGGCATTGATGATTTCCGATCCTACATGAAGATGCAGATCGCCCCGAAGTTCGATGTGATCGGCGGTGTTGACCCCATGTGCCTCGGCTTGCTCTTCGGCAAAAGCGTCCAGCGCTTTCTTCGCCCGGTCACTTTCCGTGCGGGCAGAAGACGTGGGCACGGAATCCACCACATTGACATAGACGATGGTCGCGTCGTTTTCCTTTGCCACATGGCCGGCGGTCTCCAATGCCTTCGTGAGCTTGTCGGTGTTGTTCAGATCGACGGGTACCAGAATACGTGAATACATGGGTTCTCTCCCTTTTGGAGTATGGAGCCTTTCATCGACACCCGAAGGTCAGAGCGGAATATCGTCGTAACGCCGCGCTCTCGACGCCGTAGCCTCTTCGGTCGCCGCCGCCGTCGCCTTTGAAACGAGGTCCGCGAGACGGTTCACCTCGTTGACATATTGTTCGATTGCGGAGCGGTAGAATTCGGCCTGAACGCTCATGATCTCCTCGACCGACTTGCTGGCAAGAAGGGCGCGCTGCACCTCCAGATTTCTCTGAAACCGCTCAGAGGCGAACCGGGTGCCTTCCGTCATGATCTCAAGCCAGCTTGCAATGCAAACCGCTCCTGCCATCGGATTGATCGCTGCGACCTGTGCGGCAAGGTCGTTTAAATCCTTTTGTGACGGAGGTTTTGTTTTTGTTGTTGTTTTCACGAGGGTTCTCCAGAAATTCAATCGCCGCCATGCCCCTTTCAGGTGTTGCCGACGTTGAAACTCTAGCTGGCCGCCTGACGTCGCGCTTTGACAGTGATCAAACTCGCGCAAAATTCTGAACGGGACTGGAACATGACTTTTGCCGACGCGCACGGCCCTTGGGGCGGTAGATTTCCAGCGGCGAAAACAGCTTTTACCCACAGAGCGCAGCCGTTCCTTAAGCGTCACAGAACCCAGTGAGTTGATACGGGTGCCATGGTCGGTCTAGCCTTACCGGGACGGAATTGGACAAGGATGATTAACATGTCTGAAGGCAAAGTCCGGTTGAGCTATGGGCACTCGATCTGGTACCGCATCGCCGGAGAGGGTGATGGTGTCCCGCTGCTCTTGTTGCACGGAGGGCCGGGCGGCGGGCATGATTACCTTGAGCCTTTTGGAGAGCTGTCCACCAGTCGACCGGTGGTCTTTTACGATCAGCTCGGGTGCGGGCGTTCAGATATTCCCGAAACCGACCGGTTTTATACGATCGAGCAGTTCTGCGATGAGATAGATGAATTACGCGCGGCGCTTGGTTTGGATG
>JBFFFS010000229.1:0-4561 GCA_041557855.1 Roseobacter sp. | reverse complement strand
TCGGAGCGTAGCGCTATCCTGGGCCTTTTCCCTGTGCGGTCTGGCAATGGTCGCGCTGGCTCTGCTGGGTGGTCTGATGAATGGCCCCGGTCCGAAACTGGTCGGCGCGCTGCGGCAGGCGCATCCGTGGCTCAGTAGAGACATGTATGCCTTGCTGGGCTGGGCAAGCATTGCGGTGCTCATGGTCCAACTGGGCATGCCCCTGCCTGGACCCGACGCCCGTCAAGCCTTGTTAACGCTCCTCGGTGCGGGGCTGCTTCACGGTATTTTCAACCTCTGGCGGGAAACCGCGCTCAATGACGGGGCGCTGCGCCGCATGCTGCCCTGAAGGAGACATCTCGCCCATGGCCGATACCAGCCCGGAGCTTGTCGAAGCGCAATTGCATTTCCCATGCGATGCCTGCGGCGCGGACCTGCGCTTTGACCCGAAGGCAGGCCAGATGATCTGCGCTCATTGCGGCAACACCGAACCGCTGGAACAGGGACCATGGGCGGCCTCCACGATCCGCGAGACGGACTTTAAAACTGCGGTCAGCGATGCGCTCTTGGCACCGGAGATGGAGGAGACTCGCGTCGCCAAATGCCCCAACTGCGCGGCGGAAGTGCAGTTCGACCCAGATGTTCACGCTACCGAGTGCCCATTCTGCGCAACGCCGGTCGTGACCGACACCGGGGTGCACCGGCACATCAAGCCGCGCGCGGTGCTCCCCTTCGCG
Source organism: Roseobacter sp. (assembly GCA_041557855.1). Taxonomy (GTDB): domain Bacteria; phylum Pseudomonadota; class Alphaproteobacteria; order Rhodobacterales; family Rhodobacteraceae; genus Roseobacter. The sequence goes on along the minus strand of JBFFFS010000229.1, from coordinate 3,845 downwards.
CTGGACGAACCGAGCGCACATGACGCAATGACCACCTGGCTGGGCAAGTTATGGTTGGCCCCGAATGGCCTTCGGCAATACGCGCGCCACGGCCGCAAGATGCAGGGCATCTACGTCCCCTACTGGACCTACGACGCCGACACGACGTCGCGGTACACCGGCGAGCGGGGAACGGTTTACTACGTGAACCAAAGAGTCGTCAGGAACGGCAAGACAACAACGGTCCGGGTGGCCAAGGTCCGATGGCGCAGCGTGAGCGGTCAGGTTGCGCGCTTTTTCGATGACGTGCTGGTGCTTGCCTCACGCAGCCTGCCCAAGCGGTTCACCGATGCGCTGGCCCCGTGGGACCTCGCGGCTTTGGAGCCCTACACTCCTGAATATCTTGCCGGGTTCCGCTCTGAAGGCTACGCGGTCACGCTGGAAGAGGGGTTTCAGGAGGCGCGCGAGATCATGGATGCCACCATCCGGCGCGATATCCGTTTTGACATCGGCGGAGACAGGCAACGCATTCACCGCGTCGATACCGAGGTGCGCGACGTGACCTTCAAACACATCCTGCTTCCGGTCTGGCTTGCCGCCTACAAATATCGTGGCGAGACCTATCGCTTCGTCGTCAATGGCCGCACAGGCAAGGTGCAGGGCGAACGACCCTACTCCTCCGTCAAGATCGCGCTCGCGGTGATCGCGGGGCTGATCCTTGCAGCCGGGGTTGGCTATCTTTATGCAATGAACCAATGAGCCAGATCGATACCTTCCGAAGCCTGATGACAGAGCGCCATTCCTGCCGCGCTTTTCTGCCCGATCCCGTGCCGCGCTGCGATATCGAAGACATCATCGCAACGGCATGCCGCGCGCCATCTTGGTGCAATGCCCAACCCTGGCACCTCACCGTGACCGAAGGGGCGGCAACCGAGCGTTTTCGCAAGGCCCTGCAGGTCCGCGTCGGGGAGGATTCGGGCGCGCTCGATTTGGAGGGCCCCGAAGACTACCCCGGTGTCTATGGCGAACGACGCCGCACCTGTGGCTGGCAGCTTTATGATGCCGTCGGCGTAAAAAAAGGAGACCGGACTGGATCGGCACAGCAGATGATGCGCAATTTTGCCCTCTTCGACGCACCGCATGTGGCTATCCTGACCAGCCCGCGCGCCCTTCGCGCATATGGCGCGATGGACTGCGGTGGCTTCTTACTGGCTTTCACGCTGGCAGCACGCGCGCTCGGGATAGACACGATCCCACAAGCTGCTGTGGCCTATTACGCCGGTTTCGTTCGCGAATATTTCGGGATCGGCGACGACCGCATGGTGCTCTGCGCCATCTCGTTCGGATATGGAGACAAGACACATCCCGCCAACAGTTTCCGCACGGAACGTGCCGGGGCGGAAGAAATCATGGAGTGGTTTTCATGAGAGCCTTGATACAGCGCGTTCGCGAGGCTTCGGTCTCCGTTGAGGGGCAAATCGTGGGGCGCATAGATGCGGGCCTGTTGATCTTTGTCTGCGCGATGCCGGGAGACACCGTTGAGACCAGCGCCAAACTGGCAGCGAAAATTGCCAAGCTGCGGCTTTTCAAGGACGGGGACGGCAAGATGAACCTGAACCTCGCACAGACCGGTGGCGCGGCGCTGGTGGTCAGTCAGTTCACTCTTGCAGCCGATACATCCCGAGGGAACCGGCCCGGCTTTTCGGGGGCCGCATCCCCGGCCGAAGCCGAAGCGCTTTATCTTCAATTCGCGAAAGACCTCGCAGCGCTCGGCATCCCGGTCGAGACCGGGCAATTTGGCGCCGACATGGACGTGACACTTTTGAACCAAGGACCGGTGACGATTTGGCTGGATACGGCTGCGCCGTGATGGCCCTCGTCACAGCAACGCAAGGGGGCACCGGATGACCGACCTCGCCGCACTTTTCGAGCAAGGTGTGCACGCGGTGCGTGGGGACAGCAGCGTTGCCGCGGCACTGGACCGGAGCAAGCCAGCCAAACCCGACCAGATTATCGCCGTGGGCAAGGCGGCGGCAGCGATGGCAAGCGCTGCTGCGGTCCGGTTTGGTCCGGTGCCGATGCTGATCGTTACAAAATACGGGCATCAGGCGGATGCGCCCCCGCATGCCGAAGTGATCGAAGCAGCGCACCCCGTACTGGATGAAAACGCGCTCAAGGCCGGTGCCCGCATGCGCCGGATCGTTGAGGACATGGCACCAGGCAGTCATCTGCTGATGCTGGTTTCGGGGGGCGCGTCAGCCCTCGCCGAGGACCCGATCGAGGGCCTCGACCTTGACGGCCTGAAAGCCCGCGCCACAGAGCTTTTGGGCTCTGGGGCGGATATTCACGCGATGAACGCCGTGCGCAAAACGCTTAGCCGGATCAAGGGTGGGAAACTGCTGGGTAATTTCCGGGGCGCGCATGTCACCACACTGGCGATTTCGGATGTGGAAGGCGACGCCCTTTCGGTCATAGGCTCCGGCATCGGGGATGCGCCACCGGAAGCGCCCTTTTCCTTCGCGCCGCAGATCGTGGCGAGCAACCAGATCGCGCGCGAAGCTGTGCTGAGCGCCGCGCGCAGGGCAGGGCTGAGCGCGCAGGACCATGGCGAGGTGCTTTACGACGATGTAAACGCGCTCGCCCCGAAAATAGCGCAGATTCTCGCCGCCGCTGCGCCGGGCATTCACGTCTTCGGCGGAGAGCCAACGGTGGTTCTCCCGCCCCGGCCGGGACGCGGCGGGCGCAACCAGGCATTGGCTCTTCTGATCGCCCGCGAAATTGCCGGTCGATCCGACCTTAGGGTGCTTGTTGCAGGCACCGATGGCACAGATGGGCCTACAGAGGCCGCAGGCGCGATCATCGACGGATCCACGTGGGATACCTCCGGGCAGGAAGCGCTTGACCGCGCGGACGCAGGCACCTGGCTCGAAGCCAGAGGCGCGCTGCTTACCACCGGACCGACAGGCACCAACGTAATGGATTTGCTGATCGCGGAAAAAGGCGCAGCCGCCTCATGATCCGGGAGCAATTACAGGCCGACTGGAGTTGAAGGCTTGACAAAATTCTGACGCGCTCCGACCGTGCAGCCATGACAGCATCCAAGGTATTGCACGAGATCGAGGAGGACCCTGACTTCGGGATCGTGTTGAGCGATGGGTGCCGCCTGTCCGCCCGACTGTGGCGCCCCGCAGGGGCCTCAGAAACGCCGGTGCCGGTGATCCTGGAATATCTGCCCTACCGCAAGCGCGACGGCACATGTGCCCGTGACGCGCTCACACATCCGTGGTTTGCCGCCCGCGGGTATGCTTGTCTGCGGGTGGACATGCGCGGCAACGGCGATAGCGACGGGCTGATGACCGACGAGTACACGGATCAGGAACTTGCGGACGCGGTCGAGACAATCACGCAAGTCGCCGCCGCCTCGTGGTGCAACGGCAACGTCGGAATGATGGGCATCAGTTGGGGCGGTTTCAACGCGTTGCAGGTCGCGGCACTTGCGCCCGAACCTTTGAAGGCGATTATCACGCTCTGTTCCACCGTGGACCGCTTCGCCGACGACATCCACTACAAGGGCGGCTGCCTGCTGAACGAGAACCTGGGCTGGGGAGCGACCATGTGGTCCTACTCCAGCCGCGCGCCCGACCCGGCCCTGCGCCCGGACTGGCGCGATGTCTGGCTTCAGCGGCTGGAAAACGAACCCTTTCTGCCGTCGGTCTGGCTGCGCCACCAGCGGCGCGACGCCTACTGGCGTCATGGATCGGTGATCAAGGACTACAGCGCGATCAAGGCGAAGGTTCTCGCGGTCGGCGGCTGGGGCGATGCCTACAAAAACGCGGTGCCGCAGCTTGTAGAAGCCCTCCCGGACG
>JBFFFS010000228.1:0-4595 GCA_041557855.1 Roseobacter sp. | reverse complement strand
GCTGGATGTTCAAGCGCGACATCGTGGAAATCGCATGTATCTGCCTCAGCGCCGAGAACGGCACCCGTGACATTCTGGAGTTTCACTTCACCCGCCCGGTGCCTCGGCTTTGGTACGAACAGCAGCAGACGATCAGCACCATGCTGTTCGATGTGTTCCAGGGCCGCCAGCGCGGCCTGATGATGCAGGCCTTGCTTCGCAACGCCGGCACCAACCGCAGAAACGACGTTGATGCAGAGAACCGCCCCCTGCTCGGGCCCGAGAACCCGGTCGGTCTGACCCGCTGCGAATGGCGTGTCTGCGCGCTGATCGCCAATGGCCTGTCCCGCGATGGCATCGCGCAGGAACTGAACGTCAAGCCAGGCACAGTGCGCACGCATTTACGCAATATTTACGCCAAAACCGGCTATGAGCGGTTCCACGAACTGGCCTTGCGTCTTGTCTCGGTTTCCGAGCAGCAAAGCCTTGGTCTTTTCGATCAGGGTCAGGCCGCATGATCCAGCCGATCACAGATCTCCACTTTTTCGTGGCGCTCGCTTTCGTGCCTGTTTTGCTGGCCACGGGCCTGTCGGACCTTCGCGAAATGCGCATCCCCAACCGCCTCTCCTGGATCGGGGTAGCGCTCTTTGCCGCGACGCTGCCGCTTCTTGGCTTTGACGAATGGGCGATACGGGCGCTCGCCGGTCTTGTCACCCTGGCTATCTGTTTTGCCCTGTTCGCGATGGGCTGGCTGGGCGGCGGGGACGCCAAAATACTGCCGGTAACAATCCTCTTCGTGCCCCTTTCGCATATGGAGCTTTATATGTTCTCGTTTTCCGCCTGCATGATCCTCGGCATGGTGGGCATTTGGGGTGCGCGGCGCGTGTTCGCGCACCCTGAAGCGACATGGGTCTCAATGAAACCCGGAGCCGCCTTCCCGATGGGGATTTCGATAGCAGCGTCGCTCCCGGCAGTGCTAGCCATCGCATGGGTGCTCAGCCGGGGCTGATCGCACCCGGCCCGACCTTTTATTCTAGAAAAACGTTGCGATCTGCGCGGTTAAGGGCAAAATGGCCCGGTTATGACCTTGCCAGCGATCACTGTTGAGACGACGGAAGAACGGACCGTATTCCATCTGTCCGGGTCACTGGTCACGGAAAGTCTCGACGCCATAGACCGCGATTTCGCCCGGATCGCACCCGCGACAGGCGAGGCGCATATCGATCTCTCCGGGCTCGACGCTCTGGATACGGGCGGTGCCTGGCTGATTGTGCGGTTGCGACAACGTCTTGCCCGCGAGGGTGTGACACTGCGCCTCGACGGCGCAAGCGAAGACCGATTGCGCTTCATCGAAACGATCACCTCGGCGCCCATGGATGCCGAAGCGGAGGAAGCGAAAACACGGGGCCTGCGCCAGTCAGTCGAAGCCCTCGGCGCGCGCGTGGTGCGCGGCACCAGCGCCGCAGCGTCGCTGGCAAGTTTTCTTGGTGTGGTCGTGAGCAGGTTCCTCGCAACGCTCCTGCACCCGGGCAAGCTGAGGGTGACCGCGCTTTTCGCACAGATGCAGCAAACCGGCATGAACGCGGTACCGATAATCGCATTGATGGGATTTCTGATCGGGATCGTGCTGGCCTATCAGGGCGCCGCCCAATTGCGCCAGTTCGGGGCTGAAGTCTTCGTGGTCGATCTGATCGCGGTTTCTGTTCTGCGGGAACTCGGCATTTTGCTCACCGCGATTATCGTCGCAGGGCGCTCAGGCTCCGCCTTTGCCGCCGCCATCGGGTCGATGAAGATCAATGAAGAGATCGACGCCATGCGCACGCTGGGGCTGGACCCGGTGGATGTGCTGGTGTTGCCCCGCGTCATCGCGCTGACCCTCATGCTGCCGGTGCTGGGACTGGTCGCCAATGTTTCGGCCCTGATCGGCGGCGGTCTGATGAGTTGGATCGAACTGGGCGTCAGCCCCGGCATGTTCATGACACGGTTTTATGACAACACCGATGTCTGGCACCTCGCCGTGGGTATGATAAAGGCCCCGTTCTTTGCCTTCATCATCAGTGTAATCGCCTGCTGGCAAGGACTTCAGGTCGGCGGCTCAGCAGAAAGCGTCGGGCAGCGCACCACGGCCTCGGTCGTACAATCGATTTTCTTCGTCATCGTCATGGATGCTGTGTTTTCGGTCTTTTTCGCAGAGCTTGGCATATGAGCGCGAACGGCAAGACCGCTGGCCGCGAGGCGGTCATCGAAGTCAGGGGGCTGGAGACCCGCTTCGGTACCCACGTGGTGCATCATAACCTCGACCTCGATGTTTGGCGCGGAGAAGTCCTTGGGATTGTCGGGGGTTCTGGCACCGGAAAATCGGTGCTTTTGCGCACGATCGTCGGCCTCAACCGCCCCTTTGCGGGCAGTATCCGCGTGCTCGGCACCGATGTTGTGAATGGCACGGAAGCAGAACGCCACGCGGTGGAGCGTCGCTGGGGGGTAGCGTTTCAGGACGGCGCTCTCTTTTCATCGCTGACCGTACTTGAAAACGTCATGGCGCCGATGCGCGAACATCTCAGGCTTAGCCATAGCCTGATGGAGGATCTCGCCAAGCTCAAGATCAGCCTCGTCGGCCTGCCCGCCCTCAGCCGCGAGAAGCTGCCCTCGGAACTGTCCGGCGGAATGCGCAAGCGGGCGGCTCTGGCAAGGGCGCTGGCCCTCGACCCGGAGATTGTTTTTCTCGACGAACCCACCGCCGGGCTCGATCCGATCGGTGCCGCCGCCTACGACGCGCTGATCTTCGAGTTGCAACAGACGCTGGGCTTGACGGTTTTCATGGTCACGCATGACCTCGACAGCTTGTACGCAATCTGCGACCGTGTTGCCGTGCTATCGGACAAGCGCGTGCTGGTGGAAGGGCCCATCGAGACAATGACCGAAGTCGATGACCCTTGGGTGCAGGAGTATTTCTCCGGCCCGCGCGCCCGCGCGGCGCGCGCGACGGGATGACGAGGCGACCATGGAGACAAAAGCCAATTACCTGCTGATCGGCATTTTCACCCTCACGGGGCTCCTTGCGAGCTTGGCCTTCCTGTTGTGGCTGGCCAAAGTTGAGGTGGACCGGCAATTTGCCTTCTACGACGTCCTTTTCGACAATGTCTCCGGTCTCGGCGAAGCAGGCGACGTACGCTACAATGGCCTGCCCGTGGGACAGGTCGTGGGTTTAAGGCTCGATCCCGACGATCCCTCAAGGGTCCGGGTACGCATCGAAGTCACTGAGGAGACGCCGGTTAAGACCGACACGGTCGCCACGCTGCAGGGCCAAGGGGTAACGGGCGTCAGCTTCGTCGCACTAACGGGCGGCTCTGCCGATGCGCCGCGCCTCCCCGAGAATGGCGTCATCGTAGCCCAACCGAGCGCCTTTCAATCGCTTTTGGATGGCGCGCCCGCGCTCCTGCAAAAAGCGGTTGTGTTGCTCGATGACATCAACGAAGTGGTGAACGAGGGAAATCGAGCGGCGGTCACAGAGGTGCTGAACAATCTGGCCTCTGCATCGGGCCGGCTGGACCGGGCATTGGCGGACTTCGAAACCCTGTCGAACGATCTCGGCTCTGCCGCGCGTGAAGTGGCAGGTTTTACCGGTCGGCTTGAGGCGCTTGCGGACACCGCTGACACGACGCTGACGACAGCCACCGACACGCTGGAAAGCGTGGGCGCCGCGGCCAGACAGGGCGAAGAAGCGCTGGCGCGTGCCACCACCACGCTCGATACGATGGACCAGACATTCGCGTCGGCGCGGACGCTGATCGAAGGGGATGCGACGGCATTTATCCGGCAAGGTACCGATACCGCCGCCACACTGGATGCGACACTGACAACGCTGACCGACCCGGCACGCGACACGCTCGACGCCGCCCGTCTGACACTGACCGAGGCTACCGAAACCTTTACCTCGGCCAATCGTATTCTCGATGAGGACGTCGGGCAGATCGTCGGCGACGTGCGCGAGGCCGTCAGCGCCTTCACGCAAACCATGCAGGAGGTGTCCGGCCGGGTCGATACGATTTCCACCGAGGTGCTGGCCGCGTCGAAATCCGTTGCGAACTTCGCTGGAACGCTGGAAGCCGTGGTCACCGGCAATCAGAGGCAATTGTCCAATTTCCTAAGGCTGGGCTTGCCGGAATTCCTGCGGTTTGCAGAGGATGCCCGTCAGCTGGTCAGCAACCTCGACCGTTTCGTAAACCGCGTCGAACGCGACCCGGCACGGTTCTTCCTGGGCACTCAAGGATCGGAGTTTCGGCGATGACATCTGCGACCAAACCCCTGCTGGCCATTGCGGCTTTCTTCCTGGCGGGCTGTGCCGGGCTGACCGGGCTGACGAACGCGACCGAGCCCACCGACCTTTACCTTCTCACGCCCAAAAGTACCTTTGATGCTGATCTGCCGCGCCTGCGCCAGCAGATCGTCGTGACCGAACCGACGGCAACCGCCGCGGTCAGCAACGACAGGATCACCGTGCAACCCACGCCGCTCGAGGTGCGTTTTCTGCCCGGTGCGCGATGGGTGGACCGCGCGCCGATCATTGTCCAGACGCTGATCATCGAAAGCTTCGAGAACAGCGGCAAGGTCGATGC
>JBFFFS010000227.1:0-4731 GCA_041557855.1 Roseobacter sp. | reverse complement strand
TGAATGCCTCGGCAAAGGCCGCCTGCATGACGCGGTGGCTGCCCTCCCAGACCACCAGCGGCGCGGCTTGCGCGTCGGCATCACTGAGTGGCAGGCCCAGAATGAAGGCATGAGGTTCGCGTACGAAACGCCTCTTGGGCGTCCCCTCCCCGATCACACCGTCCACATGCGCGGCATCGCGGTCGCGGCGGTAGCGAAAGCCCGCATCGCTTTCTCCGGCGCGCGGCTTCGGATAGCCCGGAAAAACGCCCGATACCTGTGCCCGATGCAAAGTGGGCCAACCCCCAAGATGCGCGGAAATGAAATCGACCGCCTGCCCGGACAGAGGTGCCGACCCACCCACGCGGCCCTGTGGATCATTGTCCAGCGCATCAAGACCGACGAACCACGTACGCCCGCATTCGTACCAGCGGTCAAGATCCGGATCGGCAAGCGCGCGGCGCGCATCCTTCCGCGCGTGACTTACCCAGTCGATCACCGCCGCCTCCGGAGCGAATATCTCCCAGCCGCGCGCGAAGAAGCCCTCGATCACCCCAGTGCCTTGCGGATCATGTTGGCGGCGACCAGAAGCAGGAAAACCGCAAACACGCGTTTCAGCATTTTCGGGTCAAGACTGTGTGCGAGCCGTGCGCCGAAGGGCGCGGTAATCAGTGTCATCGAGATGGTCACTGCAAAAGCCACGAAATTCACAAGACCGACTGTAAAAGGCGGCCTGTCCTCAGGGGGCTGTTCGATCAACAGAAATCCGACGACCGCCGGTGCTGCGATCAGAAGGCCGAAGCCCGCTCCGGTCGCCACGGCACGGTGGATAGGGCGACCGTGCAAGGTCATCAGCGGCACGCCGAAAGAGCCTCCGCCGACCCCCATCAGCGTTGACAAAAATCCCACCATCGGGGACAGAACGGCGCGTTTGAGCCCCGTGGGCATCTGCTCGTCCAGCCGCCAGCTGCTGCGCCCGAAGGCCATGTAAAGCCCAACGGTTACGGCCAAAAGCCCGAAGATCAGCTGCAAGGTATTGGTGCGCAGGCCGGAAACGACCAGCACCCCCAAAACCGCGCCGATCACGATCCCAGGAGCCCAGCCTCGCAGAATGTCCCAATCCACCGCACCCTTACGGTTGTGGCTCGACACCGAGCGCGCCGAAGTAACGATGATCGTCGCCAGCGACGTGGCCACGCACATCTGCATCAACTGCTCGCCGTCGTAGCCAAGCGCTGAAAACGCATAAAAGAAGGCAGGCACGAGAACGATCCCGCCCCCGACCCCGAGCAGCCCCGCAAGGACCCCGGCAAAAGCCCCTACCACCAACAAAAGCCCAAGCATCTGCAGAAGCAGCGTCGGATCATGCGTCATGTCAAATTACCCCGCGTCGCGATCAATGGCACCGGTCTCTACCTGAGACAGCGCCTGAATTACCAAATCCGGACCCGCGCCCGGTTCATGTGCGCCTTCCGATAGGATGCGACGCCAGGCGCGCGCACCGGGTCGTCCGGCAAATAGACCCATCATGTGGCGCGTTACCTGCCCAAGCTTACCGCCGGACGTAACATGCGCCTCGATGTAAGGCAGCATCTCGCGAACGGCATCCTCAGCCTTGCGGGGCTGCCCACGCCCGAAAATCTCGCTGTCGGCATGACCGAGGATGTGGCTGGGATCATGGTAGGCCGCACGCCCGATCATCACCCCGTCAAGCCCCTTGTCGAGGAACGCCTTTGCCTCGGACAGCTCCGTGATGCCGCCGTTTACCGAGATATGCAAATTGGGGAAGTATTCCTTCATGCGCAAAACCAGATCGTAGTCCAGCGGCGGCACATCGCGGTTCTGCTTGGGGCTGAGCCCCTGCAGCCACGCCTTTCGGGCATGTATCGTCACCCGCTCGCAGCCTGCGGCCACAATCCGCGCCAGAAATTCCGGCAGGACTTCCTCCGGGTTCTGGTCATCCACACCAATCCTGCATTTCACCGTAACCGGAAGCGCCACCGCCGCGCGCATGGCCGCGACACAGTCCGCCACAAGCGCAGGTTTTTCCATCAGAACGGCCCCGAAGGCGCCCGATTGAACCCGGTCGGAAGGGCAGCCGACATTCAGATTGATCTCGGCGTATCCTTCCTGCGCTCCAAGCTTTGCGGCGCACGCCAGCTCCGCCGGGTCCGAGCCGCCGAGTTGCAGCGCCACCGGATGCTCAGCGGGATCGAAAGCCAGCAAATGAACTGCGCCGCCGCGCACGAGGGCCGCCGATGTGATCATCTCCGTATAAAGCAGACTCTCTTTGCTCAGGCACCGGTGCAGCATCCGGCAGTGCCGGTCCGTCCAGTCCATCATCGGCGCGACGGACAGTTTCGACGCATGTTCCAAGTTGTAGTCCAAGAGCCTGACAGCCTTCCGCAGCAACCGCCCGCTTAAAGGCGCATCGCATTCCAATAGCAGAGTTTCCGATTTCGACGGTCTGTTTTCAGAATTACCCGGGAAATGCAAGCTGTTGCCGAGGGATTACTCACATGTCCAGATTGCATTTACCCGGCGCGTGCAGCTTGGAGGACATGCGCGACCCGCAGCACGCCACCTTTGGCCCAACGGGTATGGCTCATTGGTATTCAGGCGCATAGCACGCCCGACCGGCAAGGATGCTGCACGGTCGAGCGCGTCTTGTCGCTAACCCGCCAGCGAAGGCAAGAAGAGCACGATGCCGGGGAAAGCAACCAGCAAGGCAATCGTCACCGCATCCGCCACGAAGAAGGGTGTCACGCCCTTGAACACATCCTGCACCGTCAGGTCGTCACGCACGCCCGCCACCACAAAGCAGTTCAGGCCGATGGGTGGCGTAATCAGGCAGAATTCGGCCATTTTGACCACCAGTATCCCGAACCATATCGCACACATGGGGCCTGACATACCGAATGCACTGTCCGCAGCGGAGACCATCTCGCCCCCGTTCAGCGCCATGACGGCCGGATAGACCACTGGCAAGGTCAGCAGCAGCATGCCGATGGCATCCATGAACATGCCCAGCACGGCATAGCCCAGCAAAATGCAGATGAGGATCAGCAAGGGCGACATTTCCAGCGAGGTGATCCAGCCGGCGAAGGCTGCTGGCAGTTCCGCAAAGCCGAGGAAGCGGACGTAGATCAGGACGCCCCAAATGATGGTGAAAATCATCACGGTAAGCTTGGCGGTATCCAGCAGCGCACTTTTCAGCTGCTTCCAACGCATCCCCTTGTAGAGCGCCATCAGGAAGATGATGAACGCACCGATCGCACCGCCCTCGGTTGGCGTACCCCAAGCATCGCCAAAGGGGTTATATACGAAGAAGATGATGATGATCACCACCGCCACGATGGGCAGCGCAGGCGGCAGGCTTTCAAACCGTTCGCGCCAGCTGAAACCACCGACCGGAGGCCCGACACTTTTGAACACGACCGCGATCCCGATGATCAACGCGGCATAGACGAAGGCCGAAAACACTCCCGGCAGGAAACCGGCAAGCAGCAGCTTGCCCACGTCCTGCTCAACGATAATGGCATAGATCACCAGAATGGCGGAAGGCGGGATCAGCGAGGCCAGCGTGCCGCCCGCTGCGACAACACCGGCGGCGAATTGCTTGTTGTACCCGATTTTCAGCATTTCGGGGATCGCGATGCGGGCAAAGACCGCAGCAGTTGCAACCGAGGCCCCGGAGACCGCCGCAAAGCCGGCGGTCGCAAATACGGTCGAAACGGCAAGGCCTCCCGGCACCCAGGCGATCCAGCGTTTGGCAGCGGTGAAAAGCGCCGTGGTCAATTGCGCGTGATAAGCAAGATAACCGATCATGATGAAAACCGGGATCAGGCTCAAAACCTGCGCGGATACTTTGGAGTGCGGCGTCAACCCGGCGATCTTGACACTGATCTCCAGCGCCTTCCAGAACCGGTCGGGATCGTAGTCAAAGCCGTTCCACCGTAGCCAGAACAGCCCCACGAAACCGGCAAGCCCTGCGGCAAAAGCCACCCGCATGCCCAGCAGTACGAAGGTCAGCAGGCCCGCGCTGACCCAGAGGCCAATCTCAATGGGTTCCATCAGTCCGTTCCTTCCAGCGCTTCAGCTTCAAGCCGCGCCTGATCGGCAACGGAGAGGGTCAACGGCACGGCCACCGGGCTTTCCAGCCCCAGTATCAGCGCGCGCCCGTATCCCCAGGCTTGCAGAATTAGTCGCAGCACAAGTACCGCGAAGGCAATTGGCACCACCAGCTTGGACGGCCAGACAGGTAATCCGATGTCGATGGAGCTGTCGCGGCTGCACAGGGGCCGCGCACAGTCAAAGGACCGGTCGAAATGGTCCCATGCCCCCCAGGTCAGAGCCACGATCAGCACAAGTATCAAAAGGACGGAGATCAACTCGAAAAACCACAGAATGCGCCCCTTCAGCGCCGACACCAGCATGTCCATGCGCACATGCGTGCCATCGCGCTGCACGTAGGACACGCCCATGATTGCGATGATGGGCATGGCCGCTTCGATGTAATCGACGTAGCCGGCCATGGGTGAGCCGAAAAATTTTCGCCCCGTCACGGAATAGGCTGCGAGAAACATCAGCGAAAAAATGGCAATACCGCTTAGCAAAGCACAGAACCGCTCGATTGGCAGAAGTGCGCGGTCGAGCCTGCTTAAAAGACTGGAATCTTCCAGCACTGCAGCTGATCCTGCCATGTCCCTGACCCCCCGTTTCGTTCTTTATTTTTAAAACGGGCCGCGCGGC
>JBFFFS010000226.1:0-4741 GCA_041557855.1 Roseobacter sp. | reverse complement strand
GCCCAAGCATTCTGCGCGACACTGTCAGAGCAACTTGGCTTGCGGCTAGAAGGGGGTAGATAGCCTCATCAGTCGGCTTCGGATTGATTTTTAGTGCATGACTGACCTCTGGCCATCGAGACGATGGCTTCAGGGACTGGTGGGCGATAGACGAGTGCGCTGTGCAACCGCTTGGTGTGGTAGTGGCTGAAATGTCCGCAACTCGGTCGTTCAGCGATTTTCACCGAATGTCCGGTTTTGGTCAAAGCGTACCTTCGAGCACAAAACCACGGAATGACCATCACCAATGACTGCTCAACTGTATCGGTTGTACCAAGCGCTAAGACGCCAGATTGTTCGGGCATCAAATCCAAATGAAAACTTTGGGATGGCGATCTAGGGAATCGAAGATTTTAATAGGTATTTACCGTTGACTGCAGCGCTGACCTGCTACATCCGGAAAAGGGTGGATTCAGGGCTGGATTGGAGTAGGGGTGATGCTTTCAAGCATTTAATAATAAAGGAAAAATTTATCTTAGTGGTGGGCGACCCTGGAATCGAACCAGGCGTGCGTCTCCGCGAGGGAGTTACAGTCCCCTGCCACACCTTGCGGCCTGTCGCCCACGCTGTCCATGCATTGCATCGACAGTGAAGGCGTGATTACAAGCGGACCTGACAGGCGTCAAGACGAAAACCGAGAGTTTTAGGTAAGCCAAATCAGGCGGGATCACAGGATGAAGAAACCCAAGTGGGTGGTGCAGAAAGAGCAGGGCAAGAAGGCGGAGGCGCGCGAGACCCTGTGGCTTTTCGGGTTGCATGCCGTACGCGACGCGTTGCTCAATCCGCGTCGTGAAAAGCTGCGCCTGATTGTCACGCTGAACGCGCAGTCGCGGCTCGAAGAGGCCATCGCTGCCAGTGGCGTGACCCCGGAGGTCGTGGACCCGCGCAAGTTCGCGGCCCCTCTTGATCCCGGCTCTGTGCACCAGGGCGCTGCGCTGGAGGTCAAGCCGCTGGCCTGGGGACGGCTGGAAGAGGTCTGCATCGGCGACGCGGCACCGCGCGTCGTTTTGCTCGACCGGGTGACGGACCCGCACAACGTGGGTGCGATCCTGCGCTCGGCGGAGGTGTTCGGCGCCTCTGCGGTGATTGGAACGCGCCACCATTCCGCCCCTGAGACCGGCGCGCTGGCGAAAACGGCCAGCGGCGCGCTGGAGCGGCAGCCCTACCTTCGGGTGCGTAATCTTGCCGATGCGATCCGTGCGCTGCAGGGCATGGGCTATCTGGTGCTTGGGCTGGACGGGGAGGCGGAGATGTCTCTCGAAGACGCGGTGTCGGGCAAGCGCGACCGCCCGGTAGCCATCGTTCTGGGCGCGGAAGGGCCGGGATTGCGTGAGAAGACCAAGGAGACGGTGGATGAACTGGTGCGCATTTCCGCCTCTGGAGCCTTCGGCTCGCTCAACGTATCGAATGCGGCGGCGGTTGCACTCTATGCCACGCGGGATCACGGCACTGGCTGACGGAGGTGAGGATGACGCCCAAAATCGCCACATGCTGTTACTGCGGCACACGCGCCGCGCTGATTCTCGACAAGAACCGGCATGAGCTGAGCTGCGCCAGCTGCGGCGCGCCGCTGCATGACCTCAAGCGCATGCCGGTTGACAGCTTTGGCCCGGTGCCGGATGGGCGCACTCCGAAGACACGGAAAAAGGGCAGCTATCGCCAGCAGGCGCAGTCGCCGCGAAAAATCCGCGAAAAGCCGCGAAAACGGAACAAAAGTCTGCTGAGAATGGTATTTGAAGAGGCCATCGACGCAATTGATGACATTTTCGACTGACCGTGCAGCCGTCCTGATTTTAATCTTTCGTTCACAGTTTTGAGAGACAGTGTGGAATACTGGAATTGTGAACTTATCTTTCAGTTGTCGGTGGACCCGGAACGTCTGCTGACCGACAGACTGTCCCTCGTTCCGTACCTTGCGGCGCCCATGCTCATCACAGCATCGGGCGCTCTTTTTTTCCGCAGCGGGCGGGTCTAGGATAGGGCATGGATTACTCGGACAGACTTCTTAAAAACATCCTGACCCGAACACGGCGCATTGCGATGGTCGGCGTGTCGCTGAACCCTGTGCGGCCCAGCTACTATGTGGCGCGCTACCTGTCGCTGAAGGGCTTTGACGTGCTCCCGGTCAACCCGCTGCACAGCGGGGAGACGGTCTTTGGGCGCCGGGTCTTCGGCGCGCTCGGCGAGATCGAGGGCGGGGTGGACATGGTCGATATCTTCCGCCGCTCTGAAGCCGTGCCGGAGATCGTCGAGGAGGCGCTGGAAGTTTTCCCGGACCTGAAGACGATCTGGATGCAGATCGGCGTGCAGCACCCAGAGGCTGCCGCGATGGCCGAAGCGCGGGGCGTGACGGTGATCCAGAACCGCTGCCCGAAGATCGAATATCAGCGCCTTTACGGGGAATTGCGCATGGGTGGGTTCTCGACCGGCATCATTTCCTCGCGTCTTCCGGGCGGGTAGCGGTCAGGACGGGAGCTGTCTGCCCCCCCTCTGCCTTCGGCAGAGTCCCCCGAGGATATTTCATGTCCAAAGAAGTCAGCCGCGTGACGCTTTTTCCGCAAGCCCGCTTTGGCCCTGACGGCTGTCGAGTTCCGCCATGACGTCGGCAAGGCTCACATCACGGGACGCGAGCATGACCAGCAGGTGATAGAGCACGTCCGCGGCCTCGCGGGTCAGCGCCTCGCGGTCGCCCTTGACCGCTTCTATGATGGCTTCGATCGCTTCCTCGCCGAATTTTTCCGCGCATTTTTCCGGACCCTTGGCGAGCAGCTTTGCCGTCCAGCTGCCGGCGGGGTCGGCGGCGGCGCGGGCGAGGATGGTGGTGTAGAGTTGGTCCAGGGTCATGTCAGCCTCATCGGGATGCCGGCCGCCGCCATATGCGCCTTGGCCTCGGCGATGGTGAAGTCGCCGAAATGAAAGATCGAGGCGGCCAGAACCGCCGATGCGCCACCTTCTGTCACGCCTTCGACCAGGTGATCCAGAGTGCCGACACCGCCCGAGGCGATCACCGGCACGCTCACAGCGTCGGAGATGGCGCGGGTCAGGGGCAGGTTGAAGCCCGCGCGGGTGCCGTCGCGGTCCATGGAGGTGAGCAGGATTTCCCCGGCGCCCTTGGCCACCACGGTGCGGGCGAATTCCACTGCGTCGATGCCGGTGGGCTTGCGTCCGCCGTGGGTGAAGATTTCCCATTTGCCGGGGGTCACGGTCTTGGCATCGATGGCCACGACGATGCATTGGCTGCCGAACTGGTCGGCGGCTTCGGCGACGACATCCGGGTTGGCCACGGCGGCGGAGTTGAAGGAGACCTTGTCGGCCCCGGCCAGCAGCAGCGCGCGGACATCCGCCACGGTGCGCACGCCGCCACCCACGGTCAGCGGGATGTAGCAATGCTCCGCAGTGCGGGTGACCACGTCGAACATGGTGGCGCGGTTTTCATGCGTCGCGGTGATATCGAGAAAGCACAGTTCATCGGCGCCGGCTGCGTCGTAGGCGATGGCGGCATCCACCGGATCGCCTGCATCGCGCAGATCGACGAAGTTTACGCCCTTGACGACGCGGCCTTCGGCGACGTCCAGGCAGGGAATGATGCGGGTTTTCAGCATATCAGCGGTGTAGGCGATGGCGGGGCGGGGGGCAAGATGGCGCAGCGGCCGTCCGGGGGGAGTTTTCAGGGCAAAGTGAAGTCGGGTCGCGCCGCTGTCCCGGCGGGGACGGGGCGCGGTTAATCTTTCAAGCTGCGCAAGGCCTCTGCGACATCGATGGCACCGTCATAGAGCGCGCGGCCCGATATCGCCCCGGCGATCACGCCTGTTTCCTTCAGCGACATCAGATCCTGCAGCGAGGAGACGCCGCCAGATGCGATCACCGGAATGGAGACGGCGCGTGCCAGATCGGCGGTGGCGGCGATGTTCGGGCCGCCCATCGCCCCGTCCCGCAGGATGTCGGTGTAGATGATGGCGGCAACGCCCGCATCCTCGAAAGAGCGTGCCAGATCAGTGACCTGCACGTCGGTTTCCTCGGCCCAGCCCTTGGTGGCCACGCGCCCGTTGCGCGCGTCGATGCCGACGGCGACCTGGCCGGGGAAGCGGCGGGCGGCATCGCGGACGAGGTCGGAGTTCTCCACAGCGACGGTGCCGAGGATGACGCGGGCAAGACCCTTGTCGAGCCAGCGTTCGATGGTGGCCATATCGCGGATGCCGCCGCCGAGCTGCGCGGGTACCGGGCAGGCTTCGAGGATCGCTTCGACGGGGGCGGCATTGACCGGCTCACCGGCAAAAGCCCCATTGAGATCAACGAGATGCAGCCATTCGCAGCCGGCTTCGACGAAGCTGCGCGCCTGTGCGGCAGGGTCGTCGTTGAACACGGTGGAGCGCGCCATGTCGCCGTGCACGAGGCGGACGGCCTGCCCGTCCTTGAGATCGATTGCAGGGTAGAGGATCATCGCTTTTTCCCAGTCAGTGTCGCGTCGGTATCGTGTCGGTATGACGTCGGTGCGCCGCGCGCGGGATATGCACGACCCGTCAGGGAATTGCAACGCGACGCAAGGTCAACATGCGTCGCGACGCAACGGCACGGTTGCCTGTCTCGTGCGGTTGTTCTCAGGCTGCGCGCAGCAACGGGAGGAGCCCCTATGAAAAAGATCGTAATTTTTGTGGCCATGCTCATGGCTGGCGCAGGCGTCGCCGTCGCCGATCCGCTGGAG
>JBFFFS010000225.1:0-4801 GCA_041557855.1 Roseobacter sp. | reverse complement strand
GGGGTGAAATCGATCTCCACGATCTGCATACCCGACTCGCGCAAATGATCGATGGCTGCGGCGAACATGTCGTCTTGCGCCCTATCGCCGAAAAAAATCCGCGTCTGGGACGTCGGCACGCCGATGCGCAGCCCCTTTGGCGGCGCGGTCAGCGAAGATTTGGGCATCTGTTTTGAAAAAGCGTCATCGGGGTCATAGGCGCAGGCCACGTCGAACGCGGCATAGGCATCGCCCACCGTCTGCGCGAAGATTGAGATCGTGTCGAGGGTCCGGCAGGCCGGCACCACACCGCTGGCCGACAGCGCGCCGAGGCTCGGTTTCAGGCCGACGATATTGTTGAGCGCCGCCGGCACACGACCTGACCCGGCAGTGTCGGTGCCGAGGGAAAAGGCGACCAGCCCGTGCCCGACCGCGACCGCTGACCCGCTCGACGATCCACCGGGCACGATCAGCGGGTCCACCGCGTTGCGCGGTATTCCATAGGGCGAACGCACCCCGACAAGGCCGGTGGCGAACTGATCAAGGTTGGTCTTGCCGATCAGCAGCGCCCCCGCCGCGCGCAGCCGCGCCACAACGAAACTGTCCGCCCCGGCCTCGTATCTGTAGGCGGGACAAGCCGCCGTGGTCGGCATTCCGGCGGCATCGATATTGTCCTTGATAACGAAAGGGATGCCCCACAGAGGCAAGTCCGGGCTTGGCGCGCCCAGTGAGGCGGCTTCCTTCAGAACGTCCTCCATGTCGCGCAGGAAAAGGAACAGTGCCGGATCGTTCACCTCCTCGATCCGACGATAGACCTCGGCGATCACGTCCTGCGGCGAGGTTCCCTGTGCATAGGCGGCACGGAGTGCTGGAAGAGTGAAGGAAAGTTTCTCAAGCATGGAATTGCCTCTTTTAAACGGGCGCAAGGTCTGGTGGCTGCGGAGCCGCCGACACAAGCGCTCTTGTATATTCATGGGCCGGATTGGACATGATCTCTTCGGCCGGGCCCCGATCGATGATTTCTCCTGACTTCATGACGAGTACATCATCGCACAAAAGCCGCACGACGTTCAGGTCATGACTGACAAAAAGATAGGACATGCCCAATTTGGCACGCAGGTCCACCAGCAAGTTGAGAACAAGCGCCTGAATCGAGACATCCAGCGCGGCTGTGGGCTCGTCGAGAACCAGCAACTTGGGATCGAGCGCAATCGCCCGTGCGATCCCGACGCGCGCCTTCTGTCCGCCCGACAACTGATGGGGAAAGCGGCTGAGCAGCGGTTCCGGCAACCCCGTCAGTTCTGCCAATTCGGCAACACGTGTCCGCAGCGCGGCACCGCGCATCCCGCCAATGCGCGCCAGTGGTTCAGCAATCGCCGAGGCCGCCGTATCGCGTGGGTTCAGGCTGTCGGTGGCATCCTGAAACACCATCTGGATATCGCGCCTGTGCGGATGGCGCGGAAAACGCGCCGCAGGGGTTGAGCCGATATCCTGCCCGTCAAAAAGAATATCACCCGACGTCGGATCGGTCAGGCGAACGATCATCTCGGAAGTCGTCGATTTACCGCTGCCGGATTCGCCTACCAGCCCGACCGACTGCCCGGCCTTGATCTGAAATGAAATTCCCTTCAAGGCCTGAACCGGCCCCGCGTCGCCGCGAAAGGTCTTGACCAGATCGCATACTTCCAGCAGTGGTCGCTCGTGGATTTTATGCTGCGGCTCGGGCGTGCGCGCCTCCGCCGGCAACAGACCGCGGATCGACGCGCCGACCCGCGGCGTCGCATCCACAAGACGCCGCGTGTAGGCATGCCGTGGCTCAGTAAACAACTTTGCGGGTGCGCCCTCTTCCACGATCAGGCCATCCTTAATTACCACGATACGGTCACAATACAGCGACGCAAGCCCAAGGTCATGGGTTATCAGGATAAGGCTCATCCGGCGCTCGGCGGTCAGGTCCCGCACCAGATCCATGACCGCTTTCTGCGTGGTGATGTCGAGCCCTGTCGTCGGCTCATCCGCGATCAACAGCTTGGGATCGCAGGCCAGCGCAATGGCGATCACAATCCGCTGGCACATGCCACCCGAAAGCTCGAAAGGATAGGCCGCATAGCGCGCCTCCGCGTCATTGATCCGCACCGCCTTAAGCGCGTCGATTGCCTTTTCGCGCGCGTCCTGCCGCGTTGCCTTGGCGTGTCGGATCAGCACGTCTTCGATCTGGTGACCCACCCGCCGGATCGGATTCAGCGCAGCGCGCGGGTTTTGAAAAATCATCGAAATCTCGCGGCCCCGGATATCGCGCATGTCCCGTTCCGATGCCCGACGCAGGTCTATGCCGCTATATTTCATGTCACCTGTTCGGATCTCGCCGCCCGCATCGAGAATGCGCATCAGCGCATAG
This sequence comes from Roseobacter sp., assembly GCA_041557855.1. Classification (GTDB taxonomy): domain Bacteria; phylum Pseudomonadota; class Alphaproteobacteria; order Rhodobacterales; family Rhodobacteraceae; genus Roseobacter. Next base: position 2,424 of record JBFFFS010000225.1, on the reverse strand, counting down.
GACGTGACCGATTTGCCGGAACCACTTTCACCCACGATCCCCAGCGTTTCGCCCCTGGCCACGTCGAAGGACACACCGCGCACGGCGTTCACCTCGCCCTTGCGGGTGCGAAATGCCACGGAGAGGTCAGAGATGCTCAGCATGTCTCAAGTCCTCTTGCGCGGATCGACGATATCGCGCAGCCCGTCGCCCAGCAGATTGAAGGTAAAGACTGCCAGCATCAGCCACAGCCCTGGAAACACGGCCAGCCACCATTCGCCCGAGACAATGAAGTTCGCTCCTTCGGCGACCATGATCCCCCATTCGGGCGTTGGAGGGCGCACACCGAGGCCAATGAATGACAACCCGGCCGCGTTCAGGATCGCCCAGCCGAGGTTCAACGATACCTGCACCATCATCGGCGGCAGCGAATTTGGAAAGATGTGGAATGCCAGCACGCGCAGGTCGCTGTTTCCTGCCAGCTTCGCAGCCTGCGCAAAGCCCGCGTTGCGGCGGATGTTGACTTCGGCCCGGACCAGCCGCGCATAGAACGGGATATTGATGATCGCGGTGGCGTAGATGATGTTCTCCACGGTGTTCCCGAGGGCGGCCACCACTCCCATCGCCAGAACGAAGAGGGGAAATGCCATGATGATGTCGAGGCCCCGGTTCAGGACCGCATCGATCCATCCGCCCCAGTAGCCCGCCGCAGAGCCCAGAACGGAGCCGATCACGAAGCTCAGCGCCACAGCGGCGACGGATATGGTCAGGTCCAGACGTGTCGCCACGATCACCCGGCTGAAAACGTCGCGCCCCAAGTTGTCGGTACCGAACCAGTGCGACCAGGAGGGTGGCTCAAGCGCACGCGCTGCCTCTGTGGCAAGCGGATCGTAGGGTACCAGCGCCGGACCGAAGAAAGCGCAACCGATGAAAAAGGCAAACATCGCGAAAGCCAACAACGTCACGGGATTTTCGCGCAGCACGTAACTGACATGCCCCAGCATCGTATCGCCTTTGCGCCCCGGGGGCGTATCGGACAAGGAAGTCTCGGCCATCACGACAAGCCTATTCTCGGGTCGATCAGCGCATAGGCGATGTCGATCACCAGATTGAGCGCCACGAACAACAATGCCATTGCCAGCACGAAGCCCTGCACCGCCGCGTAGTCGGAGACAACCAGCGCCTCGACGGCATAAGAGCCGATCCCCGGCCAGGCGAACACCTTTTCGACTAGAACATTCGCGCCGAGCGTAAAGGAAAACACCATGCCGAGAGTAGTGATGACCGGCAAAAGCGCGTTGCGAAACGCATAGCCGTACAACACCTTGCCACGGGCCAGCCCGGCCGCGCGCGCGGTGCGGATGAAATCTGAGCCGAGGGCCGAGAGCATCGCGGCACGTGTCATGCGTGCGATCGGCGCCAGGGTGAAAAGGGCAAGCGTGACGGCAGGCAGGATCAACTGCCGCAACGCACCTGCCCAGGTGGTCCAGTCACCTGCCAGGGCCGCATCTATGAGGTAAAAGCCCGTCACGTGCGGCGGCGGAAGATAGATGAAATCAAGCCGCCCGATCGGCGAAGGCGCGATCCCAGTAAGATAGTAAAAGACGTAGATCAGCACGATGCCGGTAAAGAAAGTCGGCATCGACACTCCGGCGGTAACCAGTACCCGGCACAGGTGATCGACCCAGGTGCCGGGCCGCGTTGCGGCCAGTACACCCAGCGGAATGGCAACACCGCAAGACAGCAGCAGTGCCAGCAGTGTCAGCTCCATCGAGGCGGGCAGGCGTGCCGCAAGATCCGCGGCCACCGGTTGCCCGGTGGAGATTGCCGTGCCGAAATCACCACGCGCCAGATCGACCACGTAGATCAAAAACTGCTCGATCATCGGCTTGTCGAGGCCGAGGGCCTCGCGGATCTGCGCGATGGAGGCCTCGTCCGCCGCGGACCCGGCGAAATAGGCCGCCGGATCACCCGGCAAAGCCCGTGTCAGCAGAAAGGAAATGACGACGACGCCCGCAACAACCGGGATGGCCTGGGCCACGCGGCCCAGGATCATTTTTGCGCGGGCAGACGCCATCAGGCGGTCACCTGCTTGAGCGGACGCACGTCAAGCTGGCGGTGGAACCAGAACTCGTAGTCGCTGGCGCCGTTCATCGCCACGTTCAACGCGGGCTGCCACAAGGGGATGCGTGGCAGGTCCTCGAAGGCGATCTCGAACATGCGCTTGATGTTGGGCGCATAGGCGGGATCATCCATGGCAATGTGCAGCGTGTCATCCACCAGTTTCTCGATCTCTTCGTTGAGGTAGTTGGACGAGTTGAACAGGTGACCATTCTTGTAAGCCCAGAAGAAGTAATAGTCGGGCGTATTCAGCCAGCCGCCAAAGTTCTCAAGGTGCAGCGGCAGGCGCTTTTCAACCAGTGCCGCCGTCCGCCAGTTGGCGCC
>JBFFFS010000224.1:0-4839 GCA_041557855.1 Roseobacter sp. | reverse complement strand
CACGGCGCGATTTGTTGCGTTCTGGTTTTTCTTTGGTGTCTTCTTGGAGTTGGTTTTCGATTTGATCTGAACTCGGTTCATGTTTATCGAAAAGTTCTCCCTTTTGTATTCGGTCACTTATCTCGTCGGCTGCAATTATTCCGCCCGCAATTGCACTAGCGGCCATTCCGCATTTAACCAAAACTTTTCCGACCGAAATAATGGTCTTTATTGCATCTCGCCAGTTTGGTTCGTTCTTCGCTGATGCTGCCAGAGTAGCAAGAGCAGGATTGATGTTAGTGCTCTGCTCTACAATTTGATCGATGCTCTTGGCTTTTTTACTTTTCTTTTCAAATCTTCTAATCTGTTGTCGGCTTAGGTTTGCGTCTTTAAGTAAGAGATATGCTCTTTCAGCAAACTCATAGGTTCCGTTTAATCCGATAGTTACGGAACCACAGTTTTGGCACTCGCCTACTACATCTGAAACGTCTACTTCACCTAAATGATGAAGTGTGGTTCCCAGGAAGATCTTTGAAAATAGACCACATGCTTGGCACATGGCCGGTATTTCAGTCCCCCCAACAGCTACTTCTACATAGATGTTGCCAATTGAAGATTTAGCCATCAGTTGATTGCGCCATCAAACATCCAACTCCTCGACAAATTTCGCGTTCTCCTGAATATACTGGAAGCGTAGCTCCGGCTTTTTGCCCATGAGACGCTCGACCAGATCGCCTGTCTCGCCGGGCATGTCCTCGTCGATGCTCACTCGGATCAGTTTGCGGGTCGCTGGGTCCATGGTGGTCTCTTTGAGGTCCTTGGCGTCCATCTCTCCGAGACCCTTGAAGCGGCTCACGTCGATCTTGCCCTTGCCGCCCAGGCCCTTTTCCAGCCAGTGGTTCTTTTCGACCTCGTCGAGGCAATAGACGCGCTTGGCCCCCTGCGTGAGCCGGAAGAGGGGCGGGCAGGCGAGGTAGAGGTGGCCCGCGTCGATGAGCGGGCGCATCTGGGTGAAGAAGAAGGTCATCAGCAGCGAGGCGATATGCGCGCCGTCCACGTCCGCGTCGGTCATGATGATGATCTTGTCATAGCGCAGATCGTCTAGGTTGAAGCGGGTGCCCATGCCGCAGCCGAGCGCCTCGCAGAGGTCGTTGATCTCGGCGTTGGAGCCCAGTTTCGAGGAGGCCGCGCCCAGCACGTTGAGGATCTTGCCCTTGAGCGGCAGCAGCGCCTGTGTCTCGCGGTTGCGCGCGCCCTTGCCGGAGCCGCCCGCTGAATCGCCCTCGACGATGAACAGTTCGGTGCCGGCGCGGTCTTTAGAGGTGCAGTCGGTCAGCTTGCCGGGCAGGCGCAGTTTCTTGGTGGCGGATTTGCGGGCGGTTTCCTTTTCCTGCCGGCGGCGCAGGCGTTCCTCGGCGCGCAGCACGAGGAAGTCGAGGATGGCGCCTGCGGATTTCGTGTCGGCGGCGAGCCAGTTGTCGAAGTGGTCGCGTACGGCCCCTTCGGTCATCTTTTGTGCGGCTTCGGTGGAGAGCCGGTCCTTGGTCTGGCCGACGAAGGCCGGGTCGGCGATGAAGCACGACACCAGCGCGCAGCCGCCCGAGATAAGGTCTTCGCGGGTGATCTGGGCGGCCTTGCGGTTGTTGGCAAGCTCGCCGTAGGCCTTGATGCCCTTGAGGATCGCGGCCCAGAAGCCCGCCACGTGGGTGCCGCCCTCGGGCGTGGGAACGGTGTTGCAGTAGGACTGGATGAAGCCGTCGCGCGAGGGGGTCCAGTTGATCGCCCATTCGACCTTGCCCGACTGGCCGAATTTCTCCTTGAAATCGACGGTGCCGGCGAACGGTTTGTCGGCGTAGGTGGTGGCGTTGCCGAGCGTTTCGCCGAGGTAGTCGGAGAGGCCGCCGGGGAAGTGGAAGGTGGCCTCAAGCGGGGTTTCGCCGTCGTCGATGGCGGATTTCCAGCGGATTTCGACGCCCGAGAAGAGATAGGCCTTGGAGCGGATCGATTTGAAGAGCCGGGCGGGGCGGAAACGGTGGTGGCCGAAGATTTCCTCGTCGGCGTGGAAGGTGACGGTGGTGCCGCGCCGGTTCGGGGTGGTGCCGATCTTTTCGACCGGGCCGAGCGGCAGCCCGCGCGAGAAGCGCTGCTCGTAGATTTCGCGGTTGCGTGCGACCTGCACGACCATGCTGTCCGACAGCGCGTTGACCACCGAGGCGCCGACGCCGTGCAGGCCGCCCGAGGTCTCGTAGGCCTTGCCGGAGAACTTGCCGCCCGCGTGCAGCGTGCAGAGGATCACCTCGAGCGCGGATTTGTCGGGGAACTTGGGGTGCGGGTCGATCGGGATGCCGCGCCCGTTGTCGCGGATGGTGACCGCGTAGTCCTCGTGCAGTTCCACCTCGATGCGGGTGGCGTGGCCCGCGACGGCCTCGTCCATGGAGTTGTCGAGCACCTCGGCGACGAGGTGATGCAGGGCGCGTTCGTCGGTGCCGCCGATATACATGCCGGGGCGTTTGCGCACCGGTTCCAGCCCTTCGAGCACCTCGATGGAGGATGCGTCGTAGTTGTCGGAAACCGCCCCGGAGAGAAGATCGTCGGCCATGGGTGCTCAACCTCGTTTTTGATGTTTCGCGGAGTATGGCAGAGCGCCACGGCACAGGGAAGAGCGGGGCGGGGATTTCGCGGCGGTTTCGGTTGTGGCGACAGCGGTGATGCACGGCCGGGCGGCAGGCGCGGCTATTCCCCCTTGCGCAGGGTCTCAAAGCGCATGCCGCGCGCGGTGCGGGCGGCAAAGCCGGTCCAGTAGGTGTGATCCTCGGTTGGATTGGCCTCTTCGTCGAGCGCGATCACCCCGTCGTCAGCGTTGACGATGAGATCGAAATAGGGGCGCCGCGCGATATCGCCTTTCAGGTGCAGGTCCATGAAGGCGGTGGCGAAGTGCTGGGCGATGTTGTTCATGCGCACCGTGTCCCAGACCGGGTCGGCATAGTGATCGAAAGGCACGAAATCGAGATCCTCCACCGGATCCCAGCTTTCGCGGGGGGCGGGGATCGGCGCTGCGGCATTGTGGTTGGCGTTCAGGAAGGTCAGCAGGTGCCTGTCGGTGCCTGTCGCTTCGAGAAAGATCGCGCGGATTGCCTCATAGACAGAAACATCGTCGGAACCGCCCGCCATGAGCAGCGTTGGCGTGCGCAGGCCCGACATCCCGCCGACGTCCCAGAAGCCCGCGTTGCGGCCCCATGGGCCGATGGCGATGAGCGCGCGCACGCGCGGGTCGATCAGGTCTTCGTGGCTCTGGCTGCCGGCCATGTGGCGTTCCAGCAATCCATTGGGCACCCCCCAGCTGTATTCGGTCGAGGCTTTGGTCACGCCCGCGCCGCCGAAAACAAGTGCGCCGTAGCCGCCGATCGAATAGCCGATCACGCCGACGCTGTCGCTGTCGATGATCCGGCCCAGCGGTCCGGGCAGGTCGGCCAGCGCGTCGATGACGAAACGCATGTCCAGTGGCCGGTTGAGCAGGGTCGAGCCAAAGGCGGACTGATCGGCATATGTGCTGTCGGTATGGTCGATCGACGCGGTGACATACCCTTTGGACGCAAGGTTTTCACCGAGATGAGACATCAGATAGCGGTTACCGGGGTAGCTGTGGCTGATGATCACCAGCGGGAAGCTTTCGCCCTCGGCCGGGGCGACATTGCGCAGCGCACGGCCTGTGAGTTTGACTTCGGTTTTGCCGTCGCGCAGCAAAGTGGTGTAGGTTTCTCGCGCGTCGTTTTTCTCTTCAGCGGGATACCAGACCTCGACGGTCAATGGCCTGTCGTAGCGCGGAACATTGCCGCCATTGATGTTGACCGCGTCGATCTGGTCTGGGTTTTCGAAGCTCAGGGTCTGCACGCCCACGGGCAAAGTGCCATAGTCGGCAAGCTCCGGGGCGTCCGGCCTGATCTGATCGATCGGGTTGACGTGGTCGATCGGGTTGGCCAGAGCGGGAGCTGCCAGCGCCGCCACGAGGGCCGCGATCATTGCAAAAGTCTTCATTGCCGTGCTCCGCCGGGAACAGGAAACGCCGCCTGTTCACCGTAGAAGATTGACAGGATTTTGCAAAAAATCAAGAACTTGTCGTCCGGGCGCCGGTGCGTGTGCGACCTGTGTGCGAGATACCAGCAGCTGCGGATCGGATGCTGCACGCCCCGCCGTTGCGCGGTCGTGAAGGCGGCACCGCCACGCCCGCCATGCTGGATTCGTCCCTACGTCGCCTCTTTCGTTTCGAGCACGGCGGGCGTAAAGCGGCATTATGCACCCGGCCAAGACATATCCTGAACACTGCCGCGCGATCCTCAAGCTGGGCGTGCCGCTGATCGGCGGTCATCTGGCGCAGATTGCAATCGGCGTCACCGATACAGTGATGCTGGGCTGGTACAGTGTCGAGGCGCTGGCGGCGGTGACGCTGGGGGCTACCTACTTCTTCGTCTTTTTCATTTTCGGCAGCGGATTTGCATGGGCGGTGATGCCGCTGGTGGCCTCCTTTGCAGCGGAGGGTGACGAGACCATGGTGCGCCGGTCCACCCGCATGGGGTTGTGGCTGAGCCTTGGTTTCGCGCTGCTGACGCTGCCGGCGATGGTCTGGGCGGAGCCGATCCTGCAGCTTCTGGGGCAGGAGCCGCAGGTCGCGCAGGACGCGGGAATTTACCTGGCGATTGCCGGGGCCGGGATCGTACCTGCGCTGCTGCTGATGGTTCTGAAGTCCTATCTTGCCGCGCTGGAGCGTACGCAGGTGGTGCTGGCGGTCACGGTGCTGGCGGCGCTGGTCAACGCCACCGTCAACTACGTGCTGATCTTCGGCAACTGGGGCGCGCCGGAACT
>JBFFFS010000223.1:0-4875 GCA_041557855.1 Roseobacter sp. | reverse complement strand
GCTTTGTGAGACGGGCAACCTCGCCAAGGCCGATAGTGTCATCGATCATGCGCTCAGCCTGAAGGCCGATAGCGCCCACGGCGCGCATGTGCGCAGTCATGTCTCCTACGAGATGGGGCAGACGGATGTGGGCCGAGCCTATCTAGCCAATTTCATGGACGGCTACGATCCGGGCGGGGTGCTGCATACGCATCTGAACTGGCACGAGGCGCTCTGGGCGCTGGAGCAGGGCGACATCGACATGATGTGGGCCAAGGTGGATTCCGCGGTGGCACCGGCCTCGGGCTCGAAAAGCCCCGCGATCAACGTGCTGACCGATACCGCGGCGATCCTGCACCGGGCGACCATGGCCGGGGTCCCGGTGCCGCAGGCGCGCTGGCAAAGCGTCAGCGACTATGCACAGGCGAAATTCCCGAACACCGGGACCGCCTTTGTCGACGTGCATGCCGCTCTTGCCCACGCGATGGCAGGACGTAGAGAGGCGCTGGAGCGGATCATCAGCGCCCCCGCGGGGCCGGCTGGTGACCTTGTGCAGGCCTATGCGCGCGCCTTCCGGACGGTGGCCGCGGAAAACTGGGCGGAGGCCGCCGATCTCCTGACGCGGTCAATGATCGATCTGGAGCGCATGGGCGGCAGCCGCGCGCAGCGGGACATGATCGAACAAACCCTGCTGACCGCCCTTGTCAAACAGGGCAAGGAGCGCGAGGCCCGCGATATCGCGGCGCTGCGCCGCCCGATATTGGCCTCTGCCGTCGCCGCATGAGAGAGGGATCGCCGCGGCGCGCGCCCTCCGGTGAGGGATTTAGCCGGACTGGGTGTTGAGCGTCTCCATGACCGCGCCCAGCCGTTCGGCGGCCTGCACGGCCAATTCGCTGTCGTAGCCTTCCGCGGCCGTGCCGCCATTGCGGTACATGATTCCACGAACCCGCAGGTGAAAGGCCAGCATCATGCGCCCCGGCGCGCCCTGCGCGCGGGTGATCCAGCCCGCAGTGCTGCTGCCCGAAACCTGCGCGCGGAAGAGATCGAGCTTTTCCAGCAGCACCTGAAGATCGGTGCTCAGTTTCAGTTGGTGTGACTGCGACAGGAAGGTTGCGAGGGAGAAATCGGGAGCGGCGGGGTCCCGTGGCGGCCGCAGCGCGGTGATCGTCAGAAGAACGGCGAAACCATTCTGGGCGCGCACCCGCGCCACCTGCGCGTTCAGTGCCGCGTGAAAGGGCGTATGGAACAGTGATTTCCATGATGCGGCCTCCGGCACGTTGGGCGGCCGGTCCCAGATCGCCGCGCCATAGGCATCGCCCAGCGGGATAACGCCGCACATCTTTGGGGCCGGCGGGCTTTTTGCATGAGGGGACGGGCTGTCACAATCCGAAACGTACCGGTGAAAACCGGCCCGCAGGATGGAGGCCCCCTTCGGCGCCATGGGCAGAACGAGCCGGTCCAGATCGCGGTCGTGATCCGCCAGAGCGCGGCCCGTCGAGTTCAGGCGTGCATGGATCGGCGGCGGAACATCCTGCCCGGTGTGGGGCAGGACCACTATCAGAGGGCTTTCGCCGCGCAGGGTCTCTACAATCATCGGCATCTGCTATCGGTTGTTCTGCCCATCATCGGACAGAGCGCGATAGCGCGAGGTTAGCGGGGCGCACGCAGGTAAAAGGGCTGCCGCCGCGCCGGATCAAGTCTTCTTGCTGTCATCGATCACGTTCATTTGCGCCAGCCCGCTCTGGCCCAGATCGACGGCGGCGAAGGGGCCGCCGTGGCACATCTGGCCGGGATCGGATGTATCGACCGGGCCTGCTTCGGCGAGCAGTTGCGCAGCGAAAACCTCGGCATTGTCGACGGGACGGTATCCCAGGAAGGAGGCGCGGGAGTTGTCCACCGGTGCCCGGTCGTTGTTGGAGACCCCGTAGGCGATGGTAAAGCCGACCGAGGGCGTGTCGATGGCCCGTGTCACCAGCTGGATCAGGTCGGCATAGCTCAGCCACGAGCCAAGCGCGCGGGTGTTGTTGACCTGCGCGCAGGACAGGATGCGCAGGTGCACCGATTCCATGCCGCGCTTGTCCCAGTACATGCGGCCTAGGTCTTCGGTGAAGCATTTGGCGAGGCCGTAGAAGGTATCCGGGCGGTGTTCGGCGTCGGTGCCTATAAAATCGGACTTCAGGTGCATGCCGACCGCGTGGATCGAGGAGGCATAGACCACGCGCCGCACGCCGGCTTTGTAGCCGGCTTCCCAGATGTTGTAGGAGCCGACGAAATTCGGGCCGAGCAGTTCCTCGAAGGGCTTCTCATCGACGATGGCCCCGAAGTGGACAACCATATCCGCGCCCTCCAGCACCGGCGCGATCTGGTCCATCTGCGCGAGATCGGCGCGCATGTAGCGCTCGCCGGGATAGAGCGTGCCGATGTCCTCGGCGATATCGGTGCTGACCAGTTCATCGCACAGGGCCGTGAGCGGCTCGCGCAGATATGAGCCAAGGCGGCCCGCGGCCCCCGTCAAAACCAGTTTCTTCATGCCTGTGTCTCCTTGATGCGTCAGATGACGGCTTTTTCCATGAATTTCTCGCCCCGCAGCACGCGTTCGACCGAGAAAGGTGTCAGATCGAGGCTGCGGTAGCTGCCATAGGCGATCCGTTCCGCCAGCCCGCGCCCCAGTGCCGGGGCCTGTTGCAGCCCGTGCCCCGAAAAACCGTTGACGAACATGAAGTTGCTCACCTCCGGGTGCGGGCCCAGAATCGCGTTCTGGTCGAGCGTATTGTAGTCGTAGTGGCCGACCCACATGTTGACCAGCCTGATCTGTGCGAACTGCGGAATGCGGTTCGCGATGATCGGCCAGAATTTGTCTTCCCACAGGCTGTGGTCGGCGGTGAAGTCATCGACCGCCACCGCCGGGTCGTCATCGGCCCGCCCGCCGGCGAGATAATAGCGCCCGTCGCTGCGCATATGCACGCCCGAGGGGTCGATGGTCAGCGGCAGGTCCTGCGCCAGCGGATGGGCGGCATCAAAGACGTAGCTGTAGCGTTTGCGCGCCTCGATGGGGATGTCGAGCCCGGCCATCCGCGCGGTTTGCGCGCCACGGGTGCCGGTGGCGTTGACAACGACGTCGCAGGAAAGGGTCGTGCCGGATTTGAGCGTGACACCCTCGACCCGGCCGCCCTTGCGATCAAGCGCCACGACCTCGTCAGCGAGGTACTCCACGCCGCCGCGCCGGGCCATGCGGCGCATCCAGTCGAACATGGTGCCGCCGTCGAAATAACCTTCGTTCCGGGTGTTATGATTGCCGGCCAGGATGTCGTCGAGCTGGTAGAAGGGGTAGCTTTCGGCGATCTCGTCGCGGGTCATGTGCCGGGTAGCGGCCCCGAGCCCCGCCTGTATCTGCTGGGCTTCCTTCAGGGCTGCGGCGAAGGCGGGGGTGTCGGCGAGGTAAAGATAGCCAAAGCTTTGCAGTGTCAGCGCTGGAACATCCGGGTCACCGCCCATGAAGGTGCGGAAATCGCGGATGAATTCGGCGCCGAACTGGGAAATTTGGATGTTGATCTCGTTTGAAAATTGCTGGCGGATGCAGCTGTTGGTGTGGCTGGTGGCGGCGAATTCGTAGGTTGGGTCGCGTTCGATCACCAGCACGCGCCCGTCAAAGCCCGACATCTGGGTGAGCCACCACGCGACGCTGGAGCCATAGATGGCGCCGCCGATGATGATCACGTCGTAGCTGTTGTGCTGTGGTGCCATGGCGCCGCTCCTCGCTTTGCATCTTTTTGGAACACCTGAACCCCGCGCAGGTCAAGTTCTGTGACGCGCGGAGGCTGCGAATTCCGGGTGTCCGTTATTCCGAGCCGGCAAGCGCGCGGGCGTCATGGGCCATCAGCGCGATCACGTCGCGCAGCCTGTCGGTGTCCTTGGGATTGGAGGCGTTGCCCTCCAGCCCGCGCCGGAACACGCCTTGCAGGATCGCCAGCAGGCGGAAGTAGGAAAAGACCACGTAAAAGGTCCAGTCGGCGGGTGGGGCGATGCCGCGGCGCTCGCAATATCGTGCCACGTAATCCTCTTCGCTGGGTAGGCCCAGCTCGTCCCGATCAAGCCCGCCCAGCCCCCGGAAATGCCCCTCGTAGGGCAGCCGCCAGTGCATGCACTGGTAGGCGAGATCGGCCAGCGGATGCCCCAGCGTGGACAGCTCCCAGTCGAGAAGCGCCAGAACCTGCGGGCGCTCCGGCGCGAAGATCATGTTGTCGATGCGAAAGTCGCCGTGGACGATGCTGCTGGCGCCGTCATCGGCGACCATGTGCTCGGCAAGCCAGTCGATCAGCCAGTCGGCATCGGGCAGGGGATCGGTGGCGGCCTGCTGATACTGGCCCGACCAGCGCGCGACCTGCCGTTCGAAGTAGTTGCCGGGCTTGCCGAAATCTCCCAGGCCCACGGCCAGCGGATCGACATCATGCAGGGCCGCGAGCGTGGCATTCATCGCGTCGTAATAGGCGGCGCGCCGAGGCTTTTCGATCTCCGGCAGCGCCGGATCCCAGAAGATCGGGCCCCGCACCTCTTCCATCACCATGAACTGTGGCCCCATCGGGCTCTCCTCGCCGCTAAGGTGCAGCACGCGCGGCACCGGCACGGCGGTATCTGCCAGCGCCCGCATCACGCGGAACTCGCGGTCCACCGCATGGGCGGATTTCAACAACTTGCCCGGTGGTTTGGCGCGCAGCACGTAGTGATGCTCTCCGCTGATGACCCGGTAGGTGGGGTTGGATTGCCCGTCGGAGAATTTTTCGATGCTGTCGAGCCGCCCGAAACCGGGCAGGTGCTCGGCCAGATACCGCTCCAGCTTGGCATGATCGAATTGGTGCACCGCGCATTTCCTCCCGGCTGGCTTATGGACAAGCCACG
>JBFFFS010000222.1:0-4931 GCA_041557855.1 Roseobacter sp. | reverse complement strand
CCTCGGGCCCGAGGGCAAGATAGGAGCGGATCACCCGGTCGATCTCATCGGTCGTCATGTGGAGGCCGTCAACCTTCGCCCGATCATAGCGCTTGAGGCCAAGATGGCTTGCCGCCACCGTCGTTACCGTGCCGGACGTGCCGACGATCTGAAATTTCTCATGGGGCTGCGTTTCGTGGTAGGGTGCGAAATCAGAAAGGTTCTCCTCGAAAAACCAGCTCATCAGGGCGAAGCGGGCGGCATCGTCCTCCACGTCATTGAACTGATCCCTCAGCGTTGCAACCCCCAGCGGCACCGAAATCCAGTCGATAACACGTGCCTCGGCCACATCCGAAATACCCCTCGAGAAGCCCGAATGCAGGCGCATGATCGCGTGTGGTCTTTCCCGGGGGGGCACTTCCTTCAGGTTGATCCAGACAAGTTCCGTCGATCCGCCACCGATATCGACCACCAGCAGGTTCTCCGTCTGCCGGCTCACGAGCGGCGCGCAGGATACCACGGCGAGTTTCGCCTCTTCCTGAGGTTTGATGATGTCCAGACGAAGACCGGTTTCACGATGGACGCGAGTGATAAACTCATTGGCATTGAGTGCTCGGCGACAGGCCTCTGTCGCGACCAGTCGCATGTGGCGTACTTTATGACGCTTCAGTTTTTGCTGACAGATGCGCAGAGCCTGAATGGTACGAGTCATCGAGCCGCGCGAAAGCCGCCCGGTTTTTTCAAGTCCGGCGCCCAATTGCACCGACTTCGAAAAGCTGTCCACCACATGAAACCCGCTGCCCTTCGGTTGGGCAATCAGCATGCGGCAACTATTTGTACCCAGATCAAGGGCAGCATAAAGCTCGCTTGATCCGGGCGGAACTGGCGCGGGGCTCAGAGCCGTCTTTGTGTCGAGCGCGCCCGCACCTTTGGGACGCTGTGGCGCCATCTTTCGCGCCTTTCATTTCGAGTTGAATAAAGAGTAGTCACTGTTTGACCCCCGCGCAAGCGCGCAAAGATGCAGTCGCAGCAGCGTCCCCGTAAAAGGGGCAAGGTATCAATTCGGCACACAATCATTATCAAGATTTTGATCGGCCGCCGTGTCGCACAAATGTCTCAGCCCTGCTACATCTCACCATAAGTCGCTGAATGTGTGCGTTCTGTCGAAAATCGGCAGCGTCACGGTGAAAGCGACGGATAGACAGTGGTGAAACGCAAACAGGATTCGGTACATGCCTGAGGTCACAATCGTATATTGGCGCGACATTCCCGCTCAGGTGATTGTCGGCAAGGGGCGACGCGGTGCCAAGCGCCAGTTGCCGGAACGCTTCGAGCAGGCAATCGACCGCGCGGCCATGAAGGTGGGCGCCGCCGACACAGACGCCTACCTGGCGGAATGGCGCAAGGCTCCCCCGGTGTCGGTCGAAGGCGATCCCGATGCGGTTGCAGATGCCGAAGCGGCACGTCTCGACGCGGAATACGACCGTGACCGGATCAAGCACCTGATCGACAACGACGGCTGGGCCTAACCCTGCCCGCGCTCTACGACACACTCCTGTCTGGAAAGGACCGACTGATGGCTCTTCTCAATTTCAAACGCAAGGTCGACGAACCCGCCCTGCCCCATAATCCTCAGCTTGAGGCGTTCCTGCAGGACTACTCCATCGAAGTCATGCCGCGCACGGCAGAGAAAGTGGAGGACTTCCGCGCTCTGCTGCCGGAAGGCACACGCGTTTACATCGCGCATATCGAAGGCACACCCATCGAGGATATGGTTGCCACGGCCAGGCGGCTGAACTCTGATGGCTACAAAGTGATGCCGCATTTCCCTGCACGGATCATCAAGGACCGGGCCACGCTGGCCGACTGGATCGCCCGGTACCAGGGCGAAGCGAATGTAAAGCAGGCGCTTCTCCTGGCTGGTAGTGTCGCCGAGCCGCATGGGGACTTCGACAGTTCCATGCAACTGATGGAAACCGGGCTGTTCGACGAAGCGGGTTTCGAACGTCTGCACGTCGCAGGCCATCCCGAGGGCAACCGTGACATCGACGCCGATGGCACGATGACCAATGTCTCTGCCGCGATGAAGTGGAAGAACGAATTCCAGACCCGCACGGATGCCAAGATGGCCATCGCGACTCAGTTCGCCTTTGAAGCCAAGCCGATCATTGCCTGGGCGGATGCTCTGGCTGCCGACGGTATCACTCTGCCCGTTCATATCGGCATCGCGGGTCCGGCCAAGCTGCAGACGCTCATCAAATTTGCCATCACCTGCGGTGTCGGCCCTTCACTCAAAGTGCTTCAGAAGCGGGCCATGGATGTCACCAAACTGCTTTTGCCTTACGAGCCGATGGATGTGCTGACAGAACTGGCCGCACACAAGGCCGCTCACCCGGATTTCAACATCACCAATGTTCACTTTTTCCCGCTGGGCGGGATCAAGACCAACGCCACTTGGGCGATGGATCACGGTGGCGCTGCGACCAAACCTGCAAACGCCTGACCCAAGGACCCTTACATGACCCGGACTATTGTCGAATCCAAAACCAAGACTGCCATCATCGGTTTTGACCAGCCCTTCTGCGTGATCGGAGAGCGCATCAATCCCACGGGCCGAAAGAAACTGGCGCTCGAACTGGAGGCCGGCGATTTCTCGACCGTCGAAGCCGATGCCATTGCGCAGGTCATGGCCGGTGCCACGGTGCTGGACATCAACTCCGGCGCCGTTTTCACCAACAAGATGGCTGAAGATACCCGCTACGCTGACAACAATTTCGTCGAGCCTCCACTGATGAAGGAACTGGTGGAGCGTGTACAGACGGTCGTGGACGTGCCCCTTTGCATCGACAGCTCGGTTCCTGGTGCGCTTGAGTCCGGCCTTGCCGCAGCCGAAGGACGCCCGCTCCTAAACTCGGTTACCGGAGAGGAAGAGCGCCTTGAACTGGTGCTGCCACTGGTGAAGAAATACAACGTACCGGTCGTTGCCATTTCAAACGATGACACCGGAATTTCAGAAGATCCCGATGTGCGTTTTGCAGTGGCCAAGAAGATAGTGGAACGTGCAGCCGATTTCGGTATTCCGGCCCATGACATCGTTGTGGACCCGCTCGTGATGCCGATCGGCGCCATGGCGACAGCCGGCCATCAGGTATTCACCCTGGTGCGGCGCCTGCGCGAGGAACTTGGCGTGAATACGACCTGCGGTGCGTCGAACATCTCCTTCGGCCTGCCCAACCGCCACGGGATCAACAACGCCTTCCTGCCGATGGCCATGGGCGCGGGGATGACCTCGGCCATCATGAACCCGGTGGCCCTGCCCGTGAATGCGGCGAAAATCGAAGCCAAGAAGCTCGAGCTGGCCGAGGCCGGAATCATCGTCCCGGACGAAATTGATCCGGAGCTTTTCTGCCAACTGACCGGACTCGGATCCCTGAAGCCCCGCCCGGGCAAGGAAATGGAAGCGATTCGAGCGGCGAATTTCCTGACCAACAATGACCCGCATGGCGGTGCCTGGATCGAGTTCAACAAGGAAGCGCCAAAACCGGGACAGGAAGGCCGCGGACGTGCGGGACGCACCGGAGGCCGCAGACGGCGCGCCTGACAGACGAAAAAGGCAATCGAAAGGCCCTGCTGGCAACCCCGGCAGGGCTTTTTTGTTTGCAATAGGCGACCGAGCGTACGCCGCACGTCGGATGAATGTCCAATGGGAAATTAAAAAGCCAAGGGAGGTAACCCAGTCTTAACTCCCTGCACTCTAAAACCACGTCATCTTAAACGACCTGCCGATGTGGAGATTCCGATGATCCGTTCCGATCCGAAATGTAGCGCGAGAATGCCATGAGCGCGGCAATAGAACTCGAAGCGAGGTTGGACCTGCCGGCAGCTTCAGCCATGAAGATCGCGTTTGGCGCAAGCACAGACCAGGAAGTCACCGTCGATTTCTCCAAGGTCAAAAATCTGGGCGCGTTGTGTCTGCAGGTTCTCTTATCGGCTGCCAAAACTCTACGTGCCGAAGGCCGGAGCATGCACATCGTCAATTTATCGGATCGGGTCATCGATCAGATGCGCGTCATGGGAATGACGCCCGAAACCATCGCGGAGGGGCGGTAATGACCTTAGAAATCCTCGCCGTCGATGACAGTCGCACCATGAGAGACATGATCCGCATGGCGCTTCTTCCAGCCGGCTTTAATGTGCATACCGCGGACGACGGCGTGCACGGAATCGAAGTTTTAGAGAACATCGAACCGGATGCCATCATTACCGATATCAACATGCCGCGTATGGACGGGTTTGGGTTCATTGATGCGGTGCGCGGGCAGGAAAAACATCGGGCGACGCCAATACTGGTGCTCACCACAGAGGCGGCGCCGGAATTGAAGGCACGGGCCCGAAATGCAGGGGCAACAGGTTGGATCGTCAAACCTTTCGATCCCGGAAAACTCGTCAAAGCATTGCAGATGGTTGCCGGTTAGGAGGTGCTGCATGGCTGAAACAAACGATCCGATGGCGGAGATCCGAGCGTCCTTCTTTATTGAATGCGAGGAATTGCTCGAAGCGCTCCAGGATGGTCTGCAAGTCCTTTACGACGGCTCGGCGGATGCGGAGAAGATCAATGTCGTTTTCCGGGCGGTACATTCCATCAAGGGCGGCGCCGGGGCATTCGGATTGGAAGCGCTTGTCCGCTTTGCACACAGGTTCGAAACCGTTCTAGATGAAGTGCGCTCCGGGCGCATGAGCCCGGACGCCGAAGCTCTCAAGATCTTTTTCCAATGCGCCGGCCATTTGTCGGATCTCGTTCGTGTCAGTCGCGATTCCGGGCCCTTGCCGGATGAGGAGACGGCAAAGCTTCTGGCCTTGCTCGACGGAATTATTGGCGAGGAGAGCGGCAATGATCAGGACGAGCACGAAGACGACATCGACTTCCAACCTGCGCTTCTTTCACTCGACCT
>JBFFFS010000221.1:0-4947 GCA_041557855.1 Roseobacter sp. | reverse complement strand
TTTGAATGAGGCCGTGGAAGCCATGGCCGAAACCGGCCTCTCGGCGCAGGCCCTGCCGCTGGACCAGACCAATCTGGAGGCGCTCGAAAGCTGCTTTGACGAACCCTTCGACATCGTCGTCAACTCGGCGGGACTGGCACGACATACACCGGCACTGGATACCGCGCCGCGGGACTTCGATGCGGTGATGAACATCAACCTGCGCAGCGCCTATTTCCTGTCGCAACAGGCCGCACGCGCGTTGATGCGGGAAGGTCGGCCGGGTTCCATCATCCATATATCGAGCCAGATGGGTCATGTCGGCGGTATTGACCGCGCGGTCTATTGCGCCTCCAAACATGGGCTTGAAGGCATGGTAAAGGCCATGGCCATCGAATGGGGCAAGGCGGGTATCCGCATCAACACGATCTGCCCTACATTCATCCGTACCCCGCTGACGCAGGGAACTTTCGAAAGCCCGGAGCGGCTTGCCTGGATCATGGAAAAGATCAAGCTGCCGCGAGTCGGTGAGGTTTCCGATATCATGGGGGCTGCGGTCTATCTCGCCTCCGATGCCTCGGCGATGGTCACGGGAACCTCGTTGCGCATCGACGGCGGCTGGACAGCGGGATGAGCGGCCATGCCTAAAGTCACGTCACTGGATGTTGCCGAAAAGGCCGGGGTCAGCCGGTCGGCGGTCAGCCGCGTGTTCACACCCGGCGCGTCCGTCAGCAAAGGCACTGCCGAGAAGGTGCGCAAGGCCGCCGCCGCGCTGGGTTACCGCCCGAATGTGCTGGCGCGCTCGCTCAATACGGGCCGCAGCCGTATCATCGGGCTTGTAGTGGCCTACCTGGAAAACCAGTTCTACCCCGAAGCCATCGAACGCTTGTCGAAATCGCTGCAGGCGGAAGGGTATCACGTGCTGGTTTTCATGGCCTCAAACGATCACGCCGCCACGCAGTCGGTGATCGATGAACTGTTGGATTATCAGGTGGATGCGATCATCGCGGCTTCCGTCGGTCTGTCCAACGATCTCACCCAGCGCTGCGAAGGTCTGGGTATTCCGATCGTGCTGTTCAACCGTCATCAATATGACAAGCGTCTGACCTCGGTCACCTCCTACAATGTCGAAGGGGGCAGGAAACTCGCCGAATACCTGATCGCAGGCGGGCATGAGCGCATCGCGCATATCGCGGGTTGGGAGGGCGCCTCGACCCAGATCGACCGGGAGGCCGGATTCCTGCAAGGGCTGGAACACGCCGGCTGCGAACTTTACGCGCGCGGTCTGGGCAACTTCAATTTCGAACAGGCGAAAGCGGCTGCGCGCGAGATGTTTGGCGGCACGGATCGCCCTGACGCGGTTTTCGTCGCCAACGATCACATGGCCTTCGCGGTGATGGATGTGTTGCGCTTCGAGCTTGGCCTGCGGGTGCCAGAGGATGTGTCGGTGGTTGGGTATGACGATGTCGCCCTGTCAAGCTGGCCAAGTTACGACCTGACGACGGTACGCCAGCCTGCAAACCGCATGGTGGCCGAAACCACGCGCGCCCTGATGCAGCGACTGTGCGGCGAGCATGATGAAGCGCGCCATATCGTGCTGGATGGCCCATTGATAATCCGCGGCTCGGCCCGCAAACCCAAGGAATGACCGCCATGAAAGGCTTTGATCCCAAGTTCAAGGATTTTCCCGATTATATCATCGGCATCACCAAGGAGATCTGGGAAGACCGTAAAATCGCGACGCTGCACGACTATTACGCGGAAGACATCGTGGTGCGCTCGCCTGCCTCGGTGGTGATCGGCAATCGCAACGTGATCGGTGCGACGATGGCAACGCTGGCCGAGCTTCCCGACCGGACGTTGCTGGGCGAAGACGTGATCTGGTGCGGCACGCCCGAGGAAGGAATGCTGTCCTCGCACAGGTTGTTGAGCACCGCGACCCATATGCACGACGGGGTATATGGCAAGGCAACCGGGCGGAAGTTGACCTACCGCATTCTTGCGGACTGTCATGCGAAGAACAATAAGATCGACGACGAATGGCTGATCCGCGACCAGGGGGCGATCGTGCGTCAGTTGGGCCTTGATCCCAAGAGCTATGCCGCCGACCTGATCGAGAAGGAAGGCGGGGCGGCCAATTGCGTCCAGCCGCTGACCCCGGCAACGGACCAGCCAGGCCCTTACAAGGGACGCGGCAACGATAACGCCTGGGGCGAGAAATACGCCGATATTCTGACCCGTATCATGGGGGCGGACATGGCGGCGA
Organism: Roseobacter sp.; assembly: GCA_041557855.1. Taxonomy (GTDB): domain Bacteria; phylum Pseudomonadota; class Alphaproteobacteria; order Rhodobacterales; family Rhodobacteraceae; genus Roseobacter. The sequence continues at coordinate 2,702 of JBFFFS010000221.1, read as the reverse complement.
TCCCGCAGGAATATGACCGCGCGGTGCACTGCGAATATCCCGGCGGGGTCACCAGCCACAGCCATGGCGACGCGGATCAGTTCTGGATGAGTTTGCGCGCGTCCTTTCCCGACGCCGAGTTTCGCATCGACCACCAGATCGGACGGGATGATCCGGTGATGCCCCCCCGTGCCGCCTTGCGCTGGTCGCTGACCGGCACGCACAGCGGCTGGGGTACTTTCGGCGCGCCAACCGGCGCTCCCGTGTATCTGCTGGGGATATGCCACGCCGAATTCGGGCCATGGGGATTGCGCCGCGAATATGTGATCTATGATGAAACAACGATCTGGAAACAGATCCTCCTGCACACGGGCTGAGCATGGAGACCTTTGGGAAAATCATGTTCACGCCTGCAGTCGAGCAGGCGCAGCGCACCGAAGGCTCGTATGAGACCTATGCCCGTGTCAGCGCCCGTGATGCGCCGGAGGGGCTGGGCGCGGAGGAGACTGCTTTCCTAACGACGCGCACGTCGATCTACATGGCGACGGTGTCGGAAACGGGTTGGCCCTACGTGCAACACCGCGGCGGGCCGGCGGGCTTTATCAAGGTGCTTGATGCCCTGACCATCGCTTTTGCGGATTATAGAGGAAACCGGCAGCTGGTCAGCGCTGGCATCCTGAGCGTCACCGACCGGGTATCTGTCTTTGCGATGGATTATCCGCGCCAGGCGCGCCTGAAACTGCTGGGGCATGGCAGCATGAAGTCGGCGGAGGCCGAGCCCGAACTTGCGGCCGAACTGGAGACGGAAGGTCAGGGCCGGGTCGAACGGGTCATGGTCATCACGGTCGCGGCCTTCGATTGGAACTGTCCCAAATTCATAACGCCGCGTTTTGATGCAACCGAAATGACGACGCTCGTCGGGCCGGAAATAGAACGGCTTGAAGCAAGAATAGCTGAGCTGGAAGCCGAATGCGCCAGCCTGCGTGCCAACAAAGAAAGAGATCAGACATGACACCTGCCGAAATGGAAGCGCGGATCGTGCGTTACGGCGATCTGAAACCCTGCAAGACGGCCTTCATCGACGCCCATACCCCCGGATCGGACCAGAAGGAGAACTTCACGATCATCGGCGGCGGCGTGTCGGAAAGCGCCGATCAGCATGTGCACATCACGCTTCCGCATGGCTTCAACATCGGTGCAGCGGGGCAGCCGCCGAAATGCCGGAACTCGCTGCACAGCCATCGCACGGCGGAGGTGTTCTTCGTGCTCAAGGGCCGCTGGCGGTTTTTCTGGGGCCGCTGGGGGGATGCCGGCGAGGTGGTGCTCGAAGAGGGGGACATCATCAACATACCAACCGGGATTTTTCGCGGATTCGAGAATATCGGCACGGACTACGGAATGATCATGGCGATCCTCGGCGGTGATGATGCGGGTGGCGGTGTGATCTGGGCGCCGCAGGTGATCGAGGACGCGCGGGATCACGGCCTGATGCTGGGCGAGAACGGCAAGCTTTATGACAGCAAGAAAGGCGAGACATTGCCGGAGGGTGTGAAACCGATGCCGGTACTGGGCGATGACGCATTGAAGGACTTTCCCGAAATGACGCCGCAGGAGGTCATCGGCTTCGGCGTACGGCGCTATAACGATCTTGTGGCGCTGGCGCACAGGAAGCCCGTCCTGGTGATCGGCGAAAAGGGCGTGATCCGCGACAGACCGGGTTTCGAGGTCGGCTTTCTAACGCGGAGTTCTTCGACGACCGATATGCATCAGCACGACCGTCCCTCCGTTCTGATGCCCGTGCATGGCCACTGGCGCCTGATCTGGGAAGGCCAGGACGGCAATCCCGGTGGAGAGACCGTCCTGAACCCCGGCGACACCTGCACCGTGCCCGCCGATTTGATGCACACGGCGGTGCCGGCGATGACGGGAGAGGCCTCGCTTTACCATATCGTGGCAACTGACGATGCCGCCGGTCCGACATGGAAGGGGGCAGAGGCATGAGCATCCGCACGACCCATGTGGGTAGCCTGCCGCGCAGCCAGGAAGTGGTGGATTTTATTTTCGCCCGCGAACGGAACGAAGCCTACGACCCTGCCGCCTTTGACGCGGCCATGACCCGCGCGGTCTCGGACACTGTTGCACGGCAGGTGGCGGCGGGTATCGATATCGTCAGCGATGGCGAGACGTCCAAGATATCCTACGCCACGTATGTGAAAGACCGGTACACCGGCTTTTCCGGTGACAGCAAACGAAACGCACCGGCGGATCTCAAGAAATTCCCCAGCTTTCTCAAGCGGCTGGCCGAGGACGGCGGCACACCGAAATACGCGCGTCCGATGTGCACTGGAGAGGTGCGCTCGAAGGGGCAGGGCGAGTTGCAGAAGGATATCGCCAACCTCAAGGCGGCCATGGCCGAGCACGGAGCAGCGGAAGGTTTCATGAACGCGGCCAGCCCCGGTGTGATTTCACTGTTTCTCCAGAACGAGTTCTATCCGACGCGCGACGCCTATCTTTCGGCGCTGGCCGATGCGATGCGCGAGGAATACGAGACGATTGTCGGGGCGGGGCTGCTGCTGCAGCTCGATTGTCCGGATCTCGCCCTGTCGCGTCACATGCTGTTCCAGGATCTCTCCGATGCGGAGTTCGTGCGCATCGCCGATGCGCATGTCGAGGCTATGAACCATGCTCTTGAAAACGTGCCGCAGGACCGGGTGCGCATTCAC